>JAZQBS010000184.1:0-4348 GCA_045545875.1 Bacteroidales bacterium
GGCGGCTGTCGGCATCCATGATGCGGGCGGCACGACTGAGGATGGAGACGATCTGCTCGGGGCTGAAACAGTCGAGGAACTGCGACATCCAGATGACGTCGTAGTGGCGATCGGTGGGGAACTCGGCCTTGGGGTCGAGCAGGTTCATGCCGAAGCCGTGGATGCGGTCGGCGCCCGGGAGGCCCTGGGTCTGCGTGCGCATCACCGCCAGCTGCTGGGGCAGATCGACGATGGTGACTTCGACCGAGGGCGAATGGGCCACACACTGCAACGCCCAACGTCCGGTGTTACCGCCCACGTCGAGCAAGGTGCGGGGCTGCATCTCGTCGAGGACGATACGAAGCGCCTGCGGGAACGAGACGTCGCTGTAGAAATGGTCGAAGCCGAACCAACTGCGCTGCACCTGGGGAGGCAGCTCGGACAACCCTTCATAGACCGTGGGCCATGGGCCGAAATGCTCCAAACCCGCAGGACGACCTTCGCGCAATGACTCTTCGAGCCGGAACAAACCCTCGTAGTTGACATCGTGGTTGAAGTCGAGGTTGGCACGCGTGGAGGCGTCGGTGAGCAGGAAATAGCCCGTCTTGGAAATGGTGAAGTGGTCGGTGCCGGCATCGACAAGCACGGTGCCGATGGAGAGCGATGCCTCGAGGAGCACCTTCACGGCATAGTCGGAAAGGCCCGTGGCTTTCACGATTTCGGCTTGCGTCAGGCCGTCGATGTTGTCGCGCAGCAAGTCGAGGATGCCAAACTTGATCATCAGACGACTTACCTGGAACACCATAGGGCCCCACGCGATGAACTGCGCCTGGCGCTGGGCCTGGCGTGCAGAGAGGTGCTCACTGGTGTAGGCTTCCTGAAGGGCGGGTGAAAGATGCATAATTAAACCAAATACTGGACCGCTCCTGACGTTGAGCGTCTGAAACGGTCCGGTGATTGTTTATATTCTTCGAATAGAAATCTTTGAGGAAATCTAATGAGGAAATTGCTTGTACAGAATAGTTGCGATCAGCGACGAAGCTTACGCTGCTGCTCTTCGCGCTGCTTCTTCATCTGACGCTCCTGTTCGCGCTGAATCTCCTGCAGACGAGCTACCCAACCGGAGGCCTTCTTGCCGGGCTTTGCCTTCTTGGGATTCTTGAGGTTCTCCTTCATCTCGGCAAGGATCTTGTCCTCGTTCATCGACCAACGGATGCCGTAGGTGATGATGATGCCGAAGAGGGTCGAAAGGAAGTAGTAGTAGGAAAGACCTGCCGAATAGTTGTTGAGGAAGAAGAGGAACATCAGCGGCATGAGGTACATCATCCACTTCATTCCGGGCATAGTCTGGCTAGAAGGAGTCTGCTTCTGCATAATCCAGGTGTAGAGGATGTTGACAGCGGTCATGAGGAGGCAGAAGAGCGAGAGGTGATTGCCGAAGATCGGGATGTTGGTGTCCCAGGTGAGGAAGGCATCGTAGGTCGAAAGGTCGTCGGCCCAAAGGAAGGGCTGGTGACGCAGCTCGATGGACGTCGGGAAGAAATAGAAGAGTGCGATGAGCACAGGCCACTGGATGAGCATAGGCAGACAGCCGCCCGTGGGGCTAACACCCATCTTGCTGTAGAGCGCCATCATCTCCTGCTGCTTCTGCATGGCATCGGCCTGGTCGGGGTACTTCTCGTTGAGGGCCTGCACTTCGGGCATCTGGTTGGCGATACGCATACGAGCCGTCGATTTGTACGACTTGTAGGTCATCGGCAGAGTGATGAGCTTGATGAAGAGGGTCATCAAGAGGATGATGATGCCGTAGGACGAGATGAACTTGTCCATGAAGTGGAACAACGGGATGATGACCCACGAGTTGATGTAGTGGACGATGAAACGCCAGCCGAGGTAGAACGAATCCTCGAGGTCGAGGTCCTCGTTCTGCTTGCCAATGAAGCCGGCAGCCAGGTCGTTCATGTCGTCGAGCATCCAGTAGTCCTTCGGGCCGATGTAGAAGCACATCGGGATGGTCTGCGAGGCAGCCTTGGTGTCGAGTTCGAACTCAAGGTTCTCGGCAGCGTAACGCTTGATGACGTTGGGGTCTTCCTCCTCCTTGACGGGTTCGCTGGTGAGACGGCCTGCAGTGAAGAGGTCGTTGGTGATGAACATGGTGGAGAAGAACTGGTTCTGGAAAGACACCCAGCTCATGCGGCCATCGAGGTTCTCATCATCGCGTGAACTGCTTGAAAGGTCCTCGGTGGAATGGCCCGAATACTTGTAGTACATCTGCGAATAGCGGCCTTCGAAGTCACGACCAAGCTCGGTGCGGGGCAGCGACTGACGCCAGTTCATCAGCACGGTGCGGTCGTTGATCATGTCCTCGATGTTCTTGGTCTCGATGCTGTAGTTGACCAGGTAGCTGTCGGGACCGGTAAGGGCATAGACAAAGTTGAACTCAGCACCATCGGAGGCACGGAGGCGAAGGGTGGCCGTGGTGTCGGTGACGTTGACGGGGTCGAAATAGAACTTGTCGGTGTTGAACGAACCCTTGGGGGTGTTGAGTGTATAATAGAGGTCGTTGTTCTTTTCGGTGAAAACCACGAGGGTGTCGCCCTGATAGTCGTCGTACTGCTTGAGTACGGCTTCCTCGATCTGTCCGCCCTTGGTGGAGATGGTCAGACGAAGGACATTGTTTTCGAGGACGACCTTCTGCTCGGTACCCTGAGTGCATTCGGCAAGGGTTCCATAGGTCTGCAGGAGTTTCACATTGTTAAGGCTATCGAGCAAAGCGATTTGCGCACTGTCCTGCACAGTGGCCTCTTCGCCGAGGATAGAGTCGGCCGTAGCTGCTTCGGTAACCTCCTTGACGGCTGCTTCGGCATTGGCACGGGCGATGGAGTCGTTGTAGCGACGTGCTGCCTCAATCTGCTCGGGCGTGGGTTGACTGACATACATGTACCCGAACAACAGGGCACACATCAGAAGAGTTCCAATTACGGTGTTTTTATTCATACTTATTTTTAAATATACGCGTTCATATAAAAAACGCGGGCAAAGATAGAAAAAATTTTTGTACCTGCCAAACAAAACGCAAAAAAAGGGGGAAAAATTTGGGTATTCGGAAAATTTGTCTTATCTTTGCGCCCGCGAAATTACATTTTAATAGTATATTTATGGACATCAAGAAGGCTGAATACGTCATCAGCAACACCGATTGGCGCAAGTGTCCCGACACGAAATTGCCGGAGTATGCCTTCATAGGCCGCTCGAATGTGGGCAAGTCGAGCCTCATCAACATGCTGACCCAACGCAAGGGTTTGGCAAAAACTTCGTCGAAGCCGGGCAAGACGCTGCTCATCAACCACTTCAACATCAACGACGAGTGGTACATCGTGGATTTGCCGGGCTATGGCTATGCACGCATCGGAAAGACGGGACTGGAGAAACTCAACCGCCTCATCAACGGCTACATCATGGGCCGACAGCAGCTCACCTGCCTCATGCTCCTCATCGACAGCCGACACGAGCCGCAGAAGATCGACCTGGAATTCATGGCGATGCTTGCCGAAAACGGCATCCCCTTCGCCATCGTCTTCACCAAACTTGACAAACTGAGCCAGCGACAGTGGGCCATGAACCTCAAGGCTTACAAGGAACGTCTGATGCAGGATTGGGAGGAACTGCCCCCCATCTTTGCCACCAGCGCCGAAAAGGGAACAGGCCGCGACGAACTGCTCGACTATATTGAGAGTATTAACAAGAGTATCAACAAATAAAAATTTTAAGATATGGCAATGAACAATTGGTTTGAGTGCAAGGTAAAATATGAGAAGACACTCGAAACCGGAACACAGAAGAAAGTTACCGAGGCATACCTCGTCGATGCAATGACCTTCACCGACGCCGAAGCCCGCATCATCGAAGAAATGACCCCATTCATCAGCGGCGAGTTTGAGGTGACTGCCGTGAAGAAGGCACGCATCTCAGAACTCTTCCAGGATCCCGATGGCGACAAGTGGTATCGCTGCAAGGTAATGTTCATCACCCTTGACGAGAAGTCGGGCCTCGAGAAGAAGTCGGCCAGCACCATGCTCGTGCAGGCTCGTTCGTTCCAAGAGGCTGTGAAGAACCTCAACGACGGCATGAAGGGCACGATGAGCGACTGGGAGATCAACACCATCGCCGAAACCACCCTCATGGACGTCTATGGCCTCGAGGTGAAGGAGGTGAAAGAACAATGATCAAGGAAAATCTACAATCCATACGCGCCACCATCCCTGAGGGCGTGACGCTGGTGGCCGTGAGCAAGTTCCAAAGTCGGAGGCCAAGCGGTCTTAGGAAGACAAAGGGCTATGACAACTCCTTGGGTCACAGAAAGGAAGGG
>JAZQBS010000185.1:0-3353 GCA_045545875.1 Bacteroidales bacterium
AGGCAGAAAAGGAACCTGAGCCGCAGGCGACTCCCAAACCTATCACTCCTGAAGAGGAGGAGATGATACAGAAGGAGTTTGAAGGTCTGCTTGAAGACTACAAGCATACGCGCAACGGCGACAAGTCGGAACTGCTCAAAAGGGCTTTCGACTTTGCGAAAAATGCGCACGGCAGCGACCGACGCCTTAATGGGGATCCATATATCTGTCATCCTTTGGCTGTGGCTCGTATCGTTGCCCGCGAAATCGGTTTGGGCAGCACCAGCATCTCTGCCGCTTTGCTTCACGATGTGGTCAATCTGCAACATAGCACCTTCGAAGACGTGGAGCGGGAATTCGGACCTTACATTGGTCGCCTCGTACGAGGTCTCACCCACATCTCGGGCAAGAATTTCCGTTTCCTGAACGAAGAGTCCGACGAAGACAATATGTCATTAATCGCCACTTCGGAAGAACAAGCTGAAAATTTCCGCAACCTTCTTCTCACCATTGCCGACGACGTTCGTGTCATTCTGGTCAAGGTAGCCGACCGACTGCATAACATGCGCACATTGGAAGCGCTTCCGGCAGAAAAACAGAAACGCGTTGCCACCGAAACAATGTCGCTCTATGCACCTATCGCCGATCGCCTGGGGCTCTACAACATCAAGAAGGAGCTCGAAGACCTCGGCTTGAAATACAACCACCCTGAAGAATACCAACGGCTCAAGAACCTGATGCACGAAGCCGAAGAGAACTACAAGTTGCTCTTCACCACCTTCGCAGCCCCTGTCAAATCGCTGCTCGACGACCTTGGTCTGAAATACACCTTCACCTACCGCATCAAGACGATATATTCCGTCTGGCGAAAGATGAAGAAAAAACACATCTCCTTCGATCAAATCTACGACCTGTATGCTGCCCGCATTGTCTTCACACCCTCCAGTCCTGAGAACGAAAAGACCGATTGCTGGCGCATCTACAACGTCCTGACCAGCATCTACAAGATACACCCCGACCGCATCCGCGACTGGATCTCCCATCCCAAGGAATCGGGTTATCAGGCACTGCAGGTGACCATCATGGGACCCGACAACAACTGGATCGAAGTACAGATTCGTTCAGAAAGAATGAATGAGAAGGCCGAGGAAGGCGATGCTGCCCATTGGAAGTACAAATCCGGCAAGATTTCGGATAATGATCTTGGCAAGTGGATGAAGGACATCAAGGATATCCTCGACAATCCTGCGCCCAATGCTATGGACTTCCTTGCACAGATCAACCTCAACGTGCTTTCGAAGTCGATCTATGTCTTCACCACAAAGGGAGAACTCACCCAATTGCCCAAGGAAGCCACAGCCCTCGACTTTGCCTTCACCATCCACACTGACATCGGCATCCACGCCGAAGCCGCACGCATTGACCACGAACTGAAACCGCTCAACACAACGCTTGAAAATGGTCAGCAGGTCGAGATCATCACATCCGACAAGGAGATGGTAACCAAGGAGTGGTTCAATTGGGTAACCACGACAAAAGCCCGTGCCAAGATTCGCGGCTGGTTGAGGACCAATATGAAGATTGACCCAGCCTCCCTCGAAACGCCCAAGAAGAAAGGCATGTTCTCCAACCTTATCGGCATTGTCACCAAGAAAAAGAAGAAAAAGGTACAGCCGCCCAAGGAGGAATACATTCCTCGTTCAACTACCATCGAACTTTCCGGCATCGATGCACAGGGTCTGCTCAATACCATCACCCACGTCATCGGCGAAATATGTTCTTGCAACATCGTCAATATCCATATTGAAAGCAAGGATGGTCTCTTCAAGGGCTACATCACTTTCAATACGGGCGACACCAAGGTAGTGAACAAGATTTGTACCGAACTCAAGAAGGTGCACGGCATCGACAAGGCACACATCAAAAACAAATAACGCAGCCAATGATCATAGCACAACAAAAGAGAAAAGAAAACATCGCCGAGTACCTATTATATATGTGGCAGGTTGAGGACTTGCTCCGTGCTTGCGACCTGGACGATGACCGCATCGACCAACTCCTCGTAAGCCGATTCAAGAGCATCGTCCCCGATGAGCAACTTCCTGCCATCCGCCAATGGTATCTCGAACTGCGCGATATGATGCTCAGCGAAGGCAAAAGGCAAAGTGGGCACCTTCAGATCAATACGAACGTTCTCTCCGATATGACCGACTTGCACCTACGCCTGCTAAAGGATGGGCACGATGCCATCTACACCTCTTGCTTCTACTCGACCCTCCCCTACATCGTGGAACTCCGTGTACGAGAAGGAGAAAACAAACTTGGCGAACTCGAGACCTGCTTCACGGCTCTCTATGGGGTTATGATCCTCAATATGCAGAAGCGTGAAATCAGTGAGCAAACCAAGGTTGCCATGCAACAAATCAGCAAATTCATTGCCCTTCTGGCTGATAAGTACAATGCCTGGAAAAAAGGCGAGCTGAAATTCGACGAGGATTAAAAAACACTTCAATATTATGAAACGCTTATCTCTATTGACACTCTTTGCTGCCGCTCTCTGCAGCCCCGTCACAGCACAAGTTACACATACGTTCGACATCCAGACGGCCAAGCCTGGTGCAGTAATCCAGCCCACGATGTACGGCATCTTCTTCGAGGACATCAACTTCGGAGCCGATGGCGGCCTCTATGCCGAAATGGTCAAGAACCGCTCGTTCGAATTTGAGAATCCCTGGATGGGATGGAATACGACTGGCAATGTCGAGATTCGCGACGACGGTCCCTTCGACCGCAATCCGCACTATGCCCGCCTCAATTTCTCAGGCCATCGCGTCAAGCATACAGCCATCGAGAACGAAGGCTTCTTTGGCATCTCGGTCAAGAAGGGCGAGACCTACAAGTTCTCGGTCTATGCCCGCGTGCCCGAAGAAGCCGGCAACAAGGCATATTTCGAGGTACAAATTTGCGACAAGGCACTCGACCTCAACCAGCACAAACTTGCATCAGCCAAGATAACTGTCGAAGGCAACGAATGGGAAAAGTACGAAGTGGATCTCACCCCATTTGCCACCTGCGAGGATGGCGTGCTCCGTATCTTCCTGCGCAACAGCAAATTCCGCAAACCGCAAAATGCAGTCGATGGCCCAAGCCTTGACCTTGAGCATGTGAGCCTCTTCCCCGCGAAGACATGGAAAGATCGTCCCGGTGGTATGCGTCAGGATCTTGCCCAAGCGCTCTATGACCTGCATCCCGGCATCTTCCGTTTCCCAGGCGGTTGCATCGTCGAAGGCACCGATCTCGCCGATCGTTATCAATGGAAGCATACGGTAGGCCCCGTTGAGAATCGTCCATTGAACCTCAACCGCTGGCAATAT
>JAZQBS010000186.1:0-6115 GCA_045545875.1 Bacteroidales bacterium
GAAGGCTTATCATCCATGGAAAGTGTCATTCATCAATGGCGAATTCTGTGCTGCTGATATCGCTGGTTGGTTTTTAATATATCCAATAGAGGAATAATCATTTCTCCTGCATAATGTTTGGGGATCTGTCCATTGTTGGACAGGTCCCTTTTTTATGGCCGCTAGATGGGTTGCGACGATTTCAGTGCTAAAACGTCACAAAATATCCGTTTTTTGGGGGATTTGTTTGGAGGTTCGGAATTTTTTCAGTATCTTTGCCGCAGCGTCCTAGTTACTCAGTAAATAATGCTCGTATCTGGTTGCAAGTAATAGAGCATAGCTTAGATAGTAGTTTAAAATTAATCGTAATTTGTATTATGAAAAGAGTCCTTTTATTCATTCAATATCTGATTTTTGCAATTGCAGCAAGTGCAACAGGTCAAGAAGGTGACATAATATATATTGATGGTACCCGTTGGGTGTTATTGGGCAGACCAATACGTATAGACTCTTTGCTATACCACGATTTACAAGCCGTGCTCCCCACAGAACGATCCATTTACACTTCCAACTGGGATGGATTCACAGCCTATTGGAGTATCAAGCAGGATGTGCTCTACCTGGACAGCATCCGATATATGCAATATGACTCAGACACCAAGGATGACAAGGTTAAACGCATGCCATCCGCCACTTTATTTCGTGTGTTCAAGAAGTATGTCACGGGAGATCATATTGTGAGTAGCTGGCTGACGGGAGATATCCGCGTGGCTAAAGGCAAAGTGATTTACTATCAGCATATGGGCTTTGAGCGGAATTATGAAGAAGAACAAATCATTAGCATCGACAAAGGAATAGTTGTCGGAAAGAAGGTATATCACAATTACGTCATAGACGGATTTTCTTTTGATAAAGTAAAGAATAACACAGAGCTGAGAAGGTTATTCCCGATACACATTGAACTATATCCTGAACTGGCAAATGCCGAGCGCATCGTGTTCAGTATCGAAAAGGCTCGCGTAAATAGTCAAGGGATTCTTGAGGAATGTGAAGTAAAAGTCCTCAAACCCAGCGATAATCAGCGACTTGCGACAGAGATGGAAGGTCTGTTGAAGGCTTATCATCCATGGAAAGTGTCATTCATCAATGGCGAATTCTGTGCTGCTGATATCGCTGGTTGGTTTTTAATATATCTAATAGAGGAATAAATTGAATTCTGCATAATGTTTGGGGATCTGTCCATTGTTGGGCAGGTTCTTTTTAATAAGATATACAGATAAATCGGAATTTGAAATTATGACCCGAGAAGAATCAAGAGCACGTAACGCATTGGAGAAAGTATCAAATAAGTGTAGGAAGCAGGTAGCGAAGAGCTTTGGTTGGAAACAATGCGACTACCTCAATTGGAAAATAGATTCCGGCTACTATTTCAGCTTGTGTCATTTGGTCTTGGAGCAGGTGGAGCTTTCCGTGAAGCCATACTTTATTGATGACTTATGGTGGGACATATTTGAGATGCCGGAAAACAAGAAAGCACCCAAAAGTTTAAGAGGTAATGGAACTTATGCCGTTTCAGGCATAGACATAAAGAAGTACGTTGTCTTTGATAAAGACAAAATTCCGGTTTACACAGAAGATGATGTGATCGCCCGATGGGAGGACACGTTCAATACCATAGAAGCAGACATTGCTCAATTCCTCAGCGAGAATCCCAATCCCGATGTTTTCTGCCCATCGGGGCGAACCTGCCGCATTTACGATCTAATGATGGACATACACTCAGGTAATCTTAACCAAGCTCTTGAAAAGATTGAGTTATTCAAGGCAAACCCAAATGGAGTAATCTATTCGGGTCCAAAAGGCTATGATTATGAGTATATCGAAAGATGGTGCAAGAAATAGATTATACTGCCATCAAGCACGTTTATCGTTGCTCAGGCTGCTGTTGAGAAACTCAATTAATTCCCCTCATTGCGGATTCATAATAATCCCCCGCCATGGCAATTGCTTTGACGGGGGATTTTACATACTCTTTGATGATGGGTCCAATTCACAATCGTAAATTGGACCGCCACGACCGCGGCATACATATTTGATACGCCAAATCAGTATGCTCCTGCAGGATGGGTCCAATTCACGAACGTAAATTGGACGGCTGCGACCGCGGCATACATATTTGATAGACCAGATCAGTATGCTCCTGCAGGATGAGTCCAATTTACTATCGTGAATTGGACCGCTACGATCGCGGCATACATATTTGTTACGCCAAATCTGTATGCTCCTACAGGATGGGTCCAATTCACAATCGTAAATTGGCCCGCTGCGACCGCGGCATACATATTTGATATGCCAAATCTGTATGCTCCCACAGGAAACGTCCAATTCGCAATCGTAAATTGGACCGATACAATCGCAGCATACAGATTCTATATGCCAAATCTGTATGCTGCTGCCTATTTCGCTTTTCTCGCAATCAAAGCTGATGCGATGTGCTTATCTGATGGCGTGGTCGGCAGGGACGTCAATGTTTGTCCAAGCTTTCAGGCTGGTCCATGGAGTGTAGGGATTCGACCAGAATGCATCGGTGACGGGCAGACCGAGGGCACAGAATGCAGCACAGCAGAGGTATTCGCTACCTGTGTTGATGTAGTCCTCCGAAATGTGGAGCTGAGCACCCGTAAATCCTACGCGCAGCCAACCATTGCGGTCGAAAGTGTTTGGCTGGCTAAGTTGACGCCTGATGACGGCCGTGAGTGCACATCTGACCTGCGCAGGATTGACACGAGAAGGAAGGATATGCAAAAGGGCGGCATCGCTGAGCGCATGGAAAGAGCCAAAGCGATAAGAGATGCTTCGTCCGATGACGGGATAGGAGCCTTCGGGAGAAATCATACGTTCCAACTGTTCGGCATAACGTCCCAAACGTACTTGCTGCGTGTTGAGAAAATCGGCATGCTTCCTGTTATGTTTTTCAATCACCATCAGCACTTCGGTGAGCATGGGTTGGATGACGAGGCTGTTGTAATAATCGAGGTGGAAGTCGGTGCCGTCGCCATACCAGGCATCGCCTTTATACCATTCGTTGCGGAATCGTTCTACTCCATAGTTGAGGCGTTGTTCGTCACATTTGCCATCGAACTCAAGCAGTGCAGCTTCGATGATGGAAGCGAAGAGCAGCCAGTTGCTTTCGTAGGGAACGATGCTACGGCTGGCCTTGAGTTCTCCGATCAATCGTTGTTGCGTGGTCTTGTCCAGATTGCCCCACAGTTGTGTGGGAGCACGCAGCAGTCCTTCGGCAAGGAAAGCAGCATCGACCAAGGGCTGACGATGCCTGTTGGCCGTAAAGCGCAGGTGGTCGGGCGATTTGGGATCGACGGCATTGCGCAGGCCACGCACAGCAAGCTCGATCATTTCGGCGCGCTTCTGACCTTCGGGAGAGGCATCGGGTCCCAGTTCAAGCCATGGAGCAATGCCACAGAGCGTGCGGCCTACAGCTTCGAGCAGCGATACCTCGCGGCGGTCGGGATCGGTGGAGAGCGATTCGAACGGGAAACTGCTCTTGAGCGTTCCCTCGGCCAGATTCTTCAGCACGGGAGTGGCAATGCGAGTGAGTGCATCAACCCAAGTCTGACGATCGCACTGAGGCGAAGGCAGGGCCAGCAGTCGCTTCATGCGGAGCAAGGCCTCGACATAGTAATAGTCGGCATAGGTGAGGGGCACATCGATTTCGCTATTTCCTGGCAGAGAACCCACGCTGTGCTTCAGGATGAATCCTCCAATTTCTCCTACGTTGGCAAGATAGGCCGGCGAGGTGAGCGAACGCAGCTGCCTTTCGGCCAACTGAAGCCACTGGGCTGCATCGGCTGTGGGGTCAAGCTGGCTGAGCTCGATGAACGCCGAAGCCATAACAGCGCCTGCCGAAGCATCGCGAGGAGCATCGGGAATGTTGGAAGCGTCGAAATCCCAATAAGGGATACCATCTTCGGGCAGACTGGGATGTGAAGCAATGAAACGGGCGATGTGCCTGGCCTGCTCGAGATATTGCGGCTGAAGGGTCTCGCGATACATCATCGTATATCCATAGAGGCCCCAAGCCTGGCCACGTGCCCAGGCACTCCCGTCGGCAAATCCCTGGACAGTCTGCTTCACGTGGGGCTGACCTGTAGCAGGGTCGTAGGAAACCATGTGATAGGTGCTGTAGTCGTCGCGGAAGTGATTCTTCATCGTCGTATTGGCATGTGTTTCGGCAATCTGCACATAGCGACGATCTCCCGTTTCACGACTCAGGAAACTGAGCATCTCGAGGTTCATCAAGTTGTCGATGATGACGGGGTATTTCCACTTGGGGCCAGACTCCCACGACTTGATGACACCCACCTTCGGATCGAAACGACCGATGAGGTTGTCGGAACCTTCGGCAATGACGTCAAGATAATGCGGATTGCCCGTAAGGTTGTATCCCTGGCCGAAACTGCAATAGAGCATGAAGCCGAGGTCGTGGGTGTCGGTCATGGTCTTGACGGGTTCGGTGCGATCGGTGAAGAGTTCGGCGTAGCGACGCAGCTCTTCGGATGGCTTGTCGGCATAGAGTTGCCACAACACACCCGGGAAGAAACCGGAGCACCACCATCGGTAGTCGCTTGTGACGAGCCCGCCCTTCTCGAACGAGCGCGGGAAACGCCCTTCCTGCGATTCGAGCGTGCGTGCCATCAGCAGGCTTTGGCTGCGGGCAGCGCTCAGTCCACGTTCAATGACTTCGCCCATCGGTACTTGGGCAGAGAGAGCTGTGCCGACCAAAGCGAATGACGATAATATAAAGAGATTTCGTAGGATTTTCATTATGATAATAATTAAAAAGGGTGTGTCAAATGCCGATAGGATAGCCTTTGGCACACCCCGACACACATTACTAACTATTAACTAAAACCAATTGTCAGGCTTATTCGGTAGTCATTTCGTCGGCCACGGCATCTTCCCAGTTGTCCCACATCGGAATGGAAGCATCATAACCATCGTAGCCATAATTCTGTGCTAGTGGAGCGCGGTTGTTGGCAGTGATTGCCTTGTTGGGCACTGGCCAGAAGAGGTTGCGCTTGTCCATCGTGTAGTTGAGGGCAGCGGCATTGCCTGACGAGATGGTATAGCCGCGGTTGTAGAACGAGTAGCGGATGCAGCGCTGATACCAGTAGCTGCCACCTTCGCGATCGGTGCCCTGCTGCTTGTCCCAGTTGTCCTTGCTGTAGGTGTTGCCCCATTCGTCCTTCACGCCGCTGTTGGCTACACACATCGAGATGCGGGTGAGCTCGACGTCGCGGAACTCCTCGAGGAAGAGCTCGCGGGCACGCTCGTTGGCGATGTCGCCGATGTTGACAGTGGTGTACATCTTCTTGGCATTGGCACGACGGCGGATGATGTTGACATCCTCGGCAGCCTCAGCTGCGCGACCCTGATAGAGCTTTGCCTCGGCGCGAAGCAGGTAGGTCTCGGCCAGACGGAAGAGGTACATGTTGCCATTGCTGCCTTTGCGCACACCCTGCCAGTCGTTGGTGTTCATGTCCGGGTCGGATACGGCATCGTTGTAATAAATCTTGTAGAGCGGATGATCGAACCACGAGCGGATGGTGTCGGGGCAGAGGAGGGCACCTGTTTCGGGATGATAGAGCATATAGTGCTTGCCATACCATTCGGGCGATGCAGGATTGTTGTAGGTGAGGTCGGTCATGTTGACCCAGTTGCCCACCTCGCTGTTGTGGCGAAGGTCCTGACGATCCATCTCTCCATCCACAACCCAGAGTCCGTTCTGTGCGAAGTCGCTAAGACGCATGGTAGCAATACCACGGCCGAGTACCTGTACCCATGACGCAGAAGGATCATAGTTGTTGGCATCGCTCCGTGCATAGCGCATACCCGCTTGCTTGCCCGAAGGATCCTTCATGCCGCCATTGTTCCAGAAGGGGCCAAAGATACGCATGGAGCAGAAGTTGATGACCGCCTGGGTCGAGAAGTTGTTGACAACCATAAGGGCTTCCTTGTTGAACGATCCTACCTTGTTCTCGGCACGATGGAGGTCCCAGATGACGTTGCGTTCGATCTTCCACGTCTGCTCGTTGCCACCGGGATTGAATGTGCCAAA
>JAZQBS010000187.1:0-4891 GCA_045545875.1 Bacteroidales bacterium
GTATGTTGCGATGTCATCGCAACATCTCCTTCCCTCGTCCCCCTTTTTCCCCCTTTTTGTCCCCTTGGCAGCCGTGTATGTCTGCCATCCTGCTCAATGCCGCTGGCATCCACATCTTAGGTCGCCGAGTTGCGTTTTGCGACAAAGAAATACGGGAGCCGGATGGCATCTTCCCCCTAAGCAGGTATTCTGCCCCCTAGTTATTCCCTTCGGTCATGTCCAGGGGAAGGCTCACGTCGTTCGCGTCCGAGAGAAGCGGGGGATAGAGGGGGTGCGGAGGACCGAGGGGGTCTTTTATTTTACCAGAATCCTTACCGTCTGCGGCTTCTCATTTGCCAGCCTTTTGAGTTCGCTGGTCATCACGCTGAGTGAAGCGCAGTCTCCTTTGCTCCATCCGCTGCCCATGTAGTAAGTGAAGGTTTCGCCCGGCTTGTATTTGGCGATGCCCAGCAGGTGGCCCTGTTCGAGGGCTGTGCGGGTGAGGGTGGGAACGTATGCACCGATCAGGACACGTCCGGGGTCACGGGCCGGCTGGTCGGTCGGGTCAGAATAGGCGATGTACTTGTTGCCCTTGTCCAGACGGACGCTGTCCTCGTCGCCATGGAAGGCGATGCCCACGGCGATATCGTGTGCACGTGTTGCGCCCTCATACTCCACGTTGATGATGTTGAAGCGCGAGCCTTTTTGCGTGATGATGGTACGGTGTTCGATGACGGTGTCACCAGCCACAAAGGTTGTATCGTAGTCCAGTCTTACGGCACCCAGTAGAGGACCGTTGGCGAGTATCTTGTGTGTTTTCCAAGCCCAAGGGAAGACGATGCCGCCTTCGTCGTTCAGTAGGGCAGCAGTGCCACCGCCCAAGGTGGGTCCTACGGCATAGCAGTCCATTCCCTTGCCATGATCCTCGTGGAAACTGCCGGCATGTCCGATGCTGTCGGCCAGATGATGCTCGCCCAAGGCATGGAGGCTGTCGCGTATTGCCCAGCCGCGCAATGCAGTCAGCATACGTTCGTCGCAGAGCAGTTCCTTGGTGTTCTTGCACCAGATGTCGTAGCCGAAGGCACGCTCGTTGGTAGCCTGCAGTTCCGGACCGTAGGCACGCCATATCGACGATTCGTTCTCCCAGCAAAGGTCATCCTTGCGCTGGGGATAATGCTTGATGAAGACGGCACTGGGGACAGTCAGCACAGGATCCGAAGTCTTGCGCACCGACACGAAGTAGGAACTCTCTCCATTGGCCAATGTATTTGTCTCGAAGAGGAGCAGGTCCTCGTTGCCGTTGTTGAAGATTTGTGTTGGCACGAGTTTGCCCATTTCATCGGTCAGCTTGATGGATGTGCCCTCCTTCACGCCAAGGCTGTCGAGCACAGCCTTCAGCGGCACGCCTTCTATCACGCCCGCGATGTCGCGGTCGGTGGGATTTGTCACCACGATGGTCACGTCGTGTCCATTCTTCTGTTGGCAAGCGCTGAGTATACCCAGCGCCATTGCCAGGATGATTGTTATTTTTTTCATCGTCTTTCTTTTATTTTTCCCATAGTACCTATAGTTCTCATAGTTCCTATAGTTATGATTGCCTCTCAACCCTCTCTTAACCCCTCTCAACCTCTCTTAACCCCTCTTAACCCCTCTTAACCCCTCAAACCTCGTGCCTAGTCTTCCATCAGCTTGCGATAGCGGCTACGCTTGGGCTCTTCGATGCCGAGGCGCTTCGCCTTGTTAATCTCGTAATCCGTGTAGGAGCCCTCGAAGAAGAACACTTCGCCATTGCCCTCGAAGGCGAGGATGTGGGTGCAGATGCGGTCGAGGAACCAGCGGTCGTGGCTGATGACTACTGCGCAACCAGCGAAAGCCTCCAGGCCTTCCTCCAGAGCACGCAGGGTATTGACGTCGATGTCGTTGGTCGGCTCATCGAGCAGGAGCACGTTGCCCTCCTCCTTCAGTGCCATGGCCAGGTGCAGACGGTTGCGTTCGCCACCCGAAAGCACGCCACAGAGTTTGTTCTGGTCGGCACCATTGAAGTTGAAGCGGCTCAGATAAGCGTGAACATTGACGTCGCGTCCGCCCATGCGGATCAGGTCGTTGCCACCGCTCACCACGTCGTAGATCGACTTGTCAGCCTCGATGTCCTTGTGCTGCTGATCGACGTAGGCAAGTTTCACGGTCTCGCCCTCGGTGAACGTGCCGCTGTCGGGTTTCTCCAAGCCCATGATGAGGCGGAAGAGGGTTGTCTTGCCTGCGCCGTTGGGGCCGATGACGCCCACGATGCCGTTGGGAGGCAGCATGAAGTTGAGGTCCTTGAAGAGCACCTTGTCGCCGAAAGCCTTGGCCACATGCACGGCTTCGAGCACCTTGTTGCCCAGACGTGGACCATTGGGGATGAATATCTCGAGCTTCTCCTCGCGTTCCTTCTGCTCCTCGTTGAGCATCTTGTCGTAGGAGTTGAGTCGTGCCTTGCCCTTGGCCTGACGTGCCTTGGGTGCCATGCGTACCCATTCGAGCTCGCGCTCCAAGGTCTTGCGACGCTTCGAGGCGGTCTTCTCCTCCTGTGCCATGCGCTTGGTCTTCTGGTCGAGCCAGCTCGAATAGTTGCCCTTCCACGGGATGCCTTCGCCGCGGTCGAGTTCGAGGATCCACTCCGAAACGTCGTCGAGAAAGTAGCGGTCGTGGGTGACGGCAATCACCGTGCCTTCGTATTGCTGCAGGTGCTGTTCCAGCCAGTCGATGCTCTCGGCATCGAGGTGGTTGGTGGGCTCGTCGAGCAGGAGCACGTCGGGTTTCTTGAGCAGGAGGCGGCAGAGGGCCACGCGGCGACGTTCGCCACCCGACAGGTTCTTAACCGACCAGTTGCCGGGAGGGCAGTTGAGGGCAGCCATGGCACGGTCGAGCTTCGAATCGATGTTCCAGGCATCGGTCGAGTCGATGATGTCCTGCAGTTCTGCCTGACGGTTGATGAGCTGGTCCATCTTGTCGGGGTCCTCCAGGTATTCCGGTTCGGCAAACTTCAAGTTCACCTCGTCATACTCCTTCAGCGCGTCGTAGATGTACTGCACACCCTCCATGATGTTCTCCTTCACGGTCTTTGTCTCGTCCAGCTTCGGGTCCTGTTCCAGATAGCCCACGCTGTAGCCCGGGCTCCACACCACTTCGCCCTGGCTGGGCTGGATGATGCCGGCGATGATCTTCATCAGCGTCGATTTACCGGCGCCGTTCAGACCAATGATGCCAATCTTCGCTCCGTAGTAGAACGAGATGTAGATGTTCTTGAGTACCTGCTTCTGTGTCTGCTGGATGGTGTGGTTCACGCCTACCATCGAGAAGATGATTTTTTTGTCATCGACTGTCGCCATAGTTCAATATTTTTGTAGGTTTTCTTGTTTATGGTGCAAAGATAGGTTTTTTTTTCGTCCCCTCCAAATTATTCCAGTTGATTTTTGATTTTTGGCGATAAAAACTATTCAACCATGCAATAAACAGCCGATTTCCTCGTTATCCATATGTGATAACCAAATCGATGAAACATCTTCTCCCGCTAATCCTTTCTCTTATGGCAGGACTTCTGTTCATGTCCTGCAGGCAGGGCAACCCTGTGGCCGACCAGAGTCTCGACCGTATCGAGTCGCTGGTCGAGGAGCATCGTGACTCTGCACTACTTGAACTTATCCGACTGGATAGCCTGCTCACATCGGGCTCAGTGCAACTTGAAGGCGAGCGGCAGATGGCACGCTATGCCCTACTGAAGACGCAGACCCACGACAAGAACTACATCGACGACACCAACGACAGCCTCATCCTCCGCGCCGTCCACTACTACGACGACCATGGCAGCAAGCGCGAGCAGATGCTGGCGCATTTCTATCATGGTGCCATCTTCCGCAATGCTAAGGATTATGGTGCTGCCTTTGTCGCTTATCGTCGAGCCGAACAGCTTGCTTTGAAGTTGGACGATTCTCATTATCTTTGTCTTATCTATGGGAATCTATTCTCCTTAAGTTTTGACACTTATAGTCAAGATGCTATCACGTATGCTCGGAAAAATCTGGAATATGCTCGGAAATCTGAAGATGTGCGCGAAGCTTTTCAAGCAAAAGCTGATTTGGCGAGGACCTATTCAGTTCGATTAGTTTATGATACAGCAGAGTTCTGGTTTCGTCAGATAGTGGATTCTCTTCCGAATACCGATCCCATTGTACAAAGTTGTCTTACATCCTACATAGAACAATGCATAACAAATGAAAAATACCAATTAGCAGACAGTTTACTGAACATATTATCCCCCATTGAACAACCTGTTGACCTGCTGAATAAGGCTTGCCTTTTTCAGATGAAGGGGATATCAGATAGTGCAGATGTTTATATCCAACGTGCAAAAGAAGCTATCATAGCACCCAAACAATGGGTTTATTACTATGAGAAGCTTAGTTGGATGGCAGAAATGAAAGGAGAACTCTCTTCGGCTATCGAGTTTAATCGAGCAAGAATAAAAGAAGAGAATGAAGTTGTAACTGAAAATATTTTTGGACAATGACTTGCTGGCGAAACTTTTTCTCCAATTATGCAGTAGCAACATTAACGCTGCTGCTGTCTGTTTCATTTCCCGCTTCTTTCGCTAATTCCTTTTCATACTCTCTTGACTCCATCAAGTCCCTTGGCCTCCCCGTTATAACGATCGAGACGGTTGACGGTGAGGAGCCGACGTGCGAGTATGTCGAACATCCCGAGGGGATGGCGGGATACGGCACCCGCAATGCCACCAAGGTGCCGGGACGACTCACCATCACGCTCGGTAAGGAAGTGCTCTATGACAGCGGCCCTTACGAGAAGAACATCGGCGGTATGCGCATCAAGATACGCGGCAACTCGAGCGCCTATCCCCGGAAGAAGCCCTACA
>JAZQBS010000188.1:0-28150 GCA_045545875.1 Bacteroidales bacterium
ATCAGAGCAGATGTTTGCCGCCAGCTTCCTTCAGATTCCGCGTCGCCACGGACACCCTTGCCTTTGGCTGTAGCCTTCCCGTTATCAGGGCGGCTTGGGGACTTACACCCGTTAGAATATGCCCATGCTGGGCGAACCAAAACAACAAGCGCCTACATCGAAATGCAGGCGCTTGTTGCGGAGAGAACGAGATTCGAACTCGTGGAACCCTAATCAGGTTCGTCGGTTTAGCAAACCGGTGGTTTCAGCCACTCACCCATCTCTCCAGTCAGAGGATACAGGATTGTATCTGATTGTGCAAAATCGGCTTGTTTGGCGATTTAGCGGGTGCAAAGATATAGAAAAAAATGATAGTCTCCAAATTTTTCGGCAAAAATTTTCAAAATTTGGGCGATTTTTGAAAAATTTGGGCGTTTTCGTGGGATATTTGGACAAAAATGCGTATCTTTGCGGCGAAATTTCGGAACGATGAGGTAATTCCGAAAAAGCCCGAAAAAACGAAAAGGACGAAAAAAGATTATTTATATGAAACGAATAATAATCGCAATAGGACTGCTATTGGCAGTGGGTGCGTGTGTAGGTGCCTACGGATGGTATGCACTGCGTATGAAGCCCGTGACGAGCGGGACACACTGGCTCTACATCACGGGCGACAGCGTGAGCAATCCGGAACTGCTGGCTGCCCGCGAGATCGGATGGGCACTGAAGACGACCGAGTACGACAAACGCCTGAAAGAGGGCAAGCTGGAGGGCGCCTATCGCCTGAAGGACGGAATGACAGCGACGCAGGTGGCACGCAAGCTGGCCCTGCATCAGCAGGACCCCGTGCGCGTGACCTTCAACAATGCACGCCTCAAGGAACAGGTGGCGGGAAAGATGGCACGAACGCTGCTTGCCGACTCGGCTGCCATCCTCAATGCGATGGTCGATCCTGCCTTCCTGGCAGAAGCGAAGGTCGATGCCGCCAACGTGTCGGTGATCTTCCTGCCCGATACCTACGAGGTGTATTGGAACATCACCCCACAGGAACTGATGCAGCGTATGCTGAGGGAGTACCTCCGCTTCTGGAACGAGAAACGTCAGCAGCAGGCGAAGGAACTGCAACTGAGTCCGCGCGAAGTGAGCGTGCTGGCCAGCATCGCCGAGGAGGAGACTGCCAACCGCCAAGAACGCGGCACCGTGGCTCGCCTTTATTGGAACCGCCTGCAGAAGGGGATGCTGCTACAGGCTGACCCCACGGTGAAGTTCGCATTGGGCGACTTTGCCCTGAAGCGCATCCTGCTGCGTCATCTTGAGGTGGATTCGCCCTACAACACCTATCGCTATGCAGGTCTGCCGCCCGGACCTATCCGTGTGGTTGAGAAGGCAACGATTGACACCATCCTGAATTCGCGTCCGAATCCTTATCTATATATGTGCGCGAAGCCCGACTTCTCGGGTCGTCACAACTTTGCGACCACGCTGAGCGAGCATATGCTCAATGCCAATGCCTATCATCAGGCGTTGAATAAGAAGCTGTCGGGAGTAAAAGGGGAGTAAAAGGGGAGTAAAAGGGGAGTAAAAGGGACGTTACCTTCGTCTTATCGAGATATTAAGGGACGTTACCTTTGCCTTGATGAAATTGGGGTCCAAGAAACATTTGTCCCTTAAAATCCCTTAGAATCCCTTATTAATATAGCATAATGAAAGAGAAGCGGGGGGATTTGGACCCTTTTGCAAAGAAAAATGGCTGAAAATTTGGCAATTCCATTTTAAAGCAGTATCTTTGCCGCTCAAATTTACGTAAAAATATGCCAGATATTTCTGAACGTGGCAAACAAATGCCACTCTCGCCTATCCGCAAACTCGTGCCTTTGGCCAACGCGGCCAAGGCACGTGGCGTGAAGGTATATCACCTCAACATCGGTCAGCCCGACCTCCCTACAATGCAGGCTGGCCTGGACTCACTGAAGCGCGTGAACCGCAAGATCCTGGAGTATTCACCTTCGGAGGGCATCCTGCCTTTGCGCGAGAAACTACTTAACTACTATCATCGCTTCAAGATCAACGTCGATCTGGAGGATATCATTGTGACAACAGGCGGCTCGGAAGCCGTGCTCTTTGCCTTCATGTCGTGCCTCAACCCAGGTGACGAACTGATTGTGCCCGAACCCGCCTATGCCAACTATATGTCGTTTGCCATCGTGGCCGGTGCCGTCATCAAGTCGGTGCCCACCTCGATTGAAGAAGGCTTTGCCCTGCCCCCGTTGGAGGAGTTTGAGAAACTCATCACCCCACGCACCAAGGGTATCCTGATCTGCAACCCGAACAACCCGACGGGCTACCTCTACACGATGAAGGAGATGAAGCAACTGCGCGACATCGTGAAGAAGCACGACCTCTACCTCTTCTCGGACGAGGTTTATCGCGAGTTCTGCTACACCGGAGCCCCCTACATCTCGGCCTGCCATCTGGAAGGCATCGAGCAGAACGTGATACTGATCGACTCGGTATCGAAGCGCTATTCGGAGACGGGTATCCGCATTGGTTCGATTGTGACGAAAAACGCTGCCGTACGCCAGAACATCATGAAGTTCTGCCAAGCACGTCTTTCTCCACCGCTTTTGGGACAGATTGTGGCCGAGGCTTCGATTGACGCCGACCCCGAGTATATGCTCGACTCGTACAACGAATATGTGGAGCGCCGTAAATACCTCGTGGACGGACTGAACCGCATCGATGGCGTCTATTCGCCCATCCCGATGGGTGCGTTCTACACCATGGTGAAACTGCCCGTGGATGATGCCGAGAAGTTCTGCGCCTGGTGTCTGTCGGACTTCCAGTTCGAAGGCTGCACCGTGATGATGGCTCCAGGAGCCGGATTCTACGTCACTCCCGGCATGGGCAAGAACGAGGTTCGTATGGCCTACGTGCTCAACAAGGACGACCTGAAGCACGCCCTCATCGTGCTCCAGAAGGCTCTCTCGGTCTATCAGGCTACGGTCATGAACGGGGAGGGCAAATAACAATTAACAATTAACAAATAACAATTTATAGTTTGTCGATCGCTTACTTTTTAGCCAAGAGGATACACTTCTCGAAGGGCGACGACAGCCAGCGCGTGTCACCGCCTGCCATCCGCATCGCCATCAGTGGCGTTGCCATTGGTGTGGCGGTGATGCTTATTACGGTGGCTATCGTCGTGGGCTTCAAGGAGGAGGTGCGTCAAAAGGTGATCGACTTCAGCGGACACCTGCAGATGCAGGCGTTCGTTTCGAACAGCACCTACGAACTGCCTCCCGTGTGCGTGAGCGACACGATGCTCAGTTTCGTGAAACGCGTGGCAGAGGTGGAGCACGTGGAGCGCTTTGTGACCAAGCCTGCCGTAATCAAGACCGACGACAACTTTCTGAGCGTGGTGGTGAAGGGAACGGACCAGGAGGGGTTAAGAGGGGTTCTGAAGGGTTGCTTCCTTCGGGGCGCGCGAGCAGAGCTCGGAACGAAGGGTGAAGAGGGGTTAAGAGAGGGTAAGGAGGAGGAATGGTCGGAGCGCGAAGTGGCTTTGAGCAAGACCATTGCGGACAAGCTGAAACTGAAAGTGGGCGACCAGGCGACGTTCTACTTTGTGCAAGCTGACAAGGATGCCGACCCCTTTGCCCTCGGTGCCGAAAACACGAAGGTGAAGGTGAGGAAACTCACCGTGAGGGATATTTTCGAAACACACTTTTCGGAGATCGACCAGCAGATGGTGCTGGGTTCGATGGCCCTGCTGCAACAGGTGAGCGGTTGGGACGACGACATGTACAGCGCCGTGTCGCTCACACTAAAAGACTTTGACCAGATGGATG
Organism: Bacteroidales bacterium; assembly: GCA_045545875.1. Classification (GTDB taxonomy): domain Bacteria; phylum Bacteroidota; class Bacteroidia; order Bacteroidales; family UBA3663; genus Liminaster. Next base: position 3,828 of record JAZQBS010000188.1, read on the forward strand.
ATGCAGCCTGGCTCATCAACCAGTTGAATCTCGTGGACCGCCAGGGTGTGCAGGTATATGTGCAGACCATCGAAGAACTGAATCCTACCGTCTTTGCCTGGCTTGCCCTGCTGGACACCAACGTGTGGGTCATCCTGATACTCATTGCCGTGGTGGCAGCCTTCACGATGATCAGCGGACTGCTCATCATCATCCTCGAACGCACACAGATGATCGGCATCCTCAAGGCGCAGGGTATGGACAACCGCACACTGCGCAAGGTGTTCCTGTGGGTGGCTCTGTTCCTTACCGGCAAGGGCATCCTTTGGGGCAACCTCATCGGACTGACCTTCTGCCTGGTGCAGTGGAAATGGCACATCATCAGCCTCGACCCTGCCAACTATTACCTCGAATGGGTACCTATCCACCTCACTCTGCCGATGTTCATCCTGATCAATGTGGGCACCATCATCATCACCCTGCTGGTGCTCATCGGCCCGTCGGCTTTGGTAGCAAGAATTGCACCAACCAAGGCTATTCAGAGCGAATAGGGGGCGGAAATGCAGTTTTTCGGCTCCAAATTTGGGCAATTCCGAATTATTTATTATCTTTGCCGCGATAAACGTATTTACTCTAATCATCCATTTTATACTATGAAGAAATATCTTATCCCAGGACTGGCGCTGGCATTGACACTGGCTGGCTGCAAGAACTTCTGTCCACCCCAACTACCTGCTGACGACCTAAGTCATTACACCGAAGGACTGCCCTTCGAGATGGCACAGGTGCAACGTCCCACCTTCAAGGACTTTACGGAACGCATCACCGAATACGGTGCACGCGGTGACGGACACTACGACAACACCGAGGAATTCAACTTCGCCATGCGTCGCATCAGTGAGCGCGGTGGAGGCCACCTCGTCGTGCCCCGTGGCGTCTGGCTCACAGGACCCATCACCTTCCAGGACAACGTGGACCTGCACCTGCAGGACGGCGCCGTGATCCTCTTCTCGGGCGATTACAACAAGTATCCCATCGTCGATACCTACTTCGAGGGACTGAAGACACGCCGCTGCATCAGCCCGCTGAATGCCGTAGGCAAGAAGAACATCGCCATCACGGGCTTCGGCACCATCGATGGACAGGGTGACGCCTGGCGCTGGATCAAGCGCAGCAAACTCACCGAAGGACAGTGGAACGCGCTGCTCAAACAAGGTGGCGTGACGGGCGTAGCACAGGGTTCGGAGGTTTGGGCTCCCACACAGGCCATCCTCGACGAACTGCGCAAGTGCGACATGAACGTGCCCACATGGTGCCAGACCGACGAAGACTGGCAGCAGGCACGCGACTTCCTGCGTCCCGCATTGCTCGACTTCGCACAGTGCGAGAACGTCTGGTTGCAGGGCGTATGCTTCCAGAACTCACCTGCCTGGAACCTGCATCCCTTCATGTGCCAGAACGTCATCATCGAGGAGGTGATGGTCATCAACCCCTGGAACAGCCAGAACGGCGACGGACTGGACCTCGAAGCCTGCAAGAACTGCCTCATCATCAACAACAAGTTTGACGTGGGCGACGATGCCATCTGCGTCAAGTCGGGCAAGAACAAGGACGGTCGCGACTTGAAGACACCTTGCGAGAACGTCGTGGTGGATGGTTGTGCCGTCTATCACGGACATGGCGGCTTCGTAGTGGGTTCGGAGATGTCGAGCGGCGTGAAGAACGTAAGCGTCAGGAACTGCATGTTCCTTGGCACCGACGTGGGACTGCGCTTCAAGTCGGCACGCGGACGTGGCGGCGTGGTAGAGAACATCCACATCGAGAACGTCAACATGATCAACATCCCCACCGACTGCATCCTCTTCGACCTGCACTACACCGGACTGTCGGCTGCCGATGCCTTGAAGCAAAAGCAGGAGATGGCCGCCAAGGGCATTGTGCCCGAGCGTGACATGCAGCCCGTGAGCGAGGAGACACCTCAGTTCAAGGACATCTACATCAACAACGTGACCTGTCAGGGTGCTATGCGCGCCTTCTACTTCAATGGTCTGCCCGAGATGCCTGTGACGAACATCAACATCTCGAACACCCAGGTAACTGCCGACTACGGCATCGAAATCAACGAGAGCAAGGACATCACCATCGACCATGTGCAACTCTTCCTCCCCGAGGGTCGCGATCCCTTCACCAGTGAATTTGTCGAGAACGTGAATGTCACCGACCTTAGGGTCAATGGGGAGTTAAGGACTATTGAATAACTAAAAAAACAAAATAATGAAAAGAAGCATTCTGCTTGCTGCCAGCCTTTTTGCCACAGTAGCCTGGGCACAGCAGCATAACGAAATGACATACGTGGCCAGCACGGCACAGGCACAAATCGATGCCATCGGCAAAAAGGGCATCGTGACCGTTGAGGTAAGCAACCCGAACGACCAGGCGATGAAGGACGCACCCGTCTGCATCAAACTGCCCGACCTGAAAAAGTTCAAGAGCGTCACCGTGCGTGCCGAAGGCATAGAGATACCTTCGCAACTCGACGACCTGAACGGAGACGGAACCTACGATGAACTGAGCCTCGTGGTCGATCTTGACGCCAAGGCCACGAAGACCCTGGAACTCACCTTCGGCAAAAAACCTTTGCCTGCCGACCGATATGAAAGCCGTGTCTTCACCGACATGCGTCTGCGCGTGGTGAAGAAGGGACGCACCATCGACCTGCGCAAGGAGAACTACCAGATAGACACCATCTCGGAAGTCGAAGACATCCATTACAGCGACGTCTATCCCCACGGACTCTGCTTCGAGAACGAACTGATGGGCTACCGCGTCTATTTCAACAGCGGACATGGCACCGACCTCTATGGCAAGCGCGTGCCCCAACTGGAACTCGACCGCAGCATGTGGTACACCCCCGAGATTCGCGATTCGGCTGCCATCTACAACTATGGCGAGGACTACATCATCGTAGGACAGACCGCCAGCCTCGGCACCTTGCGCGGATGGGACGATTCGAAGGACGACCCCAACTACTGCAAGACCCCTTCGGGTGCCAAGATTGCCGACCCCTGCATGGTGAAGATCGAACCTTTCGACTGGCGTCAGGCACACATCGTGGCCAAGGGTCCCGTGCGCACCGTGGTCGATATGAACGTGGAGGGTTGGCAGTACAAGGGCCAGAAACTGAACCTCAAGGCACGCTACATCCTCTATGCCGGCAACCGTGAGCACCAGGTGGTGAACCAGCTCTGCCGCGTGACCGAACAGGGCGAGACCTGCGAAGGCCTTGACAAGCTGGAATTTGTCACCGGTGTGATGAAAGTGGGTTCGCTCAACCACGACAGCGTGGATGTGGCCATCCAGAAGTACATCTGCGACGGCAAAGGCTTTGCTGCCAGCTACGGCAAGGACTGGCCCGACGGCAACCACAAGCTGTTCCCCTATATGAGCAAGGCAGCACTCGCCATCAGCGTGCCTGAGAAGAACGTCACCCGCACCATCGACCGCCGCGAGCAGATACTCTACGGCGTGAAGCCCAATGCCGACGGTTCGATCGTCTATCGGGCCGTGTGTGCAGCTCCCGACCTCGAGACCTTTGCACCCTTCGAGGATGGTCGCTGGAACTGGGAACGCTGGTTCGAATGGTGCCAGAGCTGGAAACAATTGTTGCCGGCGAGTGTAAAAGTAGTAACAGGGAAGTAAAATCCCTTTCAGAACCCTTCAGAACCTTTCGAACCTTTCGAACCCTTCGAACCCAACATCAATGAGACACGCATTACCCGCCCTGCTCCTGCTCCTTGCGCTGCCTTTGCAGGCCGAAATCAAGGAGACGGGATTCATCGATTTCAGCTATTGCGGCTATCACGCTTCGGAAGACAGCATCCCCCTGGCCGAAGTCAAGGCCTACGTGGAATGTGCGGAGGGTGACATGTCGGCCACCATCCAGCAAGCCATCGACTACGTTTCGTCGCTGCCCATAGGTCGCGACGGCCTGCGTGGTGCAGTACTGCTGGGACCTGGCACGTTCGTGCTGCAGGAACGTCTTGCCATCGAAGCGTCGGGCGTGGTACTGCGTGGTTCGGGAAGAGACATCACCGTGCTTCGCAAGGAGGGCTTTGACCGCGGGTCACTGCTTCGCATCGAAGGCCGTCAGGACAAGACCTACAGCCAGGATACGCTGTGGGTCAACGAGGTGGTGGAACTTGGCACCAAGGAGATCAGTGTGGCCTGGCCGAAAGGTGTCGGCGTCGGCTCTTTGGCAAACAAGCAGGTGGAGATTGTGCGACAAAGCTCAGCACCGTGGATTGAAAAGGTGGGGTGCCGCATCTATGGAGGCGGCATCGATGCCTTGGCGTGGAAGCCCGGTGACATCGACCTGCTTTGGCGCAGAACAATCACCGGTACCGAAGGCAACAGATTGCAACTGGATGCTCCGCTCACGATGGGCTTTGACCCCAACGAGGAGGCTTCGTACATCGACAACAAGAAGAAGTTGCACGAGCACGTGCCCATGAGTCCCTGCTACGTGAGAATCGTCGACGACCAGGGAGAAATCGGAGAATCGGGCATCGAAAACCTGACGCTCGAATCGGGTTTTGACCCAAGGAATGCACACGACGAAAACCACTGCTGGACAGGCGTCTCGCTGGAATATGCACGTGACTGCTGGGTGCGACTGGTCAACTTCAAGCATCTGGCAGGAGCGGGCGTCGTGATGCAGGCGTCGGCACGTCGCATCACCGTGGAGGACTGCCAGTACCTGGAGCCCGTGAGCGAGAATGCAGGCCTGCGTCGCACATCGTTCTATGTGATGGGCCAGCAATGCCTCGTGCAGCGCTGCTACGCACGTCAGGGACGCCACGACTTCGTGACAGGCTTTTGCGCAGCAGGGCCCAATGCTTTCGTGCAATGCGAGGCACAGGAAGCGCTTTCGTACAGCGGAGGACTTGACTCGTGGGCCTGCGGAACGCTCTACGACATCGTAGAGATTGACGGACACGACCTTGTGATGAAGAACCTCGGACAGGACAACAACGGTGCAGGATGGAATGCTGCATCGAGCGTGGCCTGGCAGTGTTCGGCCGCCGAGATCCATTGTTACAGCCCCGACACCATCAACACCAACCGCGCCTACGGAGCCTGGGCACAGTTCTCGGGCGACGGATACTGGTCGAACAGCAACAACCACGTGCAGCCCCGCAGCCTCTACTATGCACAGTTGGAGGAACGACTGGGGGAGAAGATGGTAGTCAATCCACGCATCCTGATGCGTTCGACCGAGGCTTCGAGCAGCCCCAGTGTTGCGAAGGCGATGGAGATGGCGATGGAGGCCAGGAATGTGCCTCGACAGACGCTGAGGGAGTGGATTGAGGAAGCACCGGCGATGCCTCTTGTGAAAGGAAGGGCAAAGATTTCGGAGTATTCAGAGTCTTCGGAGTACTCCGAGTATTCCGAGAACTCCGAAAAAATCGAAATCAGCAACGGACGACTGACACAGCAGGGAGAGATTCTGCTGGGAGGCCGATATCAGACACCCTGGTGGAACGGAAAACTGCGGACTTCGTACCTCAACAGCAATGCCTGCAAACCCGCCTTGACACGCTTTGTACCCGACAGAGAGGGCACAGGACTGACCGACCGCATCGACAGCGTGGTGGCCTGGATGGAACGCGAAGACATCCTCGCCTGGGACCAGAACTACGGCCTGTGGTACGACAGGCGACGTGACGACCACGAGCGCATCAGACGACGCGATGCCGCCGTTTGGGCACCCTTCTGGGAGCAGCCTTGGGCCAACACGGGCCAAGGAGAGGCGTGGAACAGGCTTTCGCTCTACGACCTCACACAGAACAACACCTGGTACTACGACCGTCTGCACAGGTTTGCCGAACAGGCAGCTCCCCTGGGCAAACTCCTCTACCTCGAACATTACTTCCAGCACAACATCCTCGAAGCCGGTGCGCATTGGGTGGACTCGCCCTGGCGACCCACCAACAACGTGAACGAGACCGTCTTCCCGGAACCCGTGCCCTTCACGGGCGACAAGCGCATCTTTGTGGCAGAATGGTTCTACGACGAACAGAATGCGCACATGGCCGACCTGCATCGACAGTATATACGTCGCAACCTGGAAGCCTTCAAGGACCTAAATAACGTCATCCACTACATCAGCGAGGAATATACAGGACCCCTGCATTTCACCCGCTTCTGGGTGGAGACCATCCGCGACTGGGAACAGGAGACCGGCAACCACGTGCTCGTAGCCCTTGCAGCCACGAAGGACGTGCAGGACAGCATCCTCAATGATCCTGCCCTGGCACCTACCATCGACATCATCGACATCCGCTACTGGCACTACAAGACACGAGGCGGTGGCGGCGGACGAGGACTCAAGGACGACGGCAAGGACGTCTATGACCCCCAGGGAGGCTTGAATCTTGCACCCCGTCAGCATGCCCGCGTGCAACCTGTCGGCAAGGTGGGCTTCAACGATGTCTATCGTGCCGTGCAAGAGTACCGTCAGCGCTATCCCGAGAAGGCTGTGGTCTATTATGCCCAGAACTATCCCGAACAAGCCTGGGCCATCCTGATGGCAGGCGGATCGGGCGCAGGCGTAAAGATTGCCGACGCGAATTTGCGCCGTCAGCTCCCCACGATGCAGGTGGAAGGTGCAGCCGACCGCGAGGATGCCAAGGTCCTGCAATCGGACGATGCCGCCCTCGTCTATGGTTTGTCGGACGGGACCGTGCAGCTCACGAATCTCACCCCCGGCACCTATCTGCTTAACGAGATCGACCGACAGACAGGACAGGCTCTCGGCAAACCCCAGCGCCTCAACGTCAAGTCAGGCACATGCTCCCTCACCATCGCTCCCAACCGCCTCTGGTGGGTGCGGAGGAAATAAGTTAACCCATGTCCACCAACAAACTTCTCACCCTTGTCATTCCCACCTACAACATGGAGGCGTTCCTTTCGGAATGTCTCAGCACACTCATTGTGGGAAAGGAATACATGGACCTGCTCGAAGTGCTCATCGTCATCGATGGCGGCAGAGACCGGTCGGCACAGATTGGTCAGGAATTTGCCAACCTCTACCCCGACACCTTCCGCGTCATCGTCAAGACGAACGGCAACTACGGCTCGTGCGTCAATCGCGGCATTGACGAAGCAAGGGGTAAATACATCAAGACGCTTGATGCTGACGACAAGTTCCAGACCGAGCATCTGAGCCTCTTCCTGGACCATCTGCTGACACACGATGCCGATATGGTCATCAGCGACTATGCGGGATGGAACATGTCGACAGGGCAGGTGGAGAACTTTGCGTACGACCTTCCCACAACGGACACCTTCGGCATCGACAAAATGAATTTCACCGTCGATGCTCCCCTCACGATGCATGCCGTGGCCTATCGGACCTCGGTGCTTCGCGACATGAATTACCGGCAGAGCGAAGGCATCTCCTACACCGACCAGGAATGGATCTTCATGCCCATCGTCGGCGTGAAGACCATTACGCATTTCCCCCACATCCTCTACATCTATCGCCTGGGACGAGCAGGACAGACCGTGGACATCAACGTATGGGTACGCCATGCCAACGAAGAGATCTTCGGACTGAAAAGGATGGCGGAATTCTACAAGAACGAGAAGGACAAGGTAAGCCCCGAGGCAAGGGAATTCCTCCTTAACCGTCTGAAATGCCGCACCGAAGCCACCTATCGCCACATCTTCATCCGTTCCATTGGTTCGGTCGATGAATCGATTGTGCAGGACCTCGACAAGTATGTGGCCGAAAATATCCCCGAAATCTATCCGTCGCTCGAAAAAGCCATGACCTATCATGGCGTAAACATCATCGGATTGTGGCGTCGGCATCCTTCGCTCTACAAGGCTTACCTCAGCATCCGAAGTTTTGCCAACAAGGCTTTCAAATCCCACAGTTCGGCTAAATCCAGCGCTTCGGCTGCAAGTGCGGTTCCATCTCCCTTGTTCAGCCCTCAGACCACGACGGCTCCCAATGATGACGAAACACCGGAAGTCAGCATCGCGATACCCGTTTATAATGTGGAGGACTACATCGAAAGGTCCATACTTTCGGCCTTGAACCAGAACTTCGACTATCCTTTCGAGATTCTGGTGCTCGATGATTGCGGTACCGACAAGAGCATCGACATCGTGAAGCATCTGATGGCTTCGCATTCCAGGGGACATTGCATAAGGATCCTGAGGCAGGAAAAGAACATGGGGCCTGGAGCAGCGCGAAACGTAGCCCTTGAACAAGCCCGAGGCAAGTATTTCTTCTTTCTCGATTCGGATGACCTGATGGCTCCCAATTGCCTGAGTCACCTGCATGCATTGGCCGAAAAGAACCATGCCGACTTCGTGGTCGGTTCTTCGGATCAGATTGAAAAGGAATTCCCTTCGCCTCGCTATAACCTCACCGACCAGGTGATTCGCAAGGATGCTGCGGGCGTACATATGTTCATTCATGACATCTTCATGAATATCGAGGTCTGGAACAAGCTCTACCGGATGGATTTCCTTCGCAAGAACAACATCAGAACCACACACACCATTATGGAAGATTCCGTTTTCGACTTCCATCTGCGTGCTTTGGCAAAGGTGATTGTCCTCTCGTCGGAGGTGACCTATTTCTACAATGTGCGCGAGGGTTCCATCATGACCTCACGATTCGGACACGAGGCTTCCGACGAAACCATTTTCGTCTATTGCGACATCATACATCACGTGCAAAAACTGATACGGGAGAAGTATCACGACATCGAAGGCATCTACGACCTGTATGGCCTTCGACTCGCTTATTCGTTCTATTCCTTCAAACAGATAAAGATAACCCCTTCGCAGGAAAAGTACATCGACGAGCAGATGAAGGGATTCAATGCGTTTATCCCCAATATGCGCATCCTGAAGCTGGGAATCTTCCGCTACGCTTATCTGAAATGCAAGCTCACGGGTGAAGACTGGCGAACATTCGGCGATGTGTATGCCGAAAGATATACAAGGAAAAAGAGGATTATAGCCTGGATTTTCTCGTGGCTTTGACCTAAGGCTTCTATAGGATTGGAGCGGCCAAACGGCAGACACTTTCCTTGAGGCGCTGCCAACGGGAGCGACGACGCCATTCGTTCTTCTTGATCTCGTGGCAATAGCGGAGGTCATCGAGGAAGGTCTGGCGTTGTTGTTGTGCTGTCGCGGCATCGTAGATGAAGGCGGTGACTTCGAACGACTGACTGATGCTGCGGTGGTCGATGTTGACGCTACCCACGGTGCAAATCCGGTCGTCGGCTACGATGGTCTTGGAGTGCAGGTAACCGTTGTCGTAGAAGAAGACACGAACACCTGCGTCGAGCATCTGCTCGATATACCAGCGCGAAGCATAGATGACCACCCAGCCCTTGTCGGGATAGGTAGGAATCATGACACGCACATCGACACCCGAGAAGGCGGCGGCATAGAGCGCCTTCCGGATGGCTTCGGAGGGCACAAGGTAGGGCGACTGGAGATAGACGTAACGCGTGGCCGTATAAAGGATCTGGGAGTAGGAAAGGTCCATGATACGGAACTTGGCAGTCGGGTTGGATGTCACCACCTGCATCAGCAGGTTGCCTGCCTTGGGCTGGGGAGGATAGTATGCCTTGTCATGCACCCATTTGTCGCTTGCGAACTGCCAGTCGGTGAGGAAGGTGGTCTGGAGTTCGGTGACCGCCGGTCCCTCGATGCGCAGATGGGTGTCGCGCCAAACGCCGCCACGAATGCCCTTCAAGTAACGTTCGGCCAGATTCATACCGCCCGCATAGCCCACTACGCCATCAACGACGAGTACCTTGCGGTGGTTGCGGTAATTGGAAAAAGGCGAAAGGTGGGGAAAGAGGGGACTGAAAGCCTCGACTTGGACACCACCCTCCTTCATCCGACGGAAGAAACTGCGCGGCACACCAATACAGGCGGCGGCATCGTACATCAGTCGCACCTCGACGCCCTGACGCACCTTGTCGATTAGGATGTCGGCAAAGGCATCGCCTACAATATCGTGCTCGATCATAAAGAACATGATGTGGACGTGATGACGGGCTGCAAGGATGTCCTCCTTCATTGCCTCGAACATGTCGCCACAGACCGTGAAGACGCGGATGCTGTTGCCCCCGACGAGATCGGCACGGTTGTTGTTCTCGAGCATCTTGATGAGGCGAATCCAACCTTCCCCTTCCTCAGCGGGGTGGGAAGTGCGATAGGCCGCAGTGTGGGCCTTGAGTTCGGCAAGACGTTCGCGACTGATGAGCGGACGCAGCATGGCAGGCACGCCGAAAAAATAATAGAGCAATATGCCGAGCACGGGCAGAAAATAGAGCATCAGGATCCATGCCAACGTCTCGGTGGGACGCCGGTGCTGCGTCAGCACCACCACAGCGATGTTGAGCGCAAAAATGATGACCACTATGTTCAGCCAAATCGGTAATGTCATGGCGCAAAGATAGGGAGTTTTAAGGATTAAAGCAAAATTTTGGACTCTTTTTTTGTTTATTTCCCGCAAATGACATATCTTTGCGGTGATTTCGATGTTTAGTTTCGATAAAACATCCTGACTATTCGAAAAGTATGCTGCAAGTTATATTGTTTTTCGTCTTCCTGTTTGTGGCCATCCTGGCCGACCTGTATATCTGGGACAACCATCTGCGCCAACTTGGCGTAGGCTGGCAGGTGCTGCATTTTCTGCCCGTCACCATTCTGATGGTGGCCATCATCATCCTGGCCTTCCGGGGGATGAACACCCTGCTCTTCCGCATCATCTTCATCGTGCTGCTGTGCGTTGTGCTGCCTCAACTGATCCTGCTCTGCTTCTGGGGAGCGGGCAAGATCTTCACCGGTGCTGCCTCAGCGCTTGGCACCATAGGCCTTGTGGTGGCCTTCTGCATCTCGGCAGCCAGTTTCTACGGGCTCTTTTGGGGCTGGCGTCACCTTGTGGTACAACAGCAAACCATCACGGTGCCCGACCTTCCCAAGGAGTTCGACGGCTTCCGCATCGTTCAGGTGAGCGACCTGCATCTTGAAATGTTCGAGGGGCAGGAGGCGTTTATGCGCTCGCTCGTCGATAGTGTGAACGCAGCCCGTCCCGACCTCATCGTGTTCACAGGCGACCTGGTGTCACGCCAGAGCCGGGAGCTGCTTCCCTTCATGGACATCCTTTCGCAGATGAAGGCACCCTACGGCGTGATGTCGATCCTGGGCAACCACGATTACAGCATCTATGGACCTTTCCACGGCAGTCCGAAGGCCATCGAGCACGATCTCGACCTCTTCAAGGAGTACCAGCGACAGATGGGCTGGGATCTGCTGCTCAACGAACATCGCTTCATCAGGCGTGACAGCGCACAGATAGCCGTCATCGGCGTCGAGAACGAGGGCAAGTCGGGCAAGGTGCGACGTGCAGACCTACCACGAGCCATCGAAGGTGTGCCCGACAGCTGCTTCAAACTCCTGCTCACCCACGATCCCTGGCATTGGCGCCACGAGGTGACAAGCACCACCAACATCCAGCTAACCCTTTCGGGACATACCCATGCTGCACATTTCCGCATCGGTGACGTCTCGCCTTCGCGACTGGTCTATTCAGAGTGGCGCGGACTCTATCGCAAGGGTTCGCAGCAACTGTATATCTCTTCCGGCATTGGCGGTATGCTCGCCTTCCGCCTTGGTGCCTGGCCCGAAATCAATGTCCTGACGCTTCGAAGGGAGCGGTAAACTCTTTTTCGGAATAATAGGAGTATTCAGAGTTTTTCGGAATTTTCGGAATAACGGAATAACGGGATACCGGGATACCGGGATACCGGAATTCCGAAAAAAGAAAATTAAAACCCAATAATACCCATGACACTTTTACTAACCCTTCTTTTGGCCCTTTTGGCCCCCACAGAAACTGCGAAAAGCACATCGGCCCAAGAGCTTCGCACCCCCGCAGAAGAGCGTCTCTTTCGTTCGGAGGCGGTCGAGAGGCAGATTGCCGAGATTGTCGGCCAGCTTACCAACCCGAAGTTGGCGCAGATGTTCGCAGCCTGTTATCCCAACACGCTCGACACCACCGTACACTTTGAGGAGGGCGAGGACGGGACACCCGACACCTTTGTCTATACGGGCGACATCCACGCGATGTGGTTGCGCGACAGTGGCGCACAGGTCTGGCCCTACGTGCAGCTTGCTGGCGAGGACGAGGCATTACGTCGGATGCTTGCCGGGGTGATCCTGCGCCAATGGAAGTGCATCAACTGCGACCCTTATGCCAATGCCTTCAACCGAGAGCCGAACCCCGATGGACCGTGGATGAAGGACACAGGCATGCATCCCGAACTGCACGAACGCAAGTACGAGATTGACTCGTCGTGCTACCCCATCCGCCTTGCCTACCATTACTGGCAGGTGACAGGCGACACCAGCATCTTCGGCCCCGAGTGGATCGAGGCCATCGGGAACATCCTGCACGTCTTCACCGAACAACAGCGACGCGAGGGACGCGGCAGCTACCGTTTCCTGCGTTCCAGCAACCGTGCGCTCGACACGATGAACAACGAGGGCTGGGGTGCCCCCGTGCGACCCTGCGGCCTCATCGCCAGTGCCTTCCGACCCAGCGACGATGCCACGACGCTGCTCTTCCTTGTGCCCAGCAATTTCATGGCCGTCAGCAGCCTGCGCAAAGCCGCCGAGATACTCACCACCGTCAACCATCGCGACGACCTGGCAAGCCGCTGCAATGCCCTTGCCGACGAAGTGCATGCTGCCCTGATGGAACACGCCATCTATGACCATCCAAAATACGGAAAGATCTACGCCTACGAGGTCGATGGCTTCGGCAACCATCTGCTCATGGACGATGCCAACGTGCCCAGCCTGCTGGCCATGGCCTATCTGGGCGATGTCGCAATTGATGACCCCATCTACCAGAACACACGTCGTTTCGTCTGGAGCTCGGACAACCCCTACTTCTTCCGCGGCAAGGCGGGCGAAGGCATCGGAGGTCCACACATCGGTCACGACTACATCTGGCCCATGAGCATCATGATGCGTGCCTTCACAAGCCAGGACGATGCCGAAATCCGAGCCTGCATCGAGCAACTGATGCACACCGATGCCGGGACGGGACGGATGCACGAATCGTTCTACAAGGACGATGCCATGCGCTTCACACGCTCGTGGTTTGCATGGGCAAATACCCTCTTCGGCGAACTGATCATCAAACTCGTCGAAGAGGGTAAACTGGGTCTGCTCAACTCGATTGAGTAGCAGATTGATGTAAAAGCGGGAACTTACTTGCGGGTAATGGTCAGCACGCCGCTGGCGCAACCGCCCGTCAGGTCGATGGTGAAGACGTAGGTGTCGCCATCGGTGAGCGTGACGTCGGGCAGCAGATAGAGGTTGCCGTCGTCGTGACCGTTGCCGTCGCCTATGCCGAAGACATCGCTCGTGGTCGAAAGGTGATAAGCCGAAGCCGAACCCTTGAACTCGGTGCCCCAGGCAGCCTGTCCGAAGAACTTGAAGTTGATGTCGGCACCATTGAGCTGCTGGCCAACGGTAAGGGTAATCTGGTGAACCTTTTCGCTGATTGGGGTCAGACAGTAGTCATATTCCTCGCCTGTCCACCAGCTCTGTACGTTCGAAGCCTTGTAGCTGGGCTTGCCCACACCATTGTTGCCGATGATCCAGATGGCGCCCGTACCGTCGGCATTAAGTTTGCCGCTCGATGTGCCATCCATCACCCAGATGCGGAATGCCAGATTGCCGAAGTCGGCGGTGATGTTGTAGGTGCCGGTGATGCCCAGGAAGGTGTAGGTGCCGTCGTCGTTCTTCTGGAACCAGTCGCGGTCGTAGAACCAGCGGCTCGAATTCATGATCGACTCGCCTGCAAACTCATAGGGATGACCTTGCACGAGCTCGCCCTGGTAGACGTTGTCGGTCTTGGTCAGCACAATCTCGGTCGAAGCATTTGGGTCAGACTCCGTGGGACCATACGCGTAGGTCAGCACATTGAAGCTGACGTTGTTTGCACCCTTGTTACCATTGAAGGTGATGGCATCGGTGATGCCTTCGCTGATATCGTCTTTGCCCTGTCCGAAGGAGATCTCCGTACCGTTGGCACCGTCCTTTGGAGCCACGAAGTAACCTTTGAACGAACGATTGGAACTCGTGTAGCTGCCCGCAAAGAGATACGGGTTGGCTGCATCTGGCAAAAGTGTGACGGGACTGCCCACCGAGGGCACAAACGTCAGATATTCGTAATGGGGTCGCGTAAGCGGAAGGTCGATCACCTGCTCGGTCTTCGCCAGGCGGATGTTCTGGAGCACGAGGCGGATCTGTGCAGCTCCATCGGGCACAGCCTTATAGAGCGGGGCATAGAGTCGCACGCCATAGGTGCCGTCGGTGCGCGTACGGATGGTCTGCGTCGAAACCTGCTGACCGCTGTATTCCAGATAAGCCTTCAACGTCGAGAGTCCTACGCCCTCAGCATCCGAACATGCCACCGAAAGGAAGATGCTATCGCCAAAGTGTGCCGACGAAGCAAGGTCGCTTACCAGCAGGACGGGCTGACCTACGGCATTGTCGTCGTCATCGTCGCAGCTGGCGGTGGTCAGGATGGTCGTCATGGCCAACATTGTTGCCAAGGCTGCCATGGGGGAATGGAATAGGTATTTTAGATGGTTCATGATGAAATGGTTCATGATTAATGGTTGATGGTTAACGATTAACTATTAGCACAATTATTAATTGTTAATTATTAATTGTTATCGGTTCCACTTCACCGAAGATACACCACCTGCGGGGACGTTGACGCGCACATAACTGCTGCCATCGCCCACATTGATGGTCTTGTCCTCATCGCCCGTGTTGAGGATCACGGCGCCATAGGTTCCATCGGGATTGAGGAAGCAGGCGCTGATGATGTTCTGGCTGGCGATGTTGCGACTTGTGCCCAGGCGAACAGCACCTGTTGAAGCTGCCACACTCATATGGGCAATGATGTAGTAATGCGAGTTGCGGGTGTAGGTGCGGTAGTTCGAAGGATCGATGTCGATGGCACCGAAGCAGGTCTGGCAACCACCGTCGAGGTTCGGACCCATGTTGGTGTCGAGCATGAAGTTCCAGACGATGACGGCCTTGCACATACGGTTGACCGTACCCAGGGCGACGTTCTTCATGTCGGCCATCAGGCGGGTAGCGAGGTTGCGACCGTCGTTCCAGGTACCGATGGAGCTTTCGGAGAAAATCAGCGCCTTCTGGGGAGCCTTCGTATAGATGTCGACGAGCTCGTCGCTTGTTCCGCCGTAGTCATGATAGGCTGCGCCTGCCACCAGTTCCGAGCCTTCGTAATCCTCGCCGAGGGTGTTGTAGATCTTCACCGGATAGTCGTCCTGGTCGCCCATGTTGTCGTAGTTGTAGTTGTGGTCGAAGACGTAGATCTGCGTCTGCAGGCCGGCACGCTTGAAGGCACGGGCCATACTCTTCACCAGCTGAGCCTCTTCGGCCCAAGGCATGTAGCACGAAGCGCAGTTGGCGTGGTTCAAAGGCTCGTTCTGGGGAGTCACCGCATGGATGCGGATGCCTTCGCCCTGGAAAGCCTGGATGAACTTGACGAAATACTCGGCGTAGGTGTCGTAGTGCAAGGGGCTGAGGTGACCGTCGGTCCACGAGTCGTAGGGACGCATGTTGGTCAGGTTGTCGACCTTCATCCATTTGGGAGGAGTCCAGGGGCTGCCGATGATCTTGAGGTCGGGATTGATGGCAAGGATCTCCTTGAGGATGGGAATCACGTAGTTGACCTCGTCGTTGAAGAGGGCGAAATGTTCGAGTCCTTCCACGTCGCACAGCGAATACTCGGTGCTCGAAAAGTCGTTGCAGCCGATCGAGATGCGGCAGTAGCTCACGCCGTAGCCCGAAGTGGTCGAGAAGGTGCGCGTCAGGAGGTCGTTGCGGTCCTCGGGCGTCATCTTCAAAAGGTTGTAGCATGAAGAATAGGTGATGCCGTAGCCGAACCCGTCGATCGACTGATGTGTCTGGCTGGGATCGAGCTGGATGGTGAGGGGCGAGAGGCTTTGTCCGCTCACCACATCGGCAATCTCCTCGTAGAGACTGTAGGCGCCGTCGGATGTCGTGGTGAAGACCACAGCCTTGCCCGAAGCGGGCTTACCCGTTGGATATGGCTCGGTCATATCGTCGACCACCGTCTCGGAATTGTTGCTGCAAGCAGAGAGGCAGGCAGCAAGAAGTATGCTGATCATGTTTGTCATTCTGTTCATAAGTATATCTTACTGAAATTAACCTAACAATCAATAACCTGGATTCTGTACTAAGTTGGCATTCTGGTCGAGGGCAGTCTGCGGGATGGGCAGCAGGTACGAATTGGCGTCGAAAGGCTTCTTCTGTGCCAGGCGTCCGTTGTCGCGGGCATAGACGGCATTCATCACCTCTTCGACCATACCGTTGCGGCAGAGGTCATACCAGCGCTCACCCTCCATGGCAAGTTCGAGGCGGCGTTCGTGAATCACCGCACGAATCATGGCCTCCTGGCTGGACGTCTTGTCGCCCGAGAGAGGAGCAAGACCTACGCGGGCACGAATCTGGTTGACCAGTTCGGCAGCCTTTGCGAGGTTACCCGTATAGGCGTAGGCTTCGGCCTCGATGAGGATGATGTCGGCAAGGCGGCACTTGTAGATGTTGTTGTAGCCCGAACGCAGCTTGTACATGAATGCATAGTTGGATGCAGGATAGTAGTTGCTCCAGGTGCATGATTCGAAGTGAACGGTCTGGTCGAGACGGATCTGGTCGCCTTCGCGCTCGAAGTCGCTGACAAGGTCACGCGAGGGAGTCACCCACTTTGCCCAGGTAAAGTAGTAGTCGGGGTTCTCGAGACAGCGTCCGAACATCCACGATGCCCATGTGCCGGCACCCACGCTCCAATGCAGCTCGAGGATACCCTCCGAAGTGTTGCGCTTCACGCAGTCACCATTGTCGAAGCCCCACAAGGTCTCGTAGTTGGGTTCGAGGGCCAGTCCTGCGGTACCGATCACCTTGTCGGCATATTCGATGACCTTGGCATGGTTCTGTGGCGTACGTTCGGCATAAACCTTGGCGAGGTAAGCCTGAGCCACGGTCTTGGTCATGATGGTACGGTCGTTGACAGAGAACTCTGGCGCATACTGAGCACCGAACTCGAGGTCGGCGATGATTTGCGCATACGACTCCTCGGGAGTGTTCTTGGGAGGGAAGTAGGTGGGATAGACCTCTTCGACATTTTCGGCGGTGATGGTCTTGGCGATGGAGGTGATGATGGGGAAAGAGCCCCATTCACGGGCCATGTCGAACATCACGATGGCGCGGAAGATGCAACCCTGCGCCTTCAGCAGGTTGTATTCGGTCTGGGTGACCTGTCCGTTTTCGAGCAGTTGGTCCAAACCATTGATCAGGACGTTCGACTGTGCGATATCCTCGAGGAAACGGGTCCAGTCGCGGCTCAATACCGAGTTGCTGGCATCGATGGCATTCGACTCGTAAGGCTCCACCTCGGCACCCGTGGTACCAGCGTAAGCATTGTCGGAATGTGACTCGGCAAGCAGAAGCTTATCGACATACCAGTGCTCCACACGGCTGCGGAACAATTCATAGAGGTTGGTGAGCTGATCCTGGGCAGCCTGCTTGTCCTTCAGGACGGCTGTGCTCTCTTCGGTCTGCGAACCTTCGGTGAGCTCTGTTGGAGTTGAAATGGGTTCATAATCGAGAGTGCAGGCGGTCATCAAGAGCGCCATAGCGCCCAACAAACCTCTCTTAACCATTCTTAACCCCTCAAACCTTTCAGAACCTTTCGAACCTAAAATATTCTTTGTCTTCATAATGATTACGCTATTTTAGAATTCAACTTTCATACCAACAACAAACGAGCGGCACATCGGGTAGGTTCCCCAATCGATACCCTGTACGGCACCACTGTTGCCATACTGGTTGACCTCAGGATCCATGCCCGAATAGCTGGTGAAGGTCAGGAGGTTGGTGGCACTCACGTAAGGCATCAGTCGGGTCAGGTGCAAAGGCTTGAGCACCTTGCGAGGCACATCGTAGCTCAACGAGATATCCTTCACACGGAGGTAGGAACCATCCTCGAGGAAATAGGTCGAGTTGCGCAGGTCGAAACCAGCCTTCGGAACGTCGGTGATCTGTCCGGGCACCTGCCAGCGGTTGAGCACCTCGGTGGTCTGGTTCTTGCCGTCGTACATACCCTGGGTCTCCATCTTGCTCACGTTATACACGTCGTTGCCATAGGTTCCCTGCAGGAGGATGCTCAACGTCACGCCCTTCCAGCGGAAGGTGTTGGTCATACCATAGGTGAAGTCGGGATTCGGGTCGCCGATATAGGTGCGGTCGGAAGCGCTGACGATGCCGTCACCGTTCACGTCGCGGTAGTTGAGTTCACCCGTCTCGGGATCGACGCCGTCGGCAATGTAACCCCAGAAGCTGCCGAGAGGCATACCGGGCGTATTGCGTACCACATATTCGTTGACGTAATCGGTGGTCCTTGCGTTGTAATAAACCTGTGTCAGCATCAGATGGGTGAGCTTGTTGCGGTTGAAGCTGATGTTGAAGTCGGTATCCCACTGGAAATTGCCGGTGAAGTTCTTCGAGCTGACGCTGAACTCCCAACCCTTGTTCTCGACGTCGCCACCATTGTAGGTGAGGCTGGTGGCAGCAGCCGAACCTGCGGGCAGGGTGACGGTCATAAGCATGTCGGAGGTCTTCTTGTAGTAGTAGTCCACGGTGAAGGTCAGACGGCTACGGAGCACAGTCAGGTCGAGACCGATATCGGTCTGCGTGGTGGTCTCCCACGTCAACTCAGGATTGCTCAAGGTCGATTGCGAACGGGTAGGCACGGCATTGGCATCGTGACCTTCGCCAAACCACTGGATGCGGTTGATGTTGTAGGCAGCGAGGTACGAGTAGTCGCCCAGTCCGCTCTGGTTACCGGTCTGTCCCCAGCCGCCACGAATCTTGAAGTCGTCAAGCCAGTCGAGATCCTTCAGGAACGGTTCCTGCGAAAGACGCCAGGCAGCCGAGAACGAAGGGAAGTAACCCCAGCGATGACCGGGAGCGAGCTTCGACGAACCGTCGGCACGGAAGTTGGCCGTGAGCAGATAGGTGTCCTTGAGGTTGTAGCTCAGACGTCCGAAGTAGGAAAGGATGGCCCAGTCGGATGCTGAAGAACCTGTACCTGTCCAGCTGATCTTGTTGGCGCCGTTAAGCGTCTTGATGTCGGCATCGGCATAGTTGGAACCATTGATCCAGTTGTTGCTGTATTTCGAACCCGTCCACGAGGAACCGGCCATGAAGTCAAGGCTGTGGATGCCGAACTTGCGCTTGTAGTTGAGCACATTGTCCCAAACCATTACGGTATTGATGGAACGCGAGTCGTAGCCCGTACCGTAGTTGTTTCGGCCATCGCCCGTCTTGATCGGGTCGAGGAAGTTCATCGTAGTGCCCTGGGTACGGTCGAAGTTGAACTGGCTGGTGAAGGTCAGGCTCTCGGGGAGCAGGGTGATAATGGCCTTGCCTGTGCCAAGGAACTTGTTCCACGAAGTCTTGTTGTCCTCGGTGCGCGAAAGGTTTTCGGCAGGCGAGGTGATGTTGACACCATAGAAATTGTTATAGTACTGGCTTGGGTTCTTGGGATCCCAGACGGGGGCATAGGTGGGTGTGTTGATGATGGAGGTGATTACGCCACCACGATTCGAACCTGTACCCGAAATGATGCCCGTTCCCTTGAACGTATAGTCGCTATAGGCGACACTGGCGCTGACGGTGAGCCACTTGCTGATGTCGTTGTCGATGGTGGCACGCACGTTGTAGCGACTGAAGTCACTCTTCTTGAGCACACCATTCTCTCCCGTATAACCACCCGAGAGATAATAGCGAAGCTTTTCGTTGCCATTGGTCACCGAAAGCTGGTAGTCCTGGGTGAGACCTGTGCGATAGACCTCATCCTGCCAGTCGGTGCGATCCACGAGGTTGGCGGGCAGTTTCACCAGGCCAATCTCATCCTGCAAAGCCTTGTACTGCTGGGCGTTGAGCGGAGTCTGGTTGTTGCGCACGGTGTTCATGCCCACGTGTCCGTTGAAGCTCACCTTGGCGACACCTTCCTTGCCCTGCTTGGTGCTGATGATGATGACGCCATTGGCTGCACGCGAACCGTAGATGGCTGCCGAGGAGGCATCCTTGAGCACCTGGATGCTCTCAATGTCGTCCGCGCTCAGATAGTCGATATCGGTAAGCGGCACTCCATCGACCACATAGAGCGGGTTGTTCGAACCGTTGAGCGAAGTGGTACCGCGCACACGGATGGTGGGCGACGAACCAGGCTGTCCGTTGGCCTGTGTGATCTGCAGGCCCGCAGCCTTGCCCTGCATGCCAGAGACGGCACTCACGATGGGTCGGGTTTCGAGGTCCTTGGTCGATACGGTCGAGACGGCTGTGGTCACATCCTTGCGCCTTACCGATCCATAACCGATTACCACTACCTCGTTCAGGTCGGTGCGCTCCTCTTCGAGCACCACCTTCATGTTTGTCTGGGCTTTCACCTCCTGGGTGGTGTAGCCGATGTACGATATTCGCAGCGTGGCTCCTCTGGAGACAGTGAGGGTGAACTTGCCGTCAATATCGGTCACAGTACCATTGCGTGTGCCGACTTCAAAGACAGAAGCCCCTATGACCGACTCATCGTGCGAATCGGTCACAACGCCATTCACCGTAAGATTTTGAGCTGAGAGAGCCACGGCGAACATCATGGCCACGAGCGTCGTTAGGACGCGTCGGGCCACCGATGTCCTGTGTTTCATTTTATAATATAAATAGTGTTTTATTTGATCAAAACAACCTTGCCGTCAATCACGTTCAGACCAGCCTGACGAGACTGCAGCTTGCGGCCCATCACGTCGTAAACTGAGCCACGGGCTACGCTTGTCTGCAGCAGGGTGATGCCCGAAGTCTTGTCGGTGATGGTGAGCTCGGCGCTCTGCTCGTCGTCGGCGACTACGAGAACGACATGCACATTGTAGTTGTTGCCTTCCTCACCGATGGTGAAGTTGTTGTCGTTGTCGCCACGAGCGCAAGTGTAGGCGCTGCCGAAAGTGAGCTGAGTAGGAGCATCCTGGGCAAGGAAGCACTCCCAGGTCTTGTCGATGGAAACCTTGAACATCTGACCGCCGGGGAACGATTCGATGTCGGTGGTCCAGCTGCCGTCGCTCTGCTGCTCAAGGAATGCAGCGTTACCGGTGTTCCAGCCCTGGAACGAACCTACGAGGCCATATGAGTGCTCAACAGAAGTGCTGCCTTCCACCAGAAGGGTAGCGTTGCCGTCCTCAAGGATGGTGAGGGTGAACTTACCGTTTCTCAGAACCACGCCTGCTGCAAAGCCTGTGTTGTCACCTCCCTTGTAAAGATTGTAGGTGTTGCCTGGCTGCATGTTCATGCCTCCGCCACCAAGTGCATCGGTCCAGGAGTTGTTCTTCACAATCTTCCAGTCGCCAAAGATCTCATCAATCGAAGCGGTATAGACGCCTTCGCCCTGATGCTCGAACTTGAGCGGGTTGTTCTCGAAGCTCCAACCCTGCCAAGTGCCTACCATCATGTATTCATCGACCTTATCGCCAGGCTCACCCACGGTGATAACCTCATCGGCCGTGATGCGGAAATAGTCGAGCGTATTGTCGGAACCGGGATAGAACTCGAACTTCACGTTGTGCAGGGTCACGTTGTTGTTCTCTGCGCCAAGGTAGATGTTGTTGCCCTGGCCATCCTCGATCCACTTCAAGGTGTAGTCGGTACCGGTAGCAATGGGCTCGTTGATGCCGTACTGATAGGTCCAGCCATCTACAGCGGGGTTCTTGATGATCTTGAATCCCCATTGACCTGTTGTGAACTCAGCTGCAGTAGCTGCGTAGCCTCCATCAGCCTCAACGAAGGTGATGCAGTTCTCGGAGAGGCTCCAACTGTTGTAGTCACCAGTCACGATGTAGGTGTCCTGTGCATTTGCCATACCAACGAGGGTGAAGGCAGACATAAGAAGCGTAAAAATTTTCTTCATAACTGTTAGATTTTAGTTAGTATTATATATTATAGATAATGTACACGCGAGAGGAGGAAACAAGCCGATTGGATTGGTTTGCGCTGCAAAGATACGGCATTTTTTTGACATTTGCACATCAACAAAGGTATTAGAGTGGATAAATTAAAGGAGTAAATTTGTACAATAAACTGTTTATTAATTGGATAAAAATGATTTTATGGCATTTCAAAGTGGATTATAAATTATTTTTTTGAATGTCATTCAAGCCTTATTTGATTCACTATAGCGCCATTATTTGTCAATTCTGCGCAACAAAAAGCAGAGAAACGTGCGCAATAATGATGTACATTGAGCAGAAATAGCGTGGAAAGTTTGGAGGCAATCTCCAAGACTCCTATCTTTGTGCATCAATCAATCCAAGTAACCCACCGAAATGAAAACGCCGAACATTTTTGCCATCTGCTGGCTGCTCGTCCTGACGACGAGCGTCTATGCCTATGACCTGGATTCAATCTACAGCGTTCTGGATAGGGAAATTGCCCAGGCAGATGATTATGTCGTGAAGAAGGAGCAGCATCTCTCTTCGCTTCGTGAACAGATCAGAAGAAGCAGGACGCTTGAATCGAAATATGAACTGACTTTTCAGCTCTACGAAGAATACAGCTCGTACGACGATCGGATGGCGAAACAAGCTTTGACAGAGTGCCTGGACCTGTCGCGTCAGATGGGCGATGCAGCACGCGAAGCCACTACCCTGTGCTTCCTGGCTTATCAGAATTCGCTGAGCGGATACTATTCGGAAGCCATCCACTGGCTCACAGAGATCAGCGAAGAGGAGCTCGAAAGTCCTGAGGTGGGTTATTTCTACTATGCCAGCACGCATGCTTACGGCGAATTGGGTCGCTACAGCGACGACGAGACGATGAGCCAGTATTACTACGGGCTTTCCGACCGGTATCGTGACAAGTTCTTCGAAGTGGCCGATACCACCTCGACATTCTTCTATGAACGTCAGCTCTTGTTGCTGTTGAATTCGCAGCAGGCCGATCAAGCCGAAGCAAGATGCCAGCAATGGTCGGTGACGGTAGAGCCCGGCAGCCACGAACATGCCATCATGGCCTATTTCCGTTCGGAGTGCTGCCGCCTGCGCAACGACGAGGCTGGGAGGCGCTACTGGCTTGCCGTGTCGGCCGTTGACGACTGTCGAAATGCCGTTACCAACCAGGCTTCGCTTTGGACCCTTGCCGAACTCGTCGGAAAAGACAGCGACCTCGAACGCTCCAACCGCTACATCGAATACTCCTGGATGTGTACCACCAAGTTCGGCGGACATACACGTTCGTGGCAGGTGTCGCCCGTCATCACCACCATCAACAACAACTACCGCGACAAGCTCAGCAAGAACAACCGAAACCTCAGCATCCTGCTCGGTGCCGTCAGCGTTCTGGCCGCCCTGCTGCTCGCTTCCTTCCTCTTCCTCTACAAGCGCAACAAGCTGCTCGCCGCTGCACGTAACGAATTGCGCCGTATCAACGGCAAGCTCAACCACCTCAACGCCCAGCTCAACGCCTCCAACCAGCAGATGATGCAGGTCAATGCGCAACTGCACGACTCCAACCGCGTCAAGGACGAATACATCGGCCGTTTCCTCGACCTCTGTTCGCGCTACATAGACAAACTCGACGCCTATCGTCTGAAGGTCAATCGCCGCCTCAAGGCCAACCAGCTGAAGGAACTGCTGCGAATGACCAACAGCGAGGAACTGCGCGACACCGAGACACGCGAACTCTTTGCCAACTTCGATGCCGCCTTCCTGCGCCTTTACCCCAACTTCGTCGAAGAGTTCAACACCCTGCTCCGTCCGGAGTTCCATCAGCAATTAGGTCCCGACAGCGAGCTCACCACCGACATGCGCATGGCCGCCCTCATCCGCCTCGGCATCGACGACTCTGCCCGCATCGCCGCATTCCTTCACCTCACCCCCAATACTATATATAATTATCGCGCGCGCATGAAGTCCCGTGCCGCCGGCAGTCGCGATGAGCTGGAGAACAAAATCCGCGAAATCGGATTGCAGAGGGAGGAATGATGTAGCATGTTGATGTTTGTACCCGCGCGTTGCAGCGTTGCAGCGTTGCAGTTAGCGAGAACCATTCCCCAAAAATGCTGTCAACTAATAATTTTTTATTTAAATTATTATATATAAGTCGGATCGTAGCCATGTCGTTCTGTG
>JAZQBS010000189.1:0-2276 GCA_045545875.1 Bacteroidales bacterium
AAGCCTCACCTTTTCATCTCGAAGAGCACCAAGGGTCTGGGTGTAGGCTTCATGGAGAATGTGGCCAAGTGGCACCATGGCGTGCCCAATGCCGCTCAATACGAAGAGGCTCTGCACGATATTGATATCCGCATTGCCAACTGTGAATTGTAAATTATTAATTGTTATTTGGAAATGAAAGAAATCAATAAGATACCATGCCGCAAGAGCATTACCAGTACGCTTGTTGAACTGGGTCAGAAAGATAAGGATATCGTAGTTGTCACATCCGATGCAACGGGGTCAGCCACGCTCGACGACTTTGTCAAGACCTTACCCCAGCAGTTTGTGGAGGTGGGCATCGCCGAGCAGAATTCGGTGGGCGTTTCAGCAGGCCTCGCCTCGACGGGTAAGAAGGTGTTTGTCTTCGGTCCCGCCTGTTTCTATGTGGCCCGCAGCCTGGAACAGGTCAAGGTCGATATGGCTTATAGTCAGATGCCGGTGAAGATTATTGGCGTGAGCGGTGGTGTGGCCTATAGTCAGTTGGGCGCTACCCACCACAGCTTGCACGACATCGCCGTGCTGCGAACCTTCCCCGGCATCGAAGTCTATCTACCTTGCGATGCACGTCAGAGCCGCAAGCTGTGCCAGTTCCTCGTCAATCACAACAAACCCGCTTACGTGCGTGTGGGCCGCAATGCCGTGCCCGATGTCTATGATGACGACAATTTCGAATTCATTCCAGGCAAGGCCAATACTTTGCGCGAAGGCAACGACCTGACTCTGATTGGATGCGGCGAGACCGTGGCTCACTGTGTGGAGGCTGCCGACATGTTGGCCAAGGAGGGCATTCGTGCCCGCGTGCTTGATATGCACACACTCAAGCCTTTCGACAAGGAGGCTGTCCTGAAGGCTGCCCGCGAGACGGGTGCCATCGTTACCGCCGAAGAGCACAGCGTGTTCGGAGGTCTTGGCGCTTCGGTCGCAGAAGTGACCGCACAGGAATGTCCTGTTAAGATGCGCATCCTTGGTGTTCCCGACGAGAACGTCATCCATGCCAAGCCTCTCGAGGTCTTCCACCACTATGGATTCGACTACGAAGGCATCTATAAGGCTGCAAAGGAGGTTCTGAAGGGTTAAGAAAGGTTCTGAAAGGTTCGAAAGGTTATGAAATATATCATTGCTATTGACCAAAGCACATCGGCTACCAAGGCGCTTCTCTTCGACGAGCAGTGCAAGTTGCTTGCGCGTTCCTCGGTGGCTCACCAGCAGTATTATCCGAAGGCCGGATGGGTGGAACATAATGCCGAGGAGATTTATGCCAACACCGTCAAGGCCATCGGACAGTTGCTCGAAGGCCGCGATCTCAATCCCGACAACTATACCCTCGCCATCACCAATCAGCGAGAGACCGTCGTAGCTTGGGACAAGCTGACGGGCAAGCCAGTCTATCATGCACTTGTTTGGCAGGATACCCGTGGCGCCGAGTTATGCCGCCAATGGCGCAAGCAGCCGGGTATGGAGCAGTTGGTTGAACAACGTACGGGCTTGAAGGTTGATCCTAGTTTCTGTGCAAGTAAGATCTGCTGGCTTCTCGACAATGTTCCAGGTGCCCGTGCCAAGGCTGAGGCCGGTGAACTCCTCATCGGCACCATCGACTGCTGGCTCGTCTGGCGTCTGACCGCAGGCAGGACGTTTGCCACTGACTACACCAATGCCAGCCGCACCATGGTCTTCAATATCTATAAGCAGGCATGGGATGCCGACGTACTCAGGGCCACCGGTATTCCTGTGGCCGCGCTGCCCGAACCGCGTCCGTGCGATGCATATTATGGCGAGACAACCGTCGAAGGCCTATTCAGTGCTCCCATCGAAATCGCTGGTGTATTGGGTGATTCGCATGGCGCACTAATTGGTCAGATGTGCTTCAGTGCAGGTACCGGCAAAGTAACCTATGGCACTGGCTCGTCGGTGATGCTCAATATTGGCGAACAGCCTCACAAGGCACCCGAAGGTCTCGTCACCTCCATCGGTTTTTCGATTCTCGGCAAGACCTTCTTTGCCTATGAGGGCAATATCTACAGCACGGGTGCTACCCTGAAGTGGATGGCCGACCAGATGAAGCTCATCGGAAGCCCTGCCGAAACCGAAGCTATCGCCACTAGTGTCGAAAGCAATGGCGGTGTCTATCTCATCCCTGCATTTTCGGGCCTTGGGGCTCCATGGTGGCAGGATCAGGTGAAGGCTGCCATCGTCGGAATGACGTTCAATACCACTCGTGCGCACATTGTTCGTGC
>JAZQBS010000190.1:0-25179 GCA_045545875.1 Bacteroidales bacterium
CTCGTCACGCCAACTGAGGCTGTTGGCCTGCAGGAAGTTGAGCAGATGGACCACCTGCTTTCCGTCGACATTCTTTGCGTAGGTGGTCACTGTCTGGAGTTTCGGGGGCCAGGCGGTGATGGCTACGTCGGCTTTGCCCGAAGCAAGTGTGGCAATGGTCTCGCTGCCACCATCGCGCAGCAGGTTCTCGTAGGCGACAAGGAAGTCGTAGTAGGTTACGATAGCCGACTTGAGTTCATCGCTCATCTGCAGGTTGCTGTTGGGGAAGTATTCGTGGCAGAGCATATGGCCGTCGCCGAGTTCGAGATGTGCGCCGCCGAGGGCGAACGTCACGGCATCGGTGAGCAGGATGCCTGGTGTGTTGAATGTGCCCGCCGACCCCGATTTGCCATAGTTCATGTAGGCAGCGATGATGGTGTTCTTGCCGCCCGAATAGGCGGTGTTGCGGCTGATGACTTCGCGCACGTCGCTGTACTGTGATTCTCCGCCCCACATCTCGGTGTACATGAAGTCGGTCTTGCCCGTTGCTCCGATCTGGTCGGCGGCATAACCCGAGACGGCATTCATCACCAGCCGCTTGTCGGCATGGCGTGCCTTCATGGCTTCAATGAACGAGCCGATGCCTTTGGCTAGGTTGAGTTGGCTACCGTAGTAGTCATACACCGTGCCGCGGTCACCTAGTTGGTCGATGTGGAAACCGTCGAAGTCGAAGCAGGAATACACATCGTCGTTACGATCGGCCAGATACTGCTGCCAGTCGCTGTTGGAGGGATCCATGAGGAAGATGTCGCCCTTCCAGCCCGAAGGCAGCGAATGCTTGTCCTGGTTGTGGTTGGTGTTGGTGTAGATGCCCCACTTCGGATTGACGCCATCTTGCGCGGCATCGTCGAGGGCTCCATAGCAAAGGTTGTAGAACATGGCCTTCATGCCGAGGGCGTGCTGTTGGGCGATGTATTCCTTGACGACGCTTGTATAGATTTCGCGGTTGGCGATATCGGTATATGCCTCCATCAACTCGTCTCGTGTGCCGCCCAGGGGCCACTGGTGCTTGTAGTGCCAGTCGTAGAACTGGATGCCGTTGATGTGGCAGCGGTTGAGCAGGGCGAGTTCGCGGGCTATCACTTCGGGCGACTTGCTCTGGTCGAACGATGCCACGAAGCCATAACGCGGGAAGCGTGCCCAGTCGCTCGAAACATCGACGCCCGTAGTGCCATAAATCGTCTCTGCCGTGCCATCGGTGACATAAACATCCACCATATAACCGGTGAAGTCGGTCTGGGGGGCAGTCCATGTCCACGATGTGTTGCCGAGGGCTTCGTCGGCCACGATGTCACAACCCTGGCGGTAGCGCACTCTGGCACCGGAGGGCATAGTGCCCTCGGCGGTGAAGAGAATGGTCTGACCTGGCTGATAAAGAGCGCGGTCGGTGCGGATGTCGAGTTGGAGTTGTGCGGTGGTGTTGACCACAGGTTGGATGATGTCGGTGGGCACGTTGCCGATGTTATCGTCATCATCGGAACTGCACGATAGCAGCATGGGTGCTGCAAAGGCAAGGAACAAGAGGTTCATTTTCATTTTATTTGGGGAGTTAACGGGAGTTAGTGGGAGTTAGTGGGAGTTAACAGACGATACCTTCGTCTTGTAGAATATGAATCAAGCAAACAATTATTAATTGTTAATTGTTAATTATTAATTGTTATTGTTTCACGATGGAGACGGTTTCGTCGAGTTGATTAATGGTGATGGTGTAGGTACCTGCCGACATGATGCGCCACTTGTTGTCAACGTCGCCTATGTTCACGTCGAGGTACTGAGCCTTCAAGTAGTCGTCGCTCTTGTTGATGAAGAGTGCCTGTTCGGTGTCGCCTGTGGGTTCTACGCCATTGCCATAAGCATTCATCAACCAAGCGCCGTTCCAGTCGGACTGCTTGTCGCAAGAGAACTTCAGTTCGCCTGTATTCAGGTTACCTGTCCAGGTGAAGATGTAGGGGCTTTCGGTGGCTGTCATGGCCGTGGCATTGCCGAGATCCCAGCCGCAAGGTGCTGCATCGCCTACCAGATAGATCATCTCGTAGGGTGTGAATTCGCGCATCATCATTCGCTCGCGGTCCGAACGGATATCGACGCAGATCTTGTAGGCACGGTTGGTCTCGCTCTCCTGCAGGAACCACTTGTTGTCGGGGTCATAACCTGCCACAAATTCCATTGCGGTGTCGGTATAGGGGGCATTGGCTTGTGTTGCCTTGAGCATGTTCTCCCAAGCTCCTTCTGAAGTGCCGAACTTGAACTCGCCGCCATTGCCCGATTCGAAGAAGCGGCCGTAGCGGAAGAGGAATGGGTCGAGCGGGTCGCGCTGCATCTTGACGAAGCCCCATCCTGTGGGTTGTCCGACGAAATAGAGGTTTTCGAAGCGTGGAGCCTCGCCATCGGTCTGAACGTAAGTCATTTCGCGGGTGAGCAGATTGACATTGACCTGATAGTAATGCTCTTCGGTGATCTGCCACTGCTCGTCGGGTTCGTCGAAACTGTTGCGCAGCACGAGGCGTCCGTCGCTGTCGCGGTTGTACGAAGGAATCCATTCGCCGAGGGTGGTGAGGAACTTGAACGAGCCTGGTCGGAGATTGCCTTCCCAGGTGAATTGTCCGTTGTCGATGCGTTTCATCTCGGTGGCATGCCAGTTGTCCCAACCATTGGGCGTGGCATCACCCACAAGGTAGAGTGTGGAGGTGACGGGGGTATAGGGAGTAGCGGCAAACGTGAGTGTGGCTGTCTGAACCTCGCTTTGGCCAGTTACGTGGGCGGTGACACGGGCATCGAGTTGCTGGCTTTGACCTGCTGCTCCGCCGAACTTGTCGAGCAACAAGGCGTTGAGGTTCTCCTGGCTGACCGACCAGGAATAGGTCTGCGTTTGCTGATCGACGGCCGTGTAGGCATCGGCAAAGCCCGATCCTGCGGGTGCAATCTCGAGGGTATAACAGATACGGTTGCCGGTACCGTAGTTGGTGCCTGTGGTCCAGCTGAGGGAGATAGCCTCGCTCGCATGGAGAGCTTCGTCGAGCACGTCGGCCGACTGGAAGGCCGAGAGGGCCAGTGTGTCGTGACCCTTGTCGAGCTCCATATAGTCATTGTCGGTGCATGCGGTAAGGGCAAGACCGCAGAGAATGATGGCAGGGATATGATTGAAAGACTTTTTCATCGTGGTGAGTGTTTTTTGAGATTAGTAACCCGGGTTCTGTGTCATCAGGCTGTTGGCATCCATCTCGGTCTGTGGGATTGGGAAAAGCAGACGTTCGCGGGTAGCCTGGGTCTTGCCGATGGAGTGGAGGTAGCCGACGGCATAGTCGCCGCCCTGCACGCGGATCATGTCGAACCAGCGGTGTCCTTCGAAGGCCAGTTCGATGCGACGTTCGTGGATGATCTTCTCACGCATGGCCTCTTGTGTAAGGTTGGCCACGTTGGCAAGACCGGCACGCTGGCGCACGATGTTGAGCGCGTCGGCAGCCTGTGCTGTCTGTCCCTGTTCGTTGAGGGCTTCGGCCTTCATGAGCAGCACGTCGGCGTAGCGATAGACCACGAAGTTCTGCGGATTGGTGTTGTATTCGGGCGAGATGGACTTGCTGACGAGGAACTTGCGGACGTTGTAGCCTGTGTTGCTGTAGCTGCTGCGGTAGGCTTTTCCGTCGAAGTCGGGACAGCCTTCGTAGAGGATGGTCATGTCCTTGCGCAGGTCGCCTGGTTCATATTGATCCACGAACTCCTGCGTGGGCTGGTTCCAGCCGTAGCCGCCTGCCACGAAGTCGGCGTTGCGCGGCCCCATGAAGGTGCTGAGCCAGCTCGACTGCGGGTTGTTGCCCCAGAAGTCGTATTCGGTGTTGCCCGAGAACTGCACTTCGAAGATGCTTTCAGGGCCATTGTTGATGGTTGCGTCGAAGTTGTCTTCATAGGCACACTGGCTGAGGTCGTAGCCGAGGGCTGTCACCTGATCGCAGAGGCTGGCCACCTGGCTGTAGTAGCTCTGGTTCTGTGGGGCGAGGGTGAGCAGTATGTCGGCCATCATGGTGAGGGCGGCATCGCGGCTGGCGCGGCCTACGTTGTCGCTGTTGTACTGCGACTTGGCGGGCAGCAGGTCGATGGCACGCTGGCAGTCGGCAATGATCTGAGCGTAGGTCTCTTCGATTGAGGAGCGTGCGATGTCGGTCGATTCGCCCGGATTGTAGGGCTCGGTACGCAAAGGCAGGCCGCCGTAGAGACGCACGAGGACAAAATAGTAATGAGCGCGAAGGAAGTAGGCTTCGGCCAGCGAGCGTTCCTTGAGGCCACCAGGCTCGAGTTCCTGTCCTTCGAGGGCATGGATCAGGATGTTGCATTGTCCGATGCCCACCCAGGGAGAACGCCACATGTAGAGGGCCATGCCGTTGTCGCTCTGTGTGATGAAGTTGGAGGCTTGAACGGTCTCAAGTCCGTCGGTGCCACCGCCTGCGCCTACGATGCTGTTGCCGGCTACTATGTCAAGGGTCCAGATGCGCTGGTTGTACATGTTGGACGACTGGAGTGTGCGGTAGCAGGCATTGGCCAGGGCTACAGCCACGTCGTCGGTGACGTTGGTTTCGGGGTCAACCGTATTCTTGGGTTCCTTGTCGAGGAAGTCTTCGCCGCAGGAGGAGAGGAGCAATGCTGCCAAGGCCATCATATATATCTTTTTCATGTCTGTCGTCGTTTTAGAAGTTGAAGTTTAAGCCGATGTTGAATGTGCGTGAGATGGGATAGGTAGAGAGGTCGATGCCGTTGATGCCGACCTCGGGGTCAAAACCGGAGTATCCGGTGATGGTGGCTACGTTCTCGCACGAGAGGGTAAGGCGTGCGCTGTCGATGGTCAGTACCTTGAGCCAGTTCTTGGGGAAGCTGTAGGCCAACGAGATGGTCTTCAGACGGAGGTAGGAACCGTTTTCGACATAGCGATCGCTGATGCGGTTGTTCTGGTTGGGGTCGCCGAAGACGGCTCTTGGCATCGATGTGCTTGTTCCTTCGCCCCTCCAACGATCGAGGACGTCAGTGGTCTGGTTGTAGGCAGCAGCCATACCGGTGAGGTCGATGTTGTTGGCATTGAATATCTTTCCACCTGCTACACCTTGGAGGTAGATGCCGAGTTCGAAGCCTTTGTAGCTGAGGTTGTTGCCCATCGAGAAGAGATGTGCGGGGTTGGGGTTGCCGATGACTGTGCGGTCGTCGTCGTTGATCACGCCGTCGTTGTTGAGGTCACGGAAGCGGATATCGCCTGGTTCGGCGCCCGGCTGTATGGCGTGCGATTCGACTTCGCTGTAGTTCTGGAAGATGCCGTCGGTCACATAGCCATAGAAGACGTTGATGGGGTAGTCCTTCTGCAGCATCGTCACGTAGGAGTTGTTGATCTGGTTGATGTAGTAGGGCACGTCGCTGTTGAGGTCCTTGATCTTATTTTTATTATAGGTATATGAGAAGTCGCTTTCCCATCCCAGTTCGCCCTTGAGATTGACGGTGTGGAGAGTTACTTCGACGCCCATGTTGCGCACTTTGCCGGCATTGGTATAGGTGGTGCTGGTGTCTTCGAAGCCCGAGGTGATGGGGATGCTGGCCTTGACGAGCATGTCGTTGGTGTTCTTCACGTAGGCATCGACCGAGAGATTGGCGCGCGAAGCGAAGAGTACGGCGTCAAAGCCGACGTTGGCCTGAGCCACTTCTTCCCAGTGGATGTTGGGATTGGCAAGGGTCGAAGAGACGAGGGCCGATTGTTCGGTGCCGGTATGTCCAAAGGGATAGACACTGGTGTTGTAGGAGGCAAGGTAGCCGTAGTTGCTTACGCTGGCCTGGCTACCGGTCACGCCATAGCCCATACGGATCTTGAGGTCACTGAGCGTATCTGTCTTCTTGAACCACGACTCCTCGCTGATGCGCCATGCCACCGAGACGGAGGGGAACATACCCCAGCGGTTGTTGCGTCCGAAGCGGCTGCTGCCGTCGCGACGTAGGGTAGCGGTGAGCAGGTAACGGTTGTTGTAGTCGTAGGTGGCACGTGCCATGTAGGAGAAGAGTGCCCATTCGGTCTCGTTGCCGCCGATGGCATACATCTCCTGTCCGTTGTCCATCTCATGGACGTTCTCGAAGGCGAAGATGTTCTTCTGGGCATTGAGGTAGTCAAACTTGTTCCATTGTGCCGAGGTGCCCGCCATGAGGCCTACGTGGTGTTTCTTTGCAAACGTATAGTCGAAGAGGAAATAGTTGTCCCAAAGGTAGGTGAACGACTTGTTGTCGCTCTTGTAGCGAGAACTCTCCTCAGTGGCAATGGGCTTCCATGCATATTTCGGGGTGAAGTTGTCGGCAAACCAGAACCTGGCATCGGCACCAATGGTGCTCTTGAACTTAAGCCAACCGGTGAGTGTTAGCTCAGCTGTCAGGTTGCCCAGGAGATTGTAGCCGTTGGTCTTCTGACGGTCGGTATGAGTGGGACCGATAGGATTGCGTGTGCTGCCGTACCAGAGGGAATTGCCCTCGGGACCTGTCCATTCGCCGCTTTCGTCCTTGATGTCATAGATAGGCAATGCCTTGTAGGTGTTGCCTAGGTCGTAGGCGCCCTGCTTCTTGCGGTCGGCGCTGACGGTGATGTTGTTCGAGAACTTCAACCAGTCGAGCACTTTGGCGTCGCTGTTGGCCTGGAAGGTGAAGCGGCGGTATTCGACACTCTTCACGATGCCTGTTTGGTCAAGAAGGCCTGCCGAGACGTAGTAGTGCGAGTTCTCGCTGCCGCCCGAGTAGCTGACGGTGTAGTTTTGCATATATCCTGTGCGGAGGAGTTCGTCAAGCCAGTTTGTGCCTTTACCTAATGCAGTGGGGTTCGACCACGCGGGATTCATTTCATACCCTGCACCTGCCATCATGTCGTTGCTGAGTGCAGCATACTGGCTTGCATCGAGCAGTTCGGGAGTCTTGGTGGCGTTCTGGATGGCATAGTTGGCCGAAAGCGAGAGTTTGCCCTTGCCTTCCTTACCCTTCTTGGTGGTGATCATTACCACGCCGTTGGCACCTCGTGAACCATAGATGGCAGTAGCCGAAGCATCCTTCAGCACGTCCATGCGTTCCACGTCGGCCATATTGATGCTTGACAGGCCGAGGTCGGTGGGCACACCATCGATAACTACAAGAGGGTCGCAGTTGTTGATAGAGCCAAGGCCACGTATCTTGATCGATACGTTGTCACCAGGCTTGCCGGCATCGATGACTTGCAGGCCAGCAATCTTGCCTTGGATTGCCTGTCCGATGTTGGCTACAGGGGTGTTCTCCATATCCTTGGTGCCTAATGAACCAACGGCTCCCGTCAGGTCACTCTTGCGCATGGTGCCGTAGCCCACGACAACAACTTCGCTGAGTATCTGATTGTCATCCTGTAGGACGACTGAGAAGTCGGTCTTGCCTGCAACAGGGATTTCCTGGGTCGCGAAGCCGATGAATGAAATGGAAAGTGTTGCATCCGTCGGGACAGAAAGGGAGAAGTTGCCGTCGAAGTCGGTCACAGTTCCGTTGTTGGTTCCCTTTTGGATAACAGTGGCACCAATGACAGTTTCTCCTGTCTGGTCCTTTACTACACCATGCACATTAATATTTTGCGCAAGGAGGCCAAGTGGCATCAGAATCGCAAGGAGACTGAGCACGAAGCGCATTTTGAGAGGTTGTTTGGTTTGTTCCATACTGCTCGTTATAATTTGGTTTGTGTTTGAAATTCTGCTGCAAAGTAATGACAAATATTAATAGGTTGTACACCTTAGTAAAGATATAGTAAAAGTATGGGAGAATTATTAGAAAATATTCTATTGTAAATCAGTAATTTATTATAATTGACAAAAATGCCATAGTAAAAATGGCCAATTTTGCAAAAAAGAGGAAATTTTTCCAAAAATAGTTGGAGATATAAAAAAATCCTTTTATCTTTGCCCCATCGAAACCCTCTGAATCGACTCTATTACTATGCAAAAGTCATTTCTTCTATTGTTGTTTCTCGTGCTGTCACTCCCGATGAGAGCTGACAATCTTCAGCTGATGGATAGTCTGGATGCAGCCATTGCTCAACGCTCACAGTATATACAAGTCAAGAGTGAGCGAATCGCTTCCCTGAAAAGGAAGCTCAGCGAAGGTGTCATTGGAGAAAGAACACTTTCCATCATCGATGACCTGTATGAAGAATACCATGTGTTCCAGTTCGATTCGGCCATGCTGTATGCCGACCGAGGACTTGCTATGGCCCTCCAACAGCGCAACAGTTATTTTACTACCCTCTTCACCATCCATCGTTCGGAGATTCTTGCCATCGGTGGACTTTATTCCGAAGCATTGGAATGTTTGAATGCGCTCAGTGAACAGCCCACGGACTCGCTATTGCGCTTCAAGCAACTCATGGCCTATAATGTCATTTATTCCTATTGGTCGGACTATTGCCACGACGCCAACTATGCCCCGCTTTATCGCTCCAAGGCGGACAGTTGCCTGCGCCAGGCTATCGGATATGTCGGGACCGACAATCCCCTTTACGATTACTATCAGGGAGAGAAGAATGTTTATCTGGACCACGACGACAAACAGGCCCGCTTCCATTACCAGCAGGCTGTGAAGCGCATCGACCAACATTCCAGGGCATACTCAATGGCCTCATTTGCTTTGGCGGGCAATTATAGGGTGGCTGGAGAACAGGATAAATATATAGAATATGTGATCAAGGCGGCGATGTGCGACCTGAAGAACTGCACGATGGAAAACCTCGCCTTGCAGGATCTGGCCGTTTGCCTGTTCGATGAGAGCGAAGAACAGATCACGCGTGCAGAACTCTACATCAATACGTCGATGGAGGATGCCAAGTTCTACAACAACCGATTGCGTATCCTCGAAATATCACGCACGCTTCCACAGATCATGAACACTTATCAGGCCACGATTGTAGCCAAGAATCAGAAATTGCGAAATTCTGTCGTTTTCATTTCCTTGTTGGTGCTGGCTTTGCTCCTCACAGCATATTACATCTACAAGCAGAACCGTAAACTGGCTTCGAGGCGCAGGGAACTTGCTAGCAGTCATCAAAAATTGATCAATATGAACAAGCAGTTGGCTGACAGCAACAAGACGCATGCCGCACTCAACCAGCAATTGAAGGAACTCAACCAGCAACTCATCCACACCAACAAGCGCCGTGAAGGATTGGCCTCGATCTTCATTGACCTTTGTGCCAAATACATCGACAAGCTGGGGATGTACCAGACCCTGGTGAAGCGAAAGATCAAGGCCAACCAGGCACAGGAACTGCTGCATACCATCTCGTCGACACGCATCTCCGAACAGGATGCCTCGACCTTCCTGCATCGTTTCGACAAGGCGTTTCTGGACCTTTATCCCACTTTTGTGGAGGAGTTCAATGCGCTGCTTTCCGACGAAGGGCAAATAGCCGTGAAGACGCCCGGCACGCTCACTACCGAACTGCGCACCTTTGCCTTAATTCGTTTGGGGGTGAAGAACACCGCTGACATTGCTGGTCTGCTGTTTCTTTCGCCTCAGACCATCTATAACTGCCGTTCGGTGATGAAAAGCAAAGCACGTCGTCGCGAGACATTCGACGACGACGTGCAGCATCTTTGTGCCGTGAACTAGTGGCATCAGGAACCGATGATTCCGATATCCATCAATTGATGTTCCAGAAGGTTGCGGTCGCCCAGGGCCTTGTTGCGTATCCTGGTGCGGTAGTTGTAGATGGTCTTGACCGAATAGCGCAGGAAGTTGGCTATCTCCTCGCTGTCGGTAAAGCCCAGGCGGATGAGCGCGAAAATTCGCAGTTCGGTGCTGAGGCGACCTGCATCTCCCTCGGGCAGTTGCTCTTCGGGTCGAAGTAGTGCATTGAAGTCGGTCTTGAACGTAGGGAAGAGGCTCAGGAAGGTCTCGTCGAAGCTGCGATAGAATTCATCCAGCTCCTTGTCGATGACGCGGGTGTCCTTGATGGTTTCGAGCAGCTTGCCATAGTTGCTCGAGAGGGCAGTTTTTTGCAGCGAGAGACGATAGGCTTCAATCTTGGCGATGCCAGCCGAACATTGTTTCATGTATTGGGTGACATAGGTCTCTTTGATCTGGTTGCTTTCCTTCAACTGGCTATTGGTCTGTCTGACTTGTCGGAGTGCCTGTTCGACTTCCAGCTTGCTGCGACGCAGGTCGTCGTGGTAGGCCAGTTCACGCTGTCGTGCCCTGCGAAGTCGGCGATGGGTGTAGAAGAGGAGACCGAAAAGAATGGTGACCGTTGTTAGTAGCAACGCCAGGGCAATCAGCCCATTCCGAAGTCGTGAATTTTGTGCCTTGACCTTGGCCTGGTAGGCATCCAGGATGATGGGGACATCTTCGGCAATCTGCACCGTACGCAGGCGGGCACCGCAGGCTTCGGCATCCTCCACACTGCATTTCATATAACTGTATGCTCGGTCGATGTCTCCTCGGGCGAAAAGCAGCAGCGCAAGTGTGGGAAGCGAAGCATGTTCGAGCACCCCTTGTCTCAGATCCGACAAGGCACTCAGCGCATAGTAGTGAAGGGCGCTATCGGGCTCATGCAATGCTTTGTAGTTGGTGGCTGCCGTGTTGGCCAGAAAACGTAGGTCAGGATTATCGAGGCTTATGGTGTCGAGAGCCGGCAGAACGTATTGTTTGGCCTTCTCCTGGTCTTCGAAACCAGCCAAGATGGCGCGTTGATGCAGTCGGAAGAGAGGGTCCTGTTCGTAACTGATGATTGAATCATAGCAAGCCATAAGCTGGGGCTTGATCTGTTCCAAGGCATCGGGTAAGGTGGAAAAGTCACTCTCCCATACTAATAGTAGTGTCTTTGCCTTGAAGTAGTCCAGCCGGTTGCTAAGGAAGACATTACCTTCCATCGGGATCAACAATTCCTTAGCCTGTTCATAGAGGCCATTGGTAGCCAGGCTGAAAGCATGGTGTATGTTGGCACGTTGTAACTTTTCAGCGCTACCAAACTGAGGGTCACGGGCATATTGCAGACAAAGTTCACCATAATGTCGCATTGAGTCGGCATTGAATCCCACATAGCGCTGGCAGATCTCGTCGCAGACCTCGAAACGTGCTGAGACTGGGCTTCGAGGAAGCAGAAGTTTCAGGTTGTCGATTTCCTTTTCCCGCTTCTGAATGAACGAGGTACGGTTGGCCACGTCGGCATCGAGCAGGCGCAGCAGTTGTTCGGTGGTGTGGCTGGCTATGGCGGGGGATGTCAGGCAGGCTGCCAGACATAGGGCCAATGATATTAGTTTTCGTAGTTGGGTCATCGTTTTTTCAGGGTTATGTGCGCTGCAAAAATACAAAGAAAAAATGAATGTTGCAAGCATTGAAGCCGAAAATTTTCTCAAGTACGAAAAAATGTGCTGTTTCTTCGCAGAAGCAGCACATTAACACACACATATTATTTAAAACTAAACCTTCAAAAGGGAATCAATAACCGGGATTCTGCTTGAAACTGGTATTGAGGCTGAGCACTGACGATGGAATAGGATAGACATTGGTGTATCCCTGGTTATCGTCCACGTAGTTGTTGGCTACGGCATTCTTCCAGACACCTACGAAACGGTCTTCGGTGGGCTGGGTGAAGGTGCAGAAGCGTACCTGATCCTGGCGGCGTACGCCCTCCCAGCAGAGTTCAAGCATGCGTTCGTTGAGGATATCGTTGAGAGTGAGAGTGGTGAGAGGAGTTGCTCCTACACGTTCGCGGATGGTGTTGAGGTCGGCCAAGGCATCGCCTGTGCCGTTGCGGTATTCGGCTTCGGCCTTCATCAGTACGGCATCGGCATAACGGAAGATCACGAGGTCCTGGTTGCCGATGTTCCAGGTCTGGGAGGTGAGGTCGTACTGGTATTTCTTCAGACGTGCACCACCGCACTTCACGACGTGTGCATTCTTGAAGACTTCATCGCATTCACCCTCCTTCGGGTAATCGACCTGTGCTTCGAGGGGCAGGTATTCGAGCACGCCGCCTACACCGTCATCCACGGTGGTGCCGGTCTGCTCCACATAGTCCTGGCCGGTGAAGAAGAAGAGGCTGAGGCGGGGATCCTGCTCGGGAGTTCCGTAGCCGAAGATGTTCATCTCGTGCACTGTGGCACAGGCACCGTTCCATGCGCTCTTGCCCAAGGCACTGGCGTGGTTGTAGTGCAGCGAACGGATCACGTTGTAGTCCTCCACGCGGTAGGTGGTCTCGTCGTTGGGACGGGTGAAGATGTTCTCCACCGAACTCTGGTTGCTGGTGCTGAAGCAGTCGGTCACATTGGCTTGCAGGCTATAGCCCTGTGCCGTGATCTTATCTACACAATAGATGACAGTCTCCCAAGCGTTTCGGCTGGTGCCGTCGAGGGTGATGCTGATGCTCTTTCCGCGTGAGCTGACAGCCTGACCAAGAGTCTCGCTGGCTACCGACTTGCGGCTCTTGTCGTCGCCGACAAATGCTTGATAGCTGGTGGCAGAGGTGTTGTCGATAGTATAGACGGGAGCGTTGAGTGCCACCTTGGCCATCACCATGTAGGCGACAGCCTTGGTCATGCGTCCGTAGTATTCGCCGGTCTTCTGGCTTTGTGCATCCGACAGGTAGGGGATGCATTCGCTGAGCTCGCTGACCACGAACTTGAAGACGTCTGAGCGATTGGACTGAGCCACGTCGCTGATGCTCATCTTCGAAGAGGTAACGACGGGGACCTGTGCGAAAAGGTCCATCAGATAGTAGTAGCACATGGCCCTTACGGCGCGTACCTCATACTGGTAGGTGGCAGCGGCATCGTTGATGCTCTTCAGATCCTCAAGCTTGTCGATCGAGTTGTTGCAGAGACCGATGAGGCCGTAGAGGTTGTTCCAGTTGTCGCTGAGCGGGTTGGTGGTGGGGTCGATGAAGTGGAGGAACAGGTTCTGCCACTTGCCGCCATCGACCCAGTCGCCCTGACGACCGGGAAGCATGGTGGCATCGGACGTGAATTCCTGGAGGGTATGCACCGAACTGCCGTCCGAGCCGTAGAACTTGTTGCCGATGGCCGAATAGATGTTGGCCACGGTGTTGACATATACCAGCGTGGAGCTCTGGTAGGCTTCCTCTTCGGTGAAGGCGCTTGCGGGAGTTTCGTCGAGTGAGCAGCTCGTCAGCAGCCCCATGCCGAGAATCATTGTGCCAAGAATATATTTCTTCATGATAGTATCTGTTTTCTAATGTTCGTAAAATAATTATCAGAATGTTACACCCAGCGACACGGAGAAGGTGCGGTTGAGGGGATAGATCTGCTTGTCGTCCATGCCGAGGTAGCCATTGGTGAAGCTGGTGGAGTTGATGAGTGGGGTGAGGCCGCTGTATCCGGTGAAGGTCATCACGTTGTTGCAGCTGAGTGCCAGTCGGATGTTCGAAAGGTACTTGCAGTTGAGACGCTCCTTGCCCCAGTTGTAGCCCAGGCTGATGTATTCGAGGTTCACGTAGTCGCCCTTCTCGAGCCAGTAGTCGGAGATCTGCGAGTCCTTGATGCCTTTGCCGTTGTTCTGCTCGAAGGCATCGGCAAAGACGTTGTAGGTGGGGAAGTTGGCGGTGTTGTAGTAGGTGAGGCTGGTGTTGTTGAAGATCTTGTGACCGAATGCACCGTTGAACTGCATGGCGAGATCCCAGCTCCTGTACTTCAGACCAAGGCTTGCGCCGAGGAAGACCTTGGGAGTGGCCTGTCCGCATACCTGACGGTCGGGGCTGTCATCACCCTTCGAGATGGTGCCGTCGCCATTGAGGTCGGCGATGTCGTAGATGCCCTCGTCGGTGATGCCGTTGCAATGATAGAGGTAGAAGACGCCCACGGGCTGGTCTTCCATCAGATAGACCACGTTGTTGTCCTGTGTCTGTCCCTGACCATTGACACTCGACACGGCGATGTGCTCGGCGGTGGTGAGCTCCTGGCCCTGATAGGTGCCATGCAGGCTCTTCAGCTTGTTCTGCTGGAAGCTGAGGTTGAAGCCGGCGTTGAAGGTCCAGTCCTTGGTCTTGACGATGTCACCGCTCACGGCAATTTCGAAACCATTGTTGGTCATTTCGCCGATATTAGCCAACAGGGTGTTGTAGGTGAAGGGAGGAACGGGTACCGAATAGGTGTAGAGCATGTCGCTGGTGGTCGAACGATAGTAGTCGAGAGTGAGGTTCAGGCGATTCTTGAACATTGCCATATCAAGACCTACGTCGAACGTCTTCTTCACCTCCCACTTGAGGTCGGGGTTGGCATTCGAAGTGATGGCGAAGGTGGTGGTGTTGACACCATTGACCTGCGTGATGCCGTTGGGCTTCATGAGTTGCAGCGAAGTGTATGCATCGATGGCATCCTGGTTACCGGTGACGCCATAGCCGGCACGAAGCTTCATGTTGTTGATCCAACGTACATTGCGCATCCATTCCTCCTGGCTGATAACCCAAGCGACAGAGGCCGATGGGAAGATGCCCCACTTGTTGTCGGCGCCAAGTTTCGAACTGCCGTCGGTACGGAAGTTTACGGTGGCGATATAACGGTCGGCAAACATGTAGTTCAGACGAGCCATATACGACATCAGGACGTTCTCCATCTTGTTCGAAGTGGCATAGCCGTAGCTGACGGTCGAGCCAGCTTCAAGGTTGTTGTAGCCGAAGTAGTTGGTCTCATAGCCTGTGCTCTTGGTCGAATTGTAGAAGCGTGTATATTTCTGACCCTCAACGAGGGCAAGAGCGTCGATGTGATGACGGCCAAGTTCCTTTGCGTAGCTCAATTGTACGCTGCCCATCATGTCGCGGCGTGTGGTGTTGCCGATCCATGCCATACCGTTGCCGTTGCGCTGGCCTTGCACGATGTCGCTGGGGACGTACTGCTTGTGCTGGATGCCAATGTAGGTGTAGCTGCCGAATGCTGACAGGTTGAGGTCCTTGACGATGGTCCAGGTAGCCTTGCCGTGCACGTTGACGTGAGCCACATTGTAATCGTTGTCGACGCTGAGCTGTCCGAGAGGATTGAAGATTTCGGAGGCTGCATAATCCTCGTCCCAGATTCCTGCCGCATTGCGCTGGGTGGGATAGGTGGGGTTGTACTGGCCTGCTGCATAGAAGAGGTCGTGCGAACTGTACATCATCTTGCCGTCGCGCTCGGAGGCAGTGATGCCGAGTTCGAGCTTGAGATGGCGGTCGAAGGCATACTGCTGAGCGTCGAGCTTGGCAGTATAGTTGGTCATATCGGAGTTCTTGATGATACCTTCCTTCTGCACCATACCTATTGAGGCACGCATGTTGTGCTCGTCGGTTCCTGCCGACCATGCCAGGCTGTGGTTCTGGGTGATGGAGGTGCTGTTCTCGATGGCCTCAAACCAGTTGGTGTTGGCTCCCAGGTCGGTGAATCCTGCACCGCTGCTGGCAGCTTGCTTGCGCCAGTTGTCAGCACTCATCAGGTCGAGGTTCTTATAGACGTGGTTGATACCGAACTGTCCGTTGTAGTCGATTCTTGAGACTCCGGCTTTGCCCTTCACGGTGGTCACTACGATGACGCCAGCTGCGCCGCGGCTACCGTACTGTGCAGTTTCGGATGCATCTTTCAAGATGGTCATGCTCTCGATGTCGTTTGGAGCCAAGGCATTGAGCATCGTCATGTCGCCAAACACGCCATCAACGATTACCAATGGGTCGCTGCCGCCCGAAAGCGAGCTGGTGCC
Organism: Bacteroidales bacterium; assembly: GCA_045545875.1. GTDB lineage: Bacteria > Bacteroidota > Bacteroidia > Bacteroidales > UBA3663 > Liminaster. Next base: position 15,733 of record JAZQBS010000190.1, read on the forward strand.
ACGAATGTTGATACTGGTGTTGCCCATGGGGTCGCCGCCCGATTGTGCGATGACTACACCGGCCGACTTGCCCTTCAAGGCATCAGCTGGACTGTTTACTACGCCTTGGTTCATGTCTTCCTTCTTGATGCGATCGACGGCACCCGAAATGGTGCGCTTCGAACCTACGGCATAACCAACCACCATCACCTCCTCGAGGGCCTGGTTGTCTTCACGCAGGGTGATGTCGATGGTTTTCTGTCCGGTATAGACAATCTCTTCGGTGATGTAACCGATGTAGGAAACCGAAAGGACATCATTTGTCTTGACATCCTGGATTGTGAAGTTACCATCCAGATCGGTGGTGCCGCCGTTGGTGGTGCCTTTGACGATGACGTTGGCACCGATGATGCCGTCGCCGAATTCGTCACGTACTACACCTGTCACGGTGCTCTGTGCAAATGCTGTCACTGCAGAGAGTAGGAATGCTGCCAGCGAGAGCAGCGATCTCTTGAACTGTGAAAAACTGTGCTTCATTGTAATACTATTATTTATTTGGGTTTGCTTCGTGGTATGAATATCAGGAAAGGATTCCTGCGTGATGCCATTATTTCTGAAATGGCGCTGCAAAGGTAGGGCGATAATCCTGCCTATCCAAGGGCAGGGAGTGTTTTGGGAGTGTATTTGAAAAAGTTTATATCTTATAATCAGCTATTTGCATTTTCTATGGGTCGTAAATTAGGGAGTGGGTAAAAATGTACAAAATTACACCTTTTTTCTTGTTCCCGTTTTTAATAATCCATTATCCGTCATTTGCGGAAGGCTCCTTTCTCCGAATCTTCCCCACATGCCAAAACATTCATTTACAGCCGGATTGTTTCGCCACCCTGCTCCTCGTTCATTCCCGTCTATTACCTATTTAAATAAATAGATGTATCTTTGCACCGTCAAACGAATCACATTTTGTCAAACCATAAAACGTATTCCATCAATGAAGCAATCCACTCTTCTTCTTTCGGCCCTTCTGGCTCTGACCGCATGTCAGAAAGAGACTACCACCGACCACGACCCAAGCCAGCAGCACACCTGGTGGAAGGAGGCTGTCGTCTATCAGATCTATCCTCGTAGCTATGCCGACAGCGATGGCGATGGTGTGGGCGATTTGCGCGGCATCATCCAGCATCTCGACTACATCCAAAGCCTCGGTGTCGATGTCGTCTGGCTCAATCCGATATTCCCGTCACCCAACGATGACAATGGCTACGACGTAAGCGACTATACGGCCATCATGAGTGACTTCGGCACGATGCAGGACTTCGACGAGCTTCTCGCCGGCATGCATCAGCGCGGCATCCGACTTATTCTTGATCTGGTTGTCAATCATTCGAGCGACGAACATGCCTGGTTCCAAGAGTCACGAAAAAGTCGCAACAATCCCTATCGCGACTATTATCACTGGTGGCCTGCCGAGAAGGGCATCCCTCCCCATCGCCATAGCGATATGGATCCCGACCTCAGCGCCTGGCGTTACGATTCGCTGACCAATGCTTATTACCTCCATTATTTCAGCCGCAAGCAGCCCGACCTGAACTGGGAGAATCCCCGTATGCGGCAGGATTTCTACAAGGGTATGCGATTCTGGCTCGATAAGGGCATCGATGGATATCGCATCGATGTGGCTTCCTATTGCTCGAAGGACACGCTCTTTCCCGAGATTGACTTCACTCGTTATAAGAGTTTCGGCGACTACTATTGCCACGGACCACACGTCCACGACTATCTGCAGGAAATGTATCGTGAAGTGTTCGGCAAGTATGACTGCATGACGGTGGGTGAGGGTAATCCTTGGATCAATACGCTCGACTTCACCGATGCTCGTCGCAAGGAGTTCAATATGTTCTATGTCAATGCAAACGACGTCGTGCCCAAGCAGATGCCCGATGGCTCTCCCATTGTCCCTTCCGATGTCAAGATGCAGGCGCTTCGCTCCTTCTACACCAGCCAGGACAGTTTGTTGCACGATGCCGGTTGGCCAACGGTCATCCTCGGCAACCACGACCTGCCTCGTATGCAGAGCTATTGGGGCGATGATTCAACGCCAGAACTTGCCCGTCTATCGAGCCAGGCTCTCATTACCTTCCTGATGACCATGCGTGGTACGGTATTTTTCTATGGTGGCGACGAGATTGGCATGAACAATGTGCGTTTCGAGCATATCGAGGACTACAACGACATCGTCACACGCAGTTATTTTGCCAATATACTTGGCACAAAGGGCTCTGCTGCCGCTGCTGAATATTTGGAGCAGCAAAAGCGTGAGGGACGCGACAATGCACGTACCCCAATGCAATGGTCTTCTGAGCCACAGGCAGGTTTTACAACCAGCTCCACCACATGGCTCAAGGTTAATCCCAATTATCCGCAAGTTAATGTAGCTGCCGAGGAGGCCGACAGTCTTTCTGTGCTGCAATATTTCCGCAAGGCTTGTGCTCTTCGACATGCTTATAAGCCAACACTCGTCTATGGAGAATATTCCCTTGTCGATGCCCATAATCCGACTGTCTTCAGTTATTTGCGTACGGGTAATGACAAGCGTATCCTGGTGGCCATCAACTTTTCAGCCTCGCCGGCTGTGGTCGATGCCACATTGGTAAAGGATGCAAGCCCTTGTGTCCTGCTCGATAATTATTTCGACAACCAGGGTTTGCAGGTCTCGGAAGGAAAACTCAGTCTTCGTCCCTGGCAGGCACAGGTTATCTTGCTTTAAGGCTCATTGTTTGACAAAAATCGGGGTAAATCTTCATTTGAAATGAGGAAAGATGGGTTTTTGGCGTGTTTTTTTTGGATAAAATTTTGAGAAATCGGAATTATTAGGTATTTTTGCGGCGAACTTTTAGGCTAAACCCCAAAATTAATTGTTAATTGTTAATTATTAATTGTTAATTAGATATACCTCCATGTTATCCAAAAAGATTCTTCTGCCCATCGTGGCAATTTGCGGGCTCTCGATGAGTGCCTCGTTCCAGTCGTGTGAAACACTTGGCCAGCTTGGCGGCGAGATGACCCCTGAGCAGCGCCAGCAGTTGATCGGAGGTCTCATATTCGACGGCCTTAACAGCCTCGCAGGTGGCGGCGACAGCCTCACAGCTCTGGCGGGCGTCTGGGTGGCAGCCGGACAAGGTGTGCAGGACACCGTAGTCTTCACCACCAACGGTCAGTTCCAGCAGCACTACGCCAGCGACTCGCTCAACTACGTCGAGAAGGGCACCTACGTCTATTACAAGTCATTCCGCCAGGTGCTGGTAGAAACCAATTTCCTCTACAACTGTCTGACCCGCAAGCAGGTCGAGTGGGAGCAGAAGTATATCTACAAGGTGCAGATGCTCAACCTGAGCAATTCGGCAGGCATCAATAACCTCACCCTTGAGCAACTTGACAACGACCCCACATCGGCCACCTATGGCCAGTCGTTGGGCGCCACGCAGTACAGCGCCGTCAAGGTGGCTACTAACGCCAATGCCCAAAGTAGTCGGAGTACTCAGAGTTCTCGGAGCACTCAGAGTAATCTGAATAATCAGAAAACTCCGACCACTCAGAGAACACAAGCCACTCAGAAAACTCCGACTACTCCGAGAACGCAGACTACCAAAAAGGTCATCCGCCTTCGTTAATCAAAGAAGTCGAGCGTCCAGCTGTCCCTCCATTCGACTACAGGCACGTCGTTCTCGAATGTGATGGGCAGCCAGATGTAGCGGGCATCGCTTGGATGCCTGGGGCGCCAGATGTCGGCCATGAAGATGAACGCATCCTCCTTGCCTGCGACGGGTAGGATGTAGGTGCTCTGTCCCATGAAGGTGAGCTCAGCCTTTGGCCCTCGGCAGGGGTTGGGATGCTGCGTCCATGGGCCCCAGATGCTGGGAGCCGAAAACATACGTGCCTCGTTGGGGGCCCAGCCTGTACATCCGCTCGTGATCATCCAGTAGGTGTTTCCGCGACGGAAGAGGGCTGGGGCCTCGTTGTGTCCGGCCGGGGCTACACGAACGTAACGACCGGTGTGGGCAGTAAAGTCGGGGGTGAGTTCGGCGATATGCAGTGTCAGATTGTCCTCACTGGCGAAGATGTGGTAGGCACGGCCATCGGTATCGACATAGACGGTCTGGTCGCGCGCCATTTGTCCGGCAGGCAGGTCATGACGTCCATCGCTATGCGCCTTGGCGTCGCGCACCACGAATAGACCGCGATCGATGGCATCGTACCACGTCGGGGTCCACCACTTCTCGACACTTTTGGCAGGGATTGCTTCGACAGCTGCGACATCCTTTTCGGTCATTCCAAGCGGATAGAGTCCCGGGTTGACGCGCCCCGAACGCAGGAAGGTGAAGGGACCTGTTGGCGTGTCGCTCACGGCCACACCATAGCGTGCCTGTGCATAGCCCTGTCCTTTCAATTCCAGATGGAACCACATCACGAACTTCTTAGTCATGGGGCAATAGATTACCTTGGGACGCTCGAGCACACAACCGCGCTCGATGTCGTGCCCAGGTTCATCGACCACCGAAAGGGCCACGCCCTCGTACTTCCAGTCAGTAAGGTTCGACGATGAATAGCAGGTCACGCCCACGTAGGCCGAACTGGTGGTGTCGGCCTTATGTTCGCCGTACCAGTAATAGGTGCCTTCGTAGGCCATTACACCTCCGCCATGGGCGTTGATGTGTTCGCCACGATCGTCGGGCCAAATTTCGCCCGAGGCGATGGGCTTGGAAGGGTTCGAAAGGTTCGAGGGGTTCGAAGGGTTTGAGCATGCCGCAAGCAAGGCGACGATGGCATAAGCTCCAATAACCAGGTTAGCTCTCATAGTGTATCAATTTTTACTGATTAATTATTTTTTGTTTGGGGCAAAGATAGCAATTTTTATCTTATTTTCAAATAGTTTGCAAGGAATTGTGGAGGAATTGGCTTTTGTGCAATCGGTTGTTTGACGATTGAAGGATAATTTTATAATGTTTTTTGCCGCAAAAATGTTGATTTTTCGAAAAAAGAATGTACCTTTGCACACGAATAAAAGAATGTACCTTTGCGCACGAATCATAGAGCTTTTATAAATAGATAATGAACCGTAACGTCCTCATCATCATCGCAGCTGCTGTTCTGATAGAGCTTTTCTCCGCCGTACAGTACTATACGGCGCACGGTCTGGTGGAAGAGCAACTCGACTACCGTGCCGAGAACGAGATACGCATCAAGGCCATTGTCATCAAGGGTATCCTTAACCTCCAGGAGTACACACTTCGCGAGCATCTTTGGGACATCGACCGAAACCTGGCGCATGCCGATTCGATGATGACTGCCACTGCTCGCATCATCTCTCATTCGCGTCATGCCGTAGGTAGCTTCATTTCCTTCAAGCCATTTTTCTATCCCCAGAAGGGCAGGTTGTTCGAACCGTATGCCTACCGTGAAGGGGAAGAGATTCGCATAACCGAATTGGGCGCAAATGGAGAGCATGACTACACACTGCATCCCGCCTATCAGCAGGTGGAGCGCGAACTGAAACCTTCGTGGAGTGATCCCTATATTTATAAAACCGATTCGACCGAAACGGAACTGGCCACCTATTCCTATCCGCTCACTGATAGCGAGGGGCGCTTCGTTGCCATCTGTGGCGTTGATCTGATGCTCGAACAGATTGGCGACACGCTCAATGCACGTCACACCTATCCTTCGTCGTTCGACCTGCTGCTCACCCAATCGGAGCAGATTATCTCCGGCCCGCCTGCCAATCATCCCAATGCACACGATGTGAATCAGGTGGTGCGCTTGATTGGTGACAGCACGGTGGTTCGCAAGGCAAGCCGAAGCGGGCGTTCGACAGTCATTGCCTTCAAAAGCGAGCAGACCGGCGAGCGTGCCTACATCTATTTTGCCAATATGAAGGGTGAGCCTCACTGGCAGGTGGCCGTGGTGTGCTATGATGACGAAGTCTATGGCGACCTCTACATGATGCGACTCAAGCTGGTGCTCTTTATGCTGCTTGGTTTTGCTTTGCTGGGCTTCATTATCCATCGCTCGATGCGCAGCGAACAACGGCTCAGCCAGGCTCAGGCACGACAGGACTTGATCGACAAGGAACTTCGCATTGCCCAAACGATACAGAACGAGATGCTGCCTCGTGCCTTCGCTCCGCAAGCCGAGCCCCGCGATGTGCAGATCTTCGGTATGCTGAAACCTGCACGCGAAGTGGGTGGTGACGTCTATGACTATTTCATGCGCGACGAGAAGTTGTTCTTCTGCATCGGCGATGTCAGCGGCAAGGGTATCCCGTCGGCTATTGTCATGGCCGAAATCCATTCGCAGTTCCGTATGGCTTCGATGCACGAGGTTAACCCTGCCCGCATCATGCGGACACTCAATGCTGCGGCATGCGAGGGCAACGAGACCAACATTTTCGTCACGCTCTTCGTGGGTGTGCTCGACCTCCCCACAGGCAGGCTCCGCTATTGCAATGCGGGTCACGACGTGCCCTATCTGATCTCTGCTGCCGACGGGAAGGGTGTGGAATCCCTCCCTGTGCAAGCCAACATTCCCATCGGATTGTTCGACGACTTCAAGTATGAGCTGCAGGAGGCCGACATTGCTCCCGACACCACAATCTTCCTTTATACCGATGGTTTGCCGGAAGCAAAGAATACCATGCGTGAGCAGTTCGCCATCGGACGCGTTGAAAGTGCGTTGGCCAAGGCAGTGGATGCCACTCCCGAAGTGATGGTTGAAAGCGTAAGCCGGGAAGTGCATCGCTTCGTCGAGAATGCCGAACAAAGCGACGATCTTACGATGCTGGCTATTCGATACACGCCTCACCGCGAATATGACATGCTGGGCGAATTCACTTTGAAGAATGAAGTGAAATATGTGAAGGAGCTGAATGCCTTCGTGAAGTCTGTTAACGACAAACTGGGCATCGAGCCCTCGATGGCCAATGGCATCAAGTTGGCCGTGGAGGAAGCCGTGGTCAATGTGATTGATTATGCCTACCCTGTTGGTACAAGCGGAGACATTACCGTGCGGGCATTGTCCGACGGGCATAAGTTGAAGTACGTTATCATCGATTCGGGCATCGTCTTCGATCCCACCGAGGTTGCAGAGGCCGACACGTCGCTTTCAGCCGAAGAGCGTCCCGTGGGTGGGTTGGGCCTACTGCTGGTAAGGGAACTTATGGACTCGATCAACTACGAGCGCATCGATGGCAAAAACACTTTGACGCTCATTAAACGGTTTGAATAGTTTGAATGGTTTGGTTTGAATGGTTTGAATAGTTTGAACGGTTTGAATAGTTTGAATGGTTGTTTGACCTCAACCCCCTCAACCCCCTCTTAACCCCTCGAACCCCTCTTAACCCCTCGAACCCCTCTTAACCCCCTCAAACCCCTCACACCCCTCAAACCCCTCAAACCCCTCTTAACCCTTCTTAACCCCAGAACCCCCTCGTTTCCTTCCGATTGACGCGACAAATCTAAAAGACTCTCATCCTCTTTGTCGCTCATTTGCATTCCTGTCGCCACATCTCAATCTAAAAGTTGAAGAAAATCTTGCAGGCATGCAGAAATACTCCTACCTTTGCGATGTGAAAAAGATTCATTGTCAATCTAAATATTCATTGTTAATTATTCATTGTTATTTGTTAATTATTCATTGTTATTTGTTAATTATTAATTGTTAATTGACTATGGTAGCAACTATCCAGGAAATCGGTAATCAGTATGTAGCCACCTTGAAAGGTGAACTCGACACGGCAGCGGCTGTGGAGGCCGAACAGGTCTTGAAACCCCTATACAAGAGCGATGGTCGCGACATTGTCATCGACTGCACCGACCTCGAGTATATCGCATCCAGTGGGTTGCGCATTCTGATCAGCATCCTCAAGGGTGCCAAGGCTAATGGCAGCAAGGTCATCATCAAGAACATGAACGATGACATCAAGAATGTGTTCCGTCTGACCGGATTCATCAACCTTTTCGAAATCGTATGATGTCCCGTTATTGCTTTCCCCTGATCTGTGGCCTCGTGATGCTGCTTCCTTCGGTTTCGCAGGCACAAGACAAGGCCGACGCGTCACCCCAGACATCGGAGGCAACTGCGCCCAAGGATAACACCCTGACCGTCGATTTGAACATGCTTTCCCATGGCGAGGTGCGCAATGGCGGTATGGTCGAGACGAGCATCGACAACAAGTCCCGCTTTATGATGGGACGCGAACGTCTCATCGTCGACTATCGTCGCCCTGGACTCCAGACTCGTCTCAACATTCAGCACAGCGGTCTATGGGGGCAGTCGGGCAAGGGCGCCTTCAACATCTACGAGGCTTGGGCAAAATTAGACCGTTTCGGTTTGTTCGCGCAGATTGGCCGTATTGCCCTCGCTTATGACGACCAACGAATCATCGGCCCCAATGACTGGGCGATGGCTTCGCTCTCTCACGATGTGCTGCGTCTGGGCTATGAGGGACATGGGCACAAGGCTCATGTCATCCTTGCCTATAACCAGAATGCTGAAGCATATACCATCGGCGGTAACTATTATGCCAATGGTGCGCAGCCCTACAAGTCGATGCAGACTGTGTGGTATCACTACGATGTGCCTCGTGTGCCTTTGGGCGTGTCGCTGTTATTTATGAACATCGGCATGCAGGGCGGTGAAAAGGAGGTCAACCCTCATACCGAAAATCAGCAGTTGTTGGGTGGCTACGTGGCCTATCGTCCCAAATATTGGACCATTGAAGGTTCGTATTACCATCAGTTCGGCAATGACGAGACTGGACTCGACATTGATGCCTGGATGGCCAGTACCAAAGTGGATTGGTCTCCCAGTTCCAAGTGGGGTATGTATGTAGGTTTCGACTACCTCAGTGGCGACGAGAAATTCGCGGTTCCTCCGTCTGGTTCCATAGGATATACCTATCACGGGACGATTCATGGCTTTAACCCCATCTACGGCTCGCATCACAAGTTCTATGGCGCCATGGATTTCTTCTACGTCAGCACCTACGTGGGAGGCTTCACGCCAGGTCTTCAGAATGCTTACCTCGGCCTTCGCGTCAGTCCCGTCAAGACTCTTACCTTGAATGCCGCCTATCATTACTTGGCAACAGCTTCCAAACTGATCGAAATGGATAGGAAACTGGGTCACGAACTCGAACTTCAGGCAAAGTACGTCATTGCCAAGGACATCAGCCTATCTGTCGGTTATTCCTATATGACGGGAACCGAAACAATGGACCGGTTGAAGCGTGCCAATGGCGACGGAAGCCTCCGTTGGGGCTGGTTCTCCCTCATCGTCAATCCACGTATCTTTTCCACCAAGTGGTAACCCCAGCCCCCCCTTTGTCCTCCTTTCCCCACGTCCTCGTCGGCAGCCATGCTTGGCTGCCCTCTTAACCTTTCTTAACCCCTCTTAACCCCTCGAACCTTTCGA
>JAZQBS010000191.1:0-2735 GCA_045545875.1 Bacteroidales bacterium
TGCCGAAGATCTTCTATCGATTTCAGCATAGCTCGCAATGCAGGACGTTCGGTATCCTCAAGCGTGAGTGTACGATTATTAGAGGCTCGTTGCTTCATGATGTCTGGTTATTTTGCGGAAGCGAAGGAGGTAAAGTATGCCGACGACAGTCAGGCCAAAGGGCATACCCATCCAAATGCCATAACATCCCCAATCCATGACGATGCCAAACAAATACGACATGGGAATGGAGATCACGACGTAGGCCAGGAAAGAGTACTTCATCAGCACCTTCACTTCGCCATAGCCGCGAAGGGCGTTGACGTAGGCCGTCTGCAATCCGTCGCCGAACTGATAGAGAATGACGGGAACAGTCGTGGCAGCCACGATTTCGGAAACACGTTGGAACATCTCCGCATCGGCCGAATTGACGAAGAGGGCAGCCAGCTCATGACGGAAACCGAAGACCAAGGCCGAAGCAATGATGCCCGTAAGTAAGATTAACTGATAACCCGCATTTGCGGCACAGCGCACACCATGATTGTCTTCGAGTCCATGATAATTTGCCACACGAATAGCGATGGCCGTGCCGATGCCAATATAGAACATATAGATGAGCGAGGCGATGGAGTTCATCACCTGATGCGAAGCCAAAGCCGAGGCAGCATCCCAAGTCTTGCCGCCCCAACCCAACATCAGTGCGGCTCCTGCAAAGGCAGCCAGCTCGAAACTCATCTGCACACCGATAGGCCAGCCCAGTTTGTTGAGTTGTACGATACGAGGCCACGATACTTTGGCTTCCTTCCAATATTTCATATAGTCTTCGTAACGCTTTGTGCCAAAGACGACGAAGAGGAAGAGCACCACCATCAGCAGACGGCTCGTTGCCGTGGCGTAAGCGGCGCCATCAATGCCCATTTCGGGGATGTGAAGCGTGTCGTTGCCGAAGATGAGGAGCCAGTTGAAGAGGATGTTCCAGACGTTGCTGGCCAGCAGGATCCACATCGAGAGCTTCGTATCGTTGATGGAGTCGGCAAAAGGCTTGAAGGCCGACGAGAGGCCGAACAGAAGGAGCGACGGCAGCAGGATGAGATAATAACGCTGCATCATGGGCAGCAGTTCGGGATCGAGCCCCATCATGGGCAGACAGAAGTAGATGCCCGTCATCACCAAGGTCAGAAGGAGCATCTGGAGCATATCGGCCACAATGCTCGCCTTGAGTACCTCGGCAATCTCAGCATTCTTGCCTTGGGTATAGAGAGAACCGATCACGGCAACGGCACCCTGCGAGAAGCCCAACGACAGGATGATGGCAAAGACCAGAATAGAATTGACGAAGCCTACTGCCGACAACTCCTGCGCATGATGCTGTCCCACCATGATGGTATCGGCCATACCTTGCAGGGTAAAGCCGATCTGCACGATCAGGATGGGCACACCAAGTCGCGTCAATGCAGCGTATTCTTTCGGATAAAATGCTCGCTTCATGTTTTTTGTAGGGATATTAAGGGATTATTAGGGATTCTAAGGGATTTTAAGGGACGTTACTTCCCCTTTTCGAGAATAAGGGTCCCAAAAACATACGTCCCTTAATATCACTTCATATCCCCAAATATCCCTTAAAATCCCTTAGTACTCTTAGTTCACCACATTCTGAGGTGTTCCACTCAGATAGGCGCGGACATTGTCGAAAGCAATCTTGTCGAGGCGTTCGCGGGCAGCACGGGTTGCCCATGCCACATGCGGGGTGATGTAGCAATTGCGTGCTCCGATGAGCGGCGAACCTGCGCGAGGCGGTTCCTGTGTCAGCACATCGACACCAGCGGCATAAATCCGACCGCCGTTCAACGCATCGGCCAAAGCCTCTTCGTCGATGAGCGGGCCGCGTCCCGTGTTGATGAGGATGGCCGAAGGCTTCATCAGCGCCAAGCGCTCCCGGTTCACCAGATGTTTGGTTTGCACATTCAGCGGGCAATGCAGGCTCACCACGTCGGCCGTGCGGAAAACGTCGTCGTAGTCCTTGGCTTTCGCGATGCCCGTCTCGGCCAAGGTCTCCTCGCTCTTCGAGCTGTAGGCCATCACCTTCATGCCAAAGGTCTGAGCGATACGAGCCACAGCACGTCCGATATTGCCGAGTCCCACGATGCCGAGGGTAAGACCATCGAGTTCGATGAGTTCGCTGTCCCAGAAGCAGAAGTCCTTGGATTTCTGCCAGGCTCCGTTGGTCACGCGCTCGGCATGCTGTGCCACATGATGCGTGATGTTGAGCAAATGGGCGAAGACCATCTGTGCTACCGACAGTGTGCTGTAGGCTGGAATGTTGGTCACGATGATGCCATACCTTGAGGCTGCTTCCAAATCCACGACATTATAGCCCGTAGCGAGCACACCGATATATTTCAAGGCAGGCAATGCCTCGATGACCTTTGCATCGAAAACAACCTTATTGGTCAAGACAATCTCTGCATCCTTGCAACGCTCCACGGTCTCTTCGGGAGCCGTGCGTTCATAAACTGTGAGTTCACCCAGAGCCTTCCAAGGCTCCCACCCGATATCGCCGGGATTGGCGGCATAGCCGTCGAGCACAACAATCTTTTTCATAAGTATGTAACTGAAATTAACAAAATTATATGTATTATTAAACACGAATTATCATGAATTATCATAAATTATTATAATGTTATTCCTATCGAATAAAGATACTTACTGAAAAATTAATGATAATTCGCGATAATTCATGTTAAATAACTCACTTC
>JAZQBS010000192.1:0-80312 GCA_045545875.1 Bacteroidales bacterium
AGAAGATGCCGATAAAATAGTAATTACTATTAAAGATCCAAAAGAGATTCAAAGACTATTATCTGGCATAAATAAACTGAAAGTATATGAAAACCTGTTGGTTGATACCAAACATATACTTCTGGAAAAATCGGGGATAAGATATACAATAGACATTGAACTCTATATGGATCCTGTTATAAAGAGTATTTATATAGCGCCTCGCGAATACAGAGGAATTGAAGTTAATTCATTGAACAATCAATTGTGTCTTATTCTCTTTTATCAAGACATGTGGGAAGAAGACCTCATTTGGGTCGATGGCCATTATTTAGATCGTGGAAAGAAAAGGTATGAATTGAACGATGAAGTAATAGAACTATTATCTAAATATACTAATATTTGGCAGTAAAAAGAACTGCCACATAATCATGATGAGTAATTAGAAAAAAACATGCGGAAACACGTCCGGCATTGTGACGTGTTTCCGCATTTTGTTAGGGCTTATCAAGACCAGAGTGGAGGTTTCTCAAATTGAGATTGAGCACAGTGGGGTTGTTACCAAACGGGGCTCAGACCACACCCTGCGCCATCATTGCGCGAGCGACCTTCATGAAGCCAGCGACATTGGCACCCTTGACGTAGTTGACGTAGCCGTCGGGCTGTTTGCCGTACTTGATGCACTGCTCGTGGATGCCGTGCATGATCTCGTGCAGTCGCTTATCGACATCGGCGGCACTCCAGCTGAGGTGAGCGGCATTCTGGCTCATCTCGAGGCCGGAAGTGGCTACACCACCTGCATTGACAGCCTTGCCGGGAGCGTAGAGCATCTTCTTCTCGATGAAGAGGTCGATGGCTTCGGGGGTACATCCCATGTTGGAGATTTCGGCCACGCACTGTACGCCATTGGCGATCAGTTGGGCGGCATCGTCACCATTGAGTTCGTTCTGGGTAGCGCAGGTGAGCGCGATGTCGCACTTGCGCTCCCATGGACGCTTGTCGGGATAGAAGGTAGCCTCGGGGAACTCGTCGGCATAAGGCGCAACGACATCGTTGCCCGATGCACGGAGTTCGAGCATGTAGTCGATCTTCTCGCCGCTGATACCTTCGGGATCATAGACATATCCATCAGGACCCGAGATGGTGATGACCTTGGCGCCAAGTTGTGTGGCCTTGGTGGCTGCACCCCATGCTACGTTGCCGAAGCCTGAGATGGCGACGGTCTTGCCTTTGATGTCGATGCCTGCATCCTGCAGCATCTCATGCACGAAATAGAGTCCGCCGAAGCCGGTAGCCTCCGGACGAACCAATGAACCACCATATTCGAGACCCTTACCGGTGAGCACACCGCTGAAGTCGCGTGTTATGCGCTTGTATTGTCCGAAGAGGTAGCCGATTTCGCGTGCACCAACACCGATATCACCTGCGGGAACGTCAATCTCGGGACCTACATAACGATAGAGTTCGGTCATGAACGACTGGCAGAAACGCATGATTTCGGCCTCGCTCTTGCCACGGGGCGAGAAGTCGGAGCCACCCTTGCCACCACCCATGGGGAGTGTGGTGAGCGAGTTCTTGAACGTCTGTTCGAAACCGAGGAACTTGAGGATCGAGAGGTTGACCGATGCGTGGAAGCGGAGTCCTCCCTTGTATGGGCCGATGGCCGAATTGAACTGCACACGATAACCGAGGTTCACTTGCGTCTTGCCGCGATCATCTACCCAAGGTACACGGAAGATGATGATGCGTTCGGGCTCGACGAGGCGTTCGAGGAGCGATGCACGCTCGAATTCGGGGTGCTGGTCATAAACGTCTTTGATTGAAATCAGAACTTCACGAACGGCCTGAAGGAATTCCTTTTCACCTGGATGCTTTTTCTCCAGATTGGCCATAAATTGATCAATGTTTAACATAGCGAATGTTGATTTGGTTAAATCTTTGATGATTTGTATCTGTCATTTTGATAGCAAACCGCGTGGGTAATGGGTGATTCTCATGGGCGCGGCTAACAATTTGCTGCTGCAAATATGGTAAATCTTCCCGATAATTCCAAATATTTTTCCAAAAATCTTTGATTTTCGCACAAAAAACCTAAAAAATATGTTTTATAATATTTTTTCTTCGCATTCCATGCCGTTCAAATCGGATTCTTAATAGATTCTTAACCTGAAAATTTGGAATTGTTGAAAATATGGTGTATCTTTGCGGCCGAAAAAAGAAAAATAGAATGGATAAACGCAAGAAATACCTCGAAATGGCTCTTTCGGTCGATGATCCTGCCGTCATCGCGGGTAAGGGACAAAACAAGATACCCGACCCCGAGAAAGAACCCCTGTGGAAGCGCTACCTCGAGAAGTTCAAGGACCCTCTCATTATCATTCTGCTTGTTGCGCTCTTTCTCTCGTGCTTCGTATCTGGTTACGAAATAATGACAACTGGCAATTGGCGTCTGTTGTTCGAACCCGTGGGAGTGCTGTTTGCCATCCTGCTTTCGACGGGCGTGGGTTTCGTCTTCGAAGTGAAGGCCGACCACGAATTTGATGTGCTCAACCAGGTGAAGGATACCCAACCTGTGAAAGTACTGCGCCGTCCCTGGAGGGATGCGCATCCTCAAATGTACAGCATCCCAAAGATGGATGTGGTGGTGGGTGATGTGGTCCGCATCGAAAGCGGAGACCAACTTCCTGCCGATGGTCTGCTTGTGGTTGCCAATGCGCTTAGAGTGGACGAATCAATCTTCACCGGCGAACCTTATCAGGATAAGTTCACTCCCGACCAGAAGGACTATCACAAATATTCTGAGTCGGCCTATCCCGCCGACCGTGTGCTGCGCGGAAGCACAGTTATCGAGGGCAATGGTGTCTATGTGGTTGACAAGACGGCCGTGGATAGCGAAGAGGGACGTGGCGTGGCGTTGACGCGTGAAGGTTCGGAAGTGAAGACACCGCTTAGTCGTCAGTTGGACCAATTGGGCCGATGGATTTCGTATGCAAGTTTTACCATCGCCCTGTTAATCGTTCTGGGTCGTCTGTTCTACTATTTTGCATTCAGTGACATGCCCGACAAGATGGAGCCGATCGTCATCTTCGGTTTCGTCCTGCAGTCATTGATGCTGGCTATTACGCTGATTGTGGTGGCAGTGCCCGAAGGATTACCGATGAGCATCACCGTGAGCCTTGCATTGAGTATGCGCAAGATGCTGAAAGAGAACAATCTGGTGCGCAAGTTGCATGCTTGCGAGACGATGGGTGCTACGACGGTGATTTGCACCGACAAGACGGGCACATTGACCCAAAACCGTATGTCGGTGGTCGAGCATCGTTTCTTTGGAGACTATGACCGCGAGGAACTTGCCCTTGGCATAAGCGTCAATAGCACAGCAGCGCTCACCGTGGAACGTACTCCTATCGGCAACCCGACGGAAGGTGCCCTGCTGATGTGGCTCGACACGATGGGCTTCGACTACCAGCAGTTGCGCGACAGCGCCAAGGTAGTGGGCCAACAGCCTTTTTCGACCCAGACAAAATACATGCTCACCCGCGTCGAGAAACCCGACGGAACGGTGGTGAAGTACATCAAGGGTGCTCCCGAGCTATTGCTTGACCGATGTGAAGAGATAGCAGGCGGTGTGACCAAACACGAGGTGGAAGAACTCCTTGCTTCCTATCAGCAGCGAGCCATGCGAACGCTGGGCTTTGCTATGCAGCAGGGCGAGGGACCGCACACATTCCTTGGCGTGGTGGGCATTGCCGACCCCATTCGTCCCGATGTGGCCCAAGCCATCCACCAGTGCAAGGATGTCGCTGGCGTAAAGGTGATTATCGTAACAGGTGACACCGTAGGCACTGCCAACGAGATTGGGCGTGAGATAGGATTGCTGAAGGAAGGCGAGTTGGACAAGACCTTGCAAGGCCCCGACTTCGCTACCCGTTCGGACAAGGATTTGCGCGAACTGCTTCGTGATTACCGTATTCGCATCATTGCACGTGCCCGTCCGGAGGATAAGGCACGCTTGGTGACACTGCTGCAGCAGAACCACGAGGTGGTGGCTGTGACGGGCGATGGAACTAACGATGCACCGGCACTGGCAAAGGCACAGGTGGGATTGTCAATGGGCTCTGGCACATCGCGTGCCAAGGAAGCTTCGGACATCACCATCATCGACGACTCGTTCGCGTCGATCAACAAGGCCATTCTTTGGGGACGCAGTATCTATTGGAATATCCGACGATTCATCATTTTCCAGATGACCATCAATGTGTGTGCGTGTCTGGTGGTGCTGTTGGGAGCCATCACGGGTCTCGATTCGCCCTTGAATGTGACACAGATGCTGTGGGTCAACCTTATCATGGACACGTTTGCCGCAGGCGCCCTGTCGTCACTTCCTGCCGACCCGAGGGTGCTGCACGACAAGCCGCGTTCGCCCAAGGCGCATATCGTCAATCATCAGATGGGCTGGCGCATCGCCCTTTGGGGATTGGGCTTCTTCGTGGTGATGGTGGGCATCTGGCAATTGCTCTACCATACGGATGTTGACGAAGTGTCCGACCTCTTCAATGCAGATGCGCTGAAGAAGTACTTCACGGGTTACTTTGAAAAACATCCAGGCAAGCCTTTCCTGTCGGCCTACGAGCATGGCATCTACTTCACTTTCTTTGTGGTGCTGCAATTGTGGAACCTGTTCAACGTGCGCTATTACCGCACCGATAGCAGTATGTTGCTCGAGATACGTCATTTCTTTACCGACCGGGAGCGCTTCAAGCAGTCCTTTAGTTCGGGCTTTGTCCTGGTGGCAGCAATAATATTAGTCGGGCAGTTCGTCATTGTCGATCTGCTGCCCGACTTCTTCGAAGTTGATAGGCTAAGTCTTAAGGATTGGGGATTGATCCTGCTGGTGACCTCTCCCGTCTTTATCGTTCCCGAATTATCTCGGTCAATTCGTTTGTTCGTGCGTCATTCGAAGCATTGACATCAGCGACAAGCAGCGGTGCTGAGGCCTCGATTGCGGAGCAATGCCTCGATGCCGGGTTTGCGCCCGCGGAAGTTGATGTACATCTTCAGGCCTGAGTCGATGCCGCCAGGTTCAAGACAGGTCTTGCGATAGTGCAGGGCAAGGTCGGAGTTGAAGATGTCGCCCGTCTCCTTGAAGGCTTCGAAGGCATCGCAGTCGAGCACTTCCGACCACAGGTAACTATAATATCCGGCAGTATATCCTCCTCCCATGGTGTGGCTGAAGTTGGTCACACGATAGCGGGGGAGGATTTGTCGTGGTATGCCGCGTTCCTGCAGTTTCCTGGTCTCGAATTCGATGACGTCGAGGTCCTCGGGAATCTCGGTGAGGGTGTGCAGGTCCATATCGACGAGCGAGGCGGCAAGATACTCCACGGTGGCAAAGCCTTGTCCGTACTTGCTGCTTTCATCAAGTTTCTTGACGAGGTCCATAGGGATGACCTCACCTGTCTTATAGTGCTTGGCATAGACCTTGAGCACTTCGGGCTCGGTGGCCCAATGCTCGTTGAGCTGGGAAGGCAGTTCGACGTAGTCCGACTCCACATCGTAGGTGGCATTGTAGTGCACGTCGTGGAGCATGAAGTGCATGGCGTGGCCGAACTCGTGGAACATGGTGGTGACGTTGTCGATGCTCTGCAAGGCGGCACCTTCAGCATTCGGACGTGTCATGTTGCAGACATTGATGGTGATGGGAATCTGTCGTACTTCGTTACCTAACGAATCCTGCACGTAGGATTGCGGACGCAGGTCAGTCATCCATGCACCAGCTCCCTTGCCGTCGCGTGGAAAATAGTCGTTGTAGAAGATGGCGACGAGTTTCTTGTCGCGGTCATAGACCTCCCAGGTCTGTGTCTCCTTGCTGTAGGTAGGAACCTGACCGGTGATTTCCTTGAAGGTCAGTCCATGCAGTTTCTCGGCGACATAGAAGATGCCCTTGAGGACGTTGTTGATTTCGAAGTATTCGGCAATCTTCTCTTCGTCGATGGCATATTTGGCGGCCTTGGCGCGGCTGGAGTAGAACATGTAGTCCCAGCCTTCCGGCTCGCAGGTCAGTCCGTCTTTTTTCATCTCGACGCGGATGTCGGCAAGTTCCTGGTTGGCCTTCTCGACTGCAGGTCCCCAGACGGCGTTGAGCAGGTCATAGACATTTTCCTCGTTTTCGGCCATACGGTATTTCAGTATCTGTTCGGCGCAGTTCTTGTAGCCGAGCAGTTTGGCGCGTTCGAGGCGCAGTTTGACGAGTTCGGCGCAGATGGCCTTGTTGTCCCATTCGTTGCCCTGGTTGCCACGATTGTAATATGCATCGTACACCTTGTGGCGCAGTTCACGGTTGGTGCAATATTGGAGCACGGGATTGCACGATGGGCGCTGCATGTTGAACATGTACTTGCCCTCTTGTCCCTGTTGCCTGGCCATGTCGGCGGCACGCTGGATGTTTGCCTCGGGAAGTCCATCGAGTTCTTCCTTTGAATCAACGATCACGTAGGTATTGTTTGTTTCATGCAGCAGGTTCTGGCTGAACTTGGTCTGGAGTGCGCTGATGCGGGCGTTGAGTTCACGCAGTTGTGCCTTCTGCTCTTCGCCGAGTTCGGCACCACGTTTGGCAAATGCCTCGTAGGTCTTTCGGAGCACCGACATCTCCTCATGGTTCAGGATTTCCTTCTCGGCCTCCGGTTGCTCGATGCCCATCTTGTAGTGCTTGTCATAGACGGTCTTTACGCGGTCGAAAAGCTGTGAGTTGAGGTAGATGCCATCGTTGTGAGCCGTCAGCGTTGGCGAATATTTGGTTTGCAGTGCCTCAAGTTCCGGAGTGGAGTTGCTCGACGTAAGATCCTCGAAGATCAGTACCGCCTTGTTGAGCAGCTGGCCACTCTTGTCGAGGGCAGCGATGGTGTTGCGGAACGTTGGCTCTTCCGGGTTTTCACAGATGTCTTTTACCTCGCGCTTTTGCTCCTCCATACCCAGTTCGATGGCCTCGCTGAAGTGTTCGGGCGTGATGCGGTCGTAATCGATGATGCCATATTTGGCGGTGGGTTCTTCCAGAAGCGGATTGCCGCTTCCGCGCTTCTCTCCATTGGTCGAACAGGAGATTGTGATTGCACTGATTAGTGCCATGATGCTTAGTGATTTAGTTTTCATTCTTCTTGTGGTTTGATGGGTACAAAAGTACTCATTTTTTATATAACGGCCAAAAAAGAGCCGACAAAAGTGAAAAAATAGTGTGAAAAAGAGCCGAAAAATTGGACTTGTTCAAAAAAATCTGTATATTTGCGCCGTTATACCATATATATTTATACGCATGAAATACGAAGTTATCCTTCTCTCCTTGGTCGGAGTGCTTGGTTTCACAGCCTGCGAGCAGGAGGAACCTGTGGCCGCGAACAAGTTGATTCTGCATTACAGTCGTCCCGCGCAGTACTTCGAGGAAAGCCTGCCTATCGGCAACGGACAACTCGGAGCACTGGTCTATGGCGGCGTGGCTGAGGAGCGCCTTTCGCTCAACGATATCACGCTGTGGACAGGAGAGCCTGACCTCGTCCCCTGGACACCCAATGCTTATCAGAACCTGCCGAAGGTACGCGCCTTGCTCGACAAGGAAGACTATCGCGGGGCAGAGCGGGAGAATATGAAGATCGAGGGTCACAACAGCGAAATCTATCAACCGCTAGGTTCACTGCTTATCACCGATCTGAAGGCCGCCGGCGAACCTGTATCCTATTCCCGTTCGCTCGATTTGACCAAGGCGACTGCATATGTCACCTACGAGATGCCCGATGGCAGTCGCATCGAGCGCGAGAGTTTTGCGTCTGCTCCCGATTCGGTCATCGTGGTTCGACTGAAGTCGTACAATACGTCCTTGAACCAACGCATTCGTCTGTCTTGCCCCCAGCCTGGCAGTGTAACCACTGTGGAGTCCGACAAACTTTTCACCGAGGGCTATGTTGCCTATAGCACCAAGCCCGAGAAGGGCAAGGACGAATGGTTTCATTACGATGCGAACCGTGGCATCCATTTCCGCACCGAACTGCGCATACAGGCACCCGAGGGTTGCGTCAAGGTAGAGGGTGACACTGCCCTTGTGATCAGTGGTTGCGACGAGGCTGTCCTTTTGCTCACCAATGTGACCAGTTACAATGGTCCTTACAAGAACCCTGTCACCGAAGGCCGCGACTACCGCTTGGCAGTGGCCCAGCGTCTCGTTGAAGCCGTGAAGAAGGACTACTCAACCTTGCAGTCTCGGCATCTTGAAGACTTTCAGCGCCTCTTCTGCCGCGTGAGCCTTGACTTGGGACAGACGTCCGATTCCATCCTGGCGCTCGATACCGATCAGCAGTTGCTTCTCAACGACGACCCGGACTATTTCAACCCCGATCTTGAGGAACTATATTTCCAATATGGACGCTATCTGCTCATTTCGTCGAGTCGTACCGAGGGTGTGCCTGCCAACTTGCAGGGTCTTTGGAACGAACGCATGACACCGCCTTGGAGCTGCAACTATACGGTCAACATCAACGTGGAAGAGAATTACTGGCCTTCGGAGGTCGGTGCTTTGCCCGAGATGCATAACTCCATGCTGACCTGGATCAAGCGTTTGCCCCGCAGCGGAGCTATCACCGCGCAGAACTACTATGGCGCTACCATCACAGAGGAACAGGGTGTACCAACGTGGCTCGTCTGTCACAACAGCGACATCTGGTGTATGACCAATCCAGTGGGCTATCGCAACGAAAGCCCGATGTGGTGCTGCTGGCCCATTGGTGGCGCTTGGGTATCGACCCACTTGTGGGAACATTATATGTTCACCCAGGACCGCAAGTTCCTGGCTGAGGCCTATCCTGTGATAAAGGGGGCGGCCCGCTTCCTGATGCAGTGGTTGGTCGAGAAGGATGGTTATCTGATGACATCTCCTTCGACGACACCTGAGAACGAATACAAGTTGGCCGATGGCTTTGAAGGTGCCACTTTCTATGGTGGTTCAGCCGATGTGGCAATGATACGCGAATTGCTCACCGATGTCAGACGTGCAGCCAATGTCCTCTATGGCGAAGCCGTGACCGAAGGCGATGCAGCCTTCCTCGAACAGATAGATGCCACTTTGGCTAAACTTTTGCCTTACAAGATTGGTGCCAAGGGCAACTTGCAGGAATGGTACTTCGACTGGGAGGACAAGGATCCGCACCATCGTCATCAGTCGCATCTCTTTGGACTATATCCCGGACATCATATCACGGTCGATGGCACTCCTGAACTTGCCCAGGCTTGTGCCAGGACTCTCGAGATCAAGGGAGATAAAACTACAGGTTGGAGCGCAGGCTGGAGAGTCAATCTCTTTGCAAGGCTTCGAGATGCTGGGGGTGCCTACCACATCTTCCGCAAACTGATGACCTTTGTCCATCCTCAGGATTACCGGGGAGAGGATCGTCGTCGCGGTGGTGGCACTTATGCCAATCTCTTCGATGCCCATTCACCATTCCAGATTGATGGCAACTTCGGTGGAACGGCCGGTGTGATGGAGATGCTTGTCCAAAGCCGTTGGATCAGCGAGGGCGAGAGCGAGGCCATTGTCCTCCCCGCATTGCCCGAGCAGTGGAAACCATGCGGACATATCAAGGGCGTGCGTCTGCGCGGCGGTTACGAACTCAGCATGGAGTGGAAGGACGGTAAGGTAACCAAGCTCGACGTCACAAGCCATCGCAAGACTCCGGGCAAACTCCATGTGAAGTCGCTCGATGGTCAAACTTGGGAATTCTAATCCTTCTTTCTAAATTGTCTAGAGCATCTAGAATATCTAGAACATCCAGTTTTTCAAAAAACAAAAAAATGAAAAAGACACTTCTGATAGCCATTATGGCCACCCTGACTTGGGCAGCACAGGCGCAGGACTCCCTTCGCGTCACCATCTTCGGTGACAGTTATTCCACCTTTGAAGGCTGGCTCACTCCCGCCGACAACGAACCTTGGTATTGGAGCGCCGACAGTCCTCATCGTCAGAAGGGCAACGACGTGACACGCGTCGAGCAGACCTGGTGGTGGCAGGTCATCGACCAGATGGGTTGGAAACTTGAGATGAACAACTCCTACAGCGGAGCCACCGTAGGATATGCAGGCTACAACTACGACAACTACAAGCCTCGCTCGTTCAACACCCGCGTGGAGAATCTCGGCAACCCCGACATTATCCTCTCGTGCTGCATCACCAACGACTCGTGGACGGGCGAACTTGTCGGCGATTACAAGTGGGCTAACTGGACTGACAACGACCTCTGGTTCTTCCGTCCTGCCATGGCGCGCCTCTGCAGTGTCATCAAGCAGAACTATCCCATGGCCCGCATCTATTTCATCCTCAACACCGAACTCAAACCCGAGCATGCCGAGTCGATGCGTGTCATCTGCCGACATTACGGCCTGCCCCTCATCGAACTGCACGACATTGACAAGCAGTGGGGTCATCCCAGCCAGGCAGGCATGAAGGCTATCGCCCAGCAGGTGATGGACTTCGTTAAGAAGGATCTTGAAAAATAATTATAGTTACTATAGTCAATATAGTCACTATCGTCATTATAGCCACAAAAAATAATACTCAATAAGCCTTATGAAAAATATTCAAATCGCATCATTGTCACTGCTTTCAGTCCTTCTTCTCACTTCATGTGGGGGCAAGGCCGTGAGCCAAAAGGGTCAGCAGGTTACGGTTCGCGTCGAACAGACGACCACCGATGGCCCCAAGCTCGTCCGTCTTGAAGTGATGGGCGAGAAGATTATTCGCGTTACGGCTACGGCCGAAAACAAGTTTGCCGATCGTCCTTCTCTCATCATCGTGCCGCAGGACCAGCAGGTCAAGTACGAAACCATCGAGCGTGGCGATACCGTGCAGGTAAAGACCGCCTTCGTTGTGGCCAATGTACTTAAGAGCAACGGCCAGGTGTGGTTCACCAACCTCAAGGGTGATGTCATTCTTGCCGAACAGGCCCAGGGTAGCAAGACCTTTGCGCCCTATAGTGCAACGCAGACTGTCTGGACAGCCAATGCCGACGGCCCTGCAGAAGTGCCCAATCCCACCACTTGGAAGGGATGGTCCACTCGCGTTGTCTTCGAAAGCCCTGCCGATGAGGCATTCTATGGCCTCGGTCAGCATCAGGCCGACGACTGGAACTACAAGGGCAAGAACGAAGAGCTTTTCCAGTACAACACCAAGGTGTCCGTTCCATTCATCGTTTCGAGCCGCAACTATGGCGTGCTTGTTGATAGCTATTCGCTGATGCGCTTTGGCAACCCCAAGGATTATAGCCAGCTGCCCGAACTCTTCGACCTCTACGACAAGGATGGGGTAGCTGGTGCACTTACTGGTACCTATTCCGCACCAGGCGAGGAGACACTCGTTCGTCGTGAGGATAGCATCTATTTCGAGAACCTCGCTTCGGCCAAGAACCTGCCAAAATACCCGCTCTATAAGGCACAGGTGACCTTCGAGGGCGAGATCGTGCCTCGTGTGACCGGCGAATACAACTTCAGTCATTACTACAGCGGCTATCAGAAGATATATATCAACGACCGCAATGTCTATACCGAGGACGTGCAAGGCACTGGTGTCGAGGGCGACCAGACCATCTGGCGCACAGCCTGGAACCCCAATGCACGCAAGTTCGCTGTTCGTATGGAGGCTGGCAAGCGCTACAAGTTCCGTCTCGAATGGGCTCCCGATGGTGGTGAAGCCTATTGCGGACTCCGTGCCTTGGCACCAGTCCTTCCCGAAGAGCAGGCCAAACTCAGTTTCTGGAGCGAGATGGTGCAGCAGCTCGACTATTACTTCATCGCAGGCGACAACAGTGATGAGGTTGTCAAAGGTTACCGCACTCTCACAGGCAAGGCGCAGATTATGCCGAAGTGGCTTTTCGGCTTCTGGCAGAGCCGCGAGCGCTATAAGAGTCAGCGCGAGATTCTCGATGCCCTCAAGGGCTTCCGTGATCGCAAGCTGCCTATCGACAACATCGTCATGGACTGGAACTACTGGAGCCCAGACTCTTGGGGCGCATTTACCTTCGACACCCTTCGCTTCAACGATCCCAAGGGTATGATTGACACCATCCATGCCCAACATGCCAAGATCATGATCTCCTGCTGGCCCAAGTACTACCTCACTACCGACAACATGAAGGAGCTTGACCAGATGGGCAAGATCTACCAGCAGAGCATCAAGGACTCGCTCTACGACTGGCTGGGCTTCAAATATGCCTTCTATGATGCCTACGACCTCGATGCACGCAAGGTTTTCTGGCGTCAGCTCTACGAGAAACTCGGCGTCATCGGCATGGATGCCTGGTGGATGGATGCCTCCGAGCCCAATGTGCGCGACTGCACCGACCTGCCTTATCGCAAACTGCTCTGCGGTCCCACCGCCCTCGGCTCGAGCGACGAGTATTTCAATGCCTATTCCATTGTCAATGCCGAGGCCATCTATGACGGTCAACGTGGCTATGAGACGGCAGTTGAGCGTCAGGGCATCAAGGCTGACGATTCGCAAGCACTCCAGAAGCAGGCTAAGTGGAACCAGTACGGCTTTGGTAACGAAGATGCCTTCTCGCCCGACAACCAGCGTGTTTTCCTCCTTACGCGTAACGGCTTCGCTGCCGAGCAGCGTTTCTCCACCGCCACTTGGTCGGGGGACATCGGTACACGTTGGGAGGACATGAAGACACAGATCACCGCAGGTCTCAACTTCTCCATCTCGGGCATTCCTTATTGGAGCCAGGACATCGGCGGCTTCTCGGTTGAGAAGCGTTACGAGGCAGCCCAGCGCTTCTTTGATGCTACCGGACGCGAAAACGAGGACATGCGCGACTGGCGCGAACTCAATGTGCGCTGGCATGAGTGGGGCGTCTTCACACCCATGTACCGTGTACACGGCCAGTTCCCCTTCCGCGAACCTTGGAACATTGCTCCCGAGTCACATCCCGCCTACAAGGTCATCCGTTCCTGCATCGAGTTCCGTTATCGCATGATGCCCTACATCTACTCATTGGCAGGCAAGGTTCATTTCGACGACTACACCATGCTGCGTCCCCTCGTGATGGACTTCGGTTACGACCCCAAGGTGCTCGACCTGGGCTACCAGTTCATGTTCGGTCCCTCGTTCATGGTTTGTCCTGTTTATCAGTACAAGGCACGCCAGCGTGACGTCTATTTCCCCGAAGGCCGCATCTGGTACAACTTCTATGATGGTCGCATCGCCTCCGAAGGTGGCGAGACCCGCATCTGTGCTGCGCCTTACGAGCAGATTCCCGTCTTTGTGCCTAGCGGCTCCATCATCCCCTTCGGTCCCGCTTTGCAGTATAGCGACGAGAAACCTGCTGGAACCATCCGTCTCTACGTCTATGAGGGACAGGACGGCGACTTCACGCTCTACGAGGATGAAGGCACCAACTATGGCTACGAGGCTGGACGTTTTGCCAACATTCACTTCAGCTATAACGAGGCCCAGAAGGAACTCACCATCTCCGACCGCGAAGGCGAGTTCCCTGGCATGCTTCAGAAGCGCACCTTCATCGTCGTGCCTGTCGGAGCCAAGCACATCCAGGGCTACGATCCTGAAGCCAAGGGCATCGAAGTGCAGTACGATGGCAAGGCTCAAGTCGTGAAGCTATAATTCCCCATTTGTTCTGTTTTAGTTGGCAGCCAAGTTTGGCTGCCAAACATAACCTATCCTAACCCCATATGTACTCTCGTCTTACATTACCCATCCTCCTGGCCACATTAGCCACTACTGCTATGGCTCAGCAGGTGGTGATTGATCCCTATGAGGCCCAATCCACCCTTTTTATACCCACCTATTCCCTCAGTACCCAACCCATCGAGCAACGCGTCAAGGATGCACTCAGCCAGATGACGCTGGCCGAGAAGGTTCGTCTGTGCTATGCTCAGTCGAAGTTCTCTACCCCAGGTGTGCCACGTCTTGGCATCCCCGAGGTGCGCTACAGCGACGGACCCCATGGTGTACGCGCCGAAATCAACTGGAACGATTGGGGCTATGCGGGTTGGAACAACGACTCCATCACCGCCTATCCTGCGCTCACTTGCCTTGCCGCCACCTGGAATCGTGACCTCGCCTTCTCCTACGGCTTCAATGTAGGACAAGAGGCGCGCTATCGCCGCAAGAATGTCCTGCTTGGTCCAGGTGTGAACATCTATCGTACACCGCTCAATGGCCGCAACTTCGAATACATGGGCGAAGATCCGTGCCTGGCTTCGAAGATGGTGGTGCCCTACATCGATGGTATTCAGCGAAACGGCGTAGCTGCCTGTGTAAAGCATTATGTCCTCAACGATCAGGAGGAGTTCCGCGGACATGTCGATGTCAAGGTGTCCGACCGAGCCCTTCACGAGATTTACCTGCCGCCTTTCAAGGCTGCCGTCGAGAAAGGCAAGGTGTGGAGCATCATGGGTTCCTACAATCAGTATCTCGACCAGCATGCATCTCACAACGAGGTGCTCATCGATGAGATATTGAAAGGTGATTGGAACTTCGATGGTGTGGTCATCACCGACTGGGGTGCTGCTCACAATACCGACGAAGCCATCTTCAACGGCCTCGATGTCGAGATGGGAACCTATACCAATGGTCTCACCTCTGAGGCTGGCGATTTCGGATACGATGACTATTATTTGGGTCGAGCCTACTATGAAAAGTGCCTGCGTGGTGAAGTGCCCGACTCAATCATCAATGACAAGGCTGCACGCATCCTTCGCCTGATATTCCGTACCGAAGCCAGCGCCGTCACCGCCTATCCCAATGGTCGTGTAGCCAGCGACGCCCAACTTGCCGCTGCTCGCCGCATAGCCGACGAAGGCATCGTCCTCCTCAAGAACTCCGCTCCTGCTGGAACGGGTAGGGGTGAGACTTCCCTGCTGCCTCTTCGTCCCGAGCGCTATCGCCGCATCCTCGTCGTGGGTGAGAATGCTACACGCAGCCTCTGCATGGGTGGAGGTTCGTCGGAACTCAAGACCAAGGTCGAGATTTCGCCTTTGCAGGGTATCCAGGATCGTTTTGGCGACAAGGTCACCATCGACTATGCCGAAGGCTATCGTTCGGGAGGTGCCTTCTATGGTCGTATCGAACCCATTGACGATAGCGTCTATGACCAGTTGCGCAGCGAGGCTGTGGCCAAGGCACGTGAGGCCGACCTTGTGATATTCGTGGGTGGTTTGAACAAGAACCATTATTCCGATTGTGAGGGTGGCGATCGACTTTCCTACGATCTCGACTTCCATCAGAACGAACTTATTGAAGCGCTTGCCGCTGCCAATCCTCGTATAGTCTGCGTCATCATCTCGGGCAATGCTTTCCGCATGCCGTGGCTCAATCGTGTGCCTGCGCTTCTCCAGAGCTGGTATCTCGGTTCGATGGCAGGTGCTGCTTTGGCCGATATCCTTTCGGGCGATGTATGCCCGTCGGGCAAGACCATCTTCACCTATCCTGCCTCGTTGGCCGACTGCCCGGCTCACCAGTTGGGCCGCATCAGCTATCCCGGTGTACGTCCCGATGAAGTGCCTGCCGCCTGGCGCTATCAACCCAATAAGAATCCTCGTTCGGCCGATCTGCTTGCCATTGCATCCAAGGGTCCTTCGGCTCTGCGCGATGCCGCTCGCAACTTCGATCCGTCGCTCAAGACACTCAACACTTCCACCGATCCCTCTTCCCATCAGGGTGTAGGCGACGAAGTGGAAGTCTATGCTGAGGACATCCTTGTAGGTTACCGCTGGTACGACTATCACAAGCTCAATGGTGTGGGAACCTCGAGCGTTGTCTTCCCCTTCGGCTATGGTTTGAGCTATACGAAGTTCGCTTATGGCATACCCACCATCTATGCGGGCACCGTCAGCGTCGAAATCACCAATGTCGGCAAGGTCGAAGGCCAGGAGGTGGTGCAGTTCTATGTCTCCGATAACAAGAGCTCCGTCGTTCGTCCCAAGAAGGAATTGAAGCACTTCGAGAAGGTCAACCTCAAGCCTGGTGAGCGCAAGGTAGTGAGCTACGTCATTCAGAACGATGACCTCTGCTATTACGATGAAGTGAAAGGCCGCTGGCTATATGAACCTGGCGACTTCACCGTCTTTGTCGGCTCTTCTTCTGTCGATATCCGTGGCAAGGTCGATATCACGCGCTGATGATTATCTGACATCGTTTTTCTTAAGTAGTTGTTCAAAAATATCTATATGTATTGGGAGTTAACAGAAGTTAGCGGAAGTTAACAGGCCGTGGCCTGTGGAGTTAACGGACGGCACCTTAGCCTGTAGAGTTGGGGACACGAAAACCAACGTCCGTTAACTCCCGTGCATTAGCACTAACTCCCGTTAACTCCCGCTAACTCCAAGGCAAAATTGATATAATTAATTTTGCTCATTTACTTATGATGATAGATTTCCTTAACAGGAGGAGTCGATTCTCGATTCTCATCATGCTCCTCCTGTCTTTTTTAACATCATGCAGTCGTGGCAATCGTGAGATCAGCGCTTCGCTCGACCGCATCGAGCAGGTGGTGCAGCAGCATCCCGACTCTGCGCTCCTCGAACTTGTTCGCCTCGACAGCCTCCTTGATGCAGGTGCAGTGCACATAGAAGGCGACCGTCAAATGGCGCGTTATGCTCTGCTCAAGACGCAGACTCACGACAAGAATTGGATTGACGACACCAGCGACAGCCTCATCCTCCGCGCCGTCCGCTACTATGACGAGCATGGAAGCAAGCGGGAGCAGATGCTGGCGCATTTCTATCATGGAAGTATTCAACGAAATAATATTGACTATGCGCTTGCCTTTACGTCCTTTTATAAAGCTGTAGATTTAGCTTATGAGCCATCAGATAAGACGTGGCAAGGTATGGCATACTTAAATCTTTCTCTGATATGCCGTATGCTCGGCAGCGTTGATGCCATTTCCTATGCCGATTCTGCATATCATTGTTTCTCGGTAGCTGGTGCTTCGCATCGTATGGAACAGGCTTTGGTGTATAAGGCTACGGCGCTAAGTTATTATAAACAGAATGAAGAAGCCAAGCGACTTTTTGAATACGTTATTTCTCATTCTTGCAATTCAATCACTACGAATGAGTGCATCCGTCAGTATATTGACCTTTGTGTGAATATGGGGGATTTCGAAAAGGGAAACGAGCTTTTTGACCGACTCTCACCACCATTCTCATTCTTAGACTACTCCAATCGTGTTTATGTAGATATCAATCGAAAAGATATTGATCGTGCAAGACAAGACCTGCTTTTTGCCAAGGAGTTGATTCAAGATGCCCGAGATTCCGTTTTCTACTTTGCTGCAATGCGCAATGTTTGTTATCAAACGTCAGACTACAGAGGTGCATACGATGCGCTTGCTCGTAAATCCTTTCTTCAGGACTCCCTTGTACGTGCTATGTCATCTCATTCTGTTGCATCAGTTCAGAAAGAATTGCTTTATCAGCAAAACTTACACATTCAATATGTATCAGCTCAGCAACAGAAACAATGGGTATTGGTGTCTATCCTTATTCTTATGATTGTGGCTTGGGGTATTTCGTACGTTATTCAGAAGCGAAAAGAGCACAAACAAGAGATTGATGCCTATGTTGTTAGTGTATCAATTCTTCAGCAGACGCTTTTCGACCGCGATAGCGATATTTCTGCTCTTCATCAATATATTGAGAGTCGTCAATCAGCCCATCTTTTTCGGGAAGAAGCCCTTCAAATCCAAGTTAGAAACCTTTTTTCCAAAAGTTTTCGAGATTTGAACATCCTTTGTACTTCGTATTTCAATAATAAGGGGAGAGTGGACGAGCAGCAAATAATTTATGAGAATGTTCTGAAGCTTATCAAGGGATTTGCCTCTCCTGTTCAGCAGAAAGAACTTGAGCACATCATTGACCAACATTTTAATAATGTAATGCAAAAAGCTAGGTCATTGGACATCGGACTTTCAGACGAAGATTTTCTATTGTATCGATTAAAAGTCGCTGGATTCAGCTATCGATCCATTGGTTTGTTAATGAAGCAGGAAAACCCCGATACGATTAAGAAACGAGTGCAGCGGCTGAAAGCTAAGATTCTCCAATCGGGCTCTTCATTTAGTGTCGAAATAGCCTCACTTTTGTAGTCTGTCCCCCTATTAACAAATGAAGCTCACTGATTATTTCAGTGAGCTTCATTTTTATTACTTAATTTTTAGGGAATTACTTTGAATAAATTAAATAATAATTATTTGATGATGTCCCCCAATTATTTAGGAAAAAATCTATAACTTTGCAGTGCTAAAATCAAAATGTTTCAAACTAATTAATTGTAACCTTTCATTATGAGAAATCATCTTTTTTTACTTACAGCGATTATGTTTGCTCTTAGTGGAGCTGCCTCTCTTTATGCCGAAGAGGACAATATTCCTAAAGAAGTCCCCCTTGCCAGCAATCCTACAAAAGAAGGCGTTTTCCGTTCACCAGGCATTGCTGCCATCACTTGTTGCCTTTTAGAAGGCGAGCTGACCTTCACCTTCTCTGCCAATCTCGGAATAGTGGAGTGCGAGGTCGTTCGCGTGTCGGACAGCGAAGTCTTCGATGCCACGTTCTACGCTACCAACGGCGGTTCCGACAGCCTCTATGTCTCCACCGATGCTGATGAGTATGAGATTACCCTCACACTGTCGAACGGCACTGTGTATTATGGTGAATATAGTATAGAATGACCGCCTGTGTTATCTTGTTTACGTCAGCTCTTTCTCAACTCACTAACCAAGCAATACCATTATGCGCTTCAAACCATTGCTTCCGTTTTTACTCGCGTTGCCCGCCACCACGATATCGGCACAGACGGCACTCACGTCATCGACGGCGAGTCCACGCCATGGCGACATCCTCTGTCGCATTGAGATCCCATACCAAGGCGAGGGGGAGCGCGGCGAAGCGTCCGTCTGGACGCTTCCCGCCATTCCCGATGACAGTCCCGACCATCTCCAAGCCATTTGCTCAAACGGCGACACCACCGTCATTTACGAGACGGGAAGGATGCTGCATTTCCTGCAGCGCGGCGACACATTATATTATAAGGGCGAGCAGAGCCGCAGGGCCTATCAGATCTATTCCGACGAACGACCGGAACTCATCTATCCCTTCCAGTACGGAGACAGCCTTTCGGGCGGCTACGCGGGCGACTGCCAGTATGAGGGCCACAGCTATAGCGTCGTCGGTCAGAGTTATACCGTTGCCGACGGCATGGGGCTGCTGACCGACGGTGAGGACACGCTGCGCTACGTCATCCGTCTGCATCTTCATGACGAGAGCGAGGAAGCCTACGAGAATGGGACAACAGAGCACAAAAGTTATGACCGCTACCGCTGGTACTGCATGGGCTACCGCTATCCCGTCATGGAGTCTGTAGTGACCTATCGTCAAGAGGGGTCGGAACGGATGCAGACAGGCAGCGCCACCTACCTTTATCTTCCCGTGATGCAGATGGAGCTTGCCGAGGATGTGCCGAACGAGGAATTGCTTGCCCGACTTGAGTCAGGTTGGACAGACGGCCAGAGAGGACAAGGCGGTGACGGGAGCCTGACGACAGTCGATGCTGCGCTATCACCCGACGGCCAGTCGCTCACTGTCAGCTACAGCCTGAGTTCGGCAACCTACATCACGTTCTATGCCTGCGACATCATGGGCAGCATGCTTGGTCAGGCGCACTATGAGAACCGCGAGGCGGGCGAGTGGCAGGACTGCCTTGTGCTCAGCCGCCGCCCCATCGGCGGTGCCCTGATGCTGGGCATCCGATGCGGCGATGAGTGGATGTCATTAAAAGTATGCCAATAAATATCTAAAATCATCCGAAGAACATGATTTCACGAACTAGACTTCTGACTGCACTGCTGGTTTTGCCGACTGCCACTTCTGTCCTTGCAGATGGAGGCGGGGCCGGTGGCGGTGACACGCTTCTCTCCCGTCTCTATGAGGAGAGTCTGATGCAGTCCGTAGCTCCTGTCGCTCCGGCGGCAGCCTCTCTGGGGCGCTACGGCAATCATCCTGTCGATTTGTCCACAGGGCTTGTCCCCATTTCAATCAACCTCTATGAGGTGAAGTGCGGATCCCTGTCCGTACCCATCCGCCTCACCTATCACGGCGGCGGCATCAAGGTGGAGCAGGATGCCACTTGGGTAGGACTTGGATGGGACCTCGACTTTGGAGGCTCGGTGATTCGCACCATGAATGGCCATGTCGATGAGGAAGAGCATTATGACAGAGTCCCAGATGCGGACAGTATTGCACTCCTGCTTGCGAACAATGACTACACGAGCTATAGCACGTTCTACAATCTGTCCTGCCGGACCGCCATACCCTCGTTTTCCTTCAAGCCAGACCTCTTCTCCTACAGTGTCCTCGGACGTTCCGGCACATTCTTCACCGATGACTCCGGCAGAATCCACACGGTTTCACACGAAGCCATATCAGGCTCATTTAACGGCGGGGCACACCCTGTATCGCCCTTGTTTCTCATGATGCCGGACGGCACGCAGTGCAGGTTCAACAGTTCCGAACAGACCCGGATCATGGATGACCGGTGGTGCCTGGACGAATATCCTTCGACCTACTATATCCAGACCATCGTTTCGGCAGACGGTGGTGACACCATAAGATATGAATACCAGGAGAGCGGGCAGTATGAGAAGCAGACAGCAAGCTATTTCGAGGGCCTCTACACGTCTCCCGGGGTTCAAGGAATACAGTCATGCCCGACTACCGTCAATCCGATGCCAGTCATCAGAACCTATACGACGCATTCTCTGATCACCAATACTGTCAAGCCCCATTACATGCATTTCAGGGGAGGGAGGGTGCGATTCGTTCTCTCGGACAGTCTTTATACGACACATGACCTGGACTGCAAGAAACTTGAAAGAATCGAGAACCAGATGCGTTCAGGCAGCGGATACTCCACCGTCCGGTCATTCCGCTTCGTATATGCGAGAGACAATCATGACAGGCTCTTCCTGAAGTCCGTCTGGGAGTGCGGCCAGTCCGGCGCCAGGCAGCTGACCGCCAGGTTCGACTATTACGAGGGACTACCAGCCCGCAACAGCAACAGCATCGACTACTGGGGCTTCTTCAACGGCAAGGTCAATCAGGACAAGCTGCCAAGGACGTGGCTGCTTGCCTCCGCATTCGTCGGTGCGGCCAACAGAACGCCAGACGAGGACTATACCCGATGCGGTTCGCTGAAAAGCATCACCTACCCGACCGGAGGCAGCACGGAATTCCTATGGGAACTCAACAGGGTCAGTGCCGCTGCCCCGGTTTATTATGAAGTGGAGAAGAGCGCTCTTCACCGACACGTACATCCCAACATCAATCACAGCCAGACCCCTGAGCCTCCACCCGTAGGAGATGAACCCGCTCCGGACTATGGCATCAGGAGTTCGGTCACCATCAGGTCAGGTATCGACCAGGTGGCCGTTCTGTCGTACAAGATGAGAAGAATTGTCACCACGGACCTGAACCACAACAAATACGATCGGATGACACTCAGCTGCGGCGACAGGTCTTTGTCCATAGGGAACAGTGATTCCATACAGGGCGAGATCTGCATCCAGTTCCTCGCCGGACAGTCATACACGGTCATCATGGAGGCCAACTGCTCCAATCTGGAGGGCTGGTTCACCCTTTCGTATGACGAATCGGTCACCAACGAGGGCGACAAGCCGTTCGCAGGCCTTCGCATCAGGGAGATTGTCCTGCGTGACAAGGACAGTACGGTCCTGAACCGTCGTCTTTTCGACTACCTCTCTCCCGACGGCAGGAGCAGCGGATACCTCACCACAGGAGCCGGACTGTCGTTCACAAGACACCAGATCACAGAAACGGATCCGGGAGTGCCGTACTTGTGGCATCCGAACCTGTACGAAAGACGCAATACTCTGGTATGCACAGAGATGGTGACAGGTCCCCGGGAAAACGAATACGGCTACGAGTATGTCACCGAGACCACCTTCGACGGCAGGACAGGCCGGGCCGTGTCATGCGCAAGGAGCCGGTTCAGCCGCATTCTGGACGAGCAGGCCACTCCTCTTGCCCCCACGGTCAGCAAGGCCCACCTCCGCGGCCGGCTGCTGGAAAGGGACGAGTTGGAGGCTGCCGGTGACAGCCTTTTCCTTTTCCGCTCCACAAGGAACACCTACAGCGGAATCTGCGGCATCTATGAGAAGGAAGGTTTCGCTATGCATACCGACTATTCCGGTCTGGAATCGACCGACAAGGTGGACAGGATGCCCGAGCAGACGACACTTACCCAGATCTTTACGCCGCCCTATAACTATACTTACACCTCGGACTGGCTGCATCCCGACAGCACGATCGTATCGGAGTACGGCAGGGACGGGCGGATACTCCGCAGGGAGACAATCCGCCATTATGGCAATATCCTTCATGCCCAGCCGATACGGATAGAGCAGGTTCAGGGAAGGGACACGCTGGAGGAGCATCTCCAGTATGCTCCCGACCTGCAGGATCCCGTCAGCCTGCTGATGACTGAAAGGAACGTCATGGCCCTTCCGATTGCACGCCGTCTCTATCGCCGCCATGAAGGCGTACCCGTCCTGCAGGGCGGGCTTCGGAACGCATACGACAGCAGCATGCTGCTCTCAGACGTCTTCAGGATATTTCCTGACGGACACCAGAAGAGGCTCTACAGCTATACGTACAGCGGGCTTCTCGGCAATCATACGCTGCGGGAGCTTGTCGCCGCCGACAGCACGGTCACCTCCGTCCTCTGGAACGCCGAAGGCACCCGCCCGCTGCACATTGCCAGGGGAATGGGCTGGCAGGCCCTGCATAATGCAGCAGCCCAAGGTACTCTTCTCCGCACCAACTTCCCCGGCACAGAGATACGCTCCTATACCTACCATCCCGACGGGACGGTCAGCTCGATCACCGATGCGGGAGGGAACACCGTCTTCTACGAGTACGACCCGTTCGGAAGGCTTAGCTCCGTCAAGAACAGGGAGAACAAGGAGACAGAACATATTGAATACAACCTATCCACCGAATGGCCATGAAAAGAATCTTATCTCTTGCAGCTGCGGCGACACTCGCAGCAGGGGCACCGGCCCAATCCGACTTGGACAACTATATCCTCACTGTGGAGCGGCTTGACGGGCAGGGCACCGACAGCATCCTGACGGTCCGCTACTTCGACGGGCTGGGACGTCCGGAGCATACCGTCATCGGCGGCACGGGTCCAGACGGATCCTATCTCCACAGCCGGAACACATATGACGCGCTGGACCGGCTGACGGAGGAATGGCTGCCCGTCCCACTGGGGACGACAGACCGGCCGGACATGCAGACCTTCAAAGGCATGTCCCTCACCCAGTATTCCGACAGCTGCTCCCGCACCATCGTTTGTCACGACGGGCAGGGACGGCCCCTCGAAACGAGACGGCCCGGCTCGGCATGGCAGGACAGGCCGCAGCTCGCAGCCTATTCCACCAATGCCGCCGACGAGGTGAAGCGGTATGCCGTCGAGGACGGTGAACCCGTCATGAAGGGCTTCTATCCTCCCGGGACGCTCACGCTTGCCGTCTCGACCGACGAGGACGGGAAGACCACGGCCATCTATCAGGACCTCACCGGCAGCGTCATCCTGGAGCGCAAGGCCGGCAACCTTGACACCTACCGTGTCTATGACGAGCTGGGGAGGCTGAGGTTCGTGCTGCCTCCCATGTATCAGGACGACCCGGACACGGACGCATACGCCTTCCGCTATACCTACGACGACGAAGGCCGCATCGCGACGCGAAAGCTGCCCGGCTGCGAGCCCGAGCACTACTGGTATGACGCGGCCGACAGGGTCATCCGCATGCAGGACGGGGCACTGGCGGCAGGGGGCCGGAGCCGCATCTTCGGCTATGACGGGCTTGGCCGCCTAGTCTCGCAGTCCGTTGCCGTTGCAGGCGGAGCTGTCGAATATGACGAGGTGACGAACCGTTATGACCGTTACGATTACCTGGATGCATGCACGGCAGAGATCGACAGCGGGTCGCTCTCGTCCCATCTGCGCGGCAATCCGAGCCACTCCACGGGAAGGCTCACAGGCATCGAGCAGCGGGCGAGCAACGGCGAGCCTCTCCTGACGACTTTCGCCTACGACGCATTCGGCCGTATTGTACGGAAGGGCACGGTGGGCCTCGGGGGACATCTAACCGTCTGCGACATCACCTACAACTTCGTGGGAGACGTCACGGATGAGCGCTACAGGGAGTACGAACCCGACGGGAACGCGTACACCAAGGTGCTGGATGCCCATATCGAAAAAAAATATGAGCTTCCGCATACTAAACTGCTGTCTTTTTACGTTATTACTATAGAGAGCGGCGGAGTGACGGATGCAGATACCGTCATGTGCCCTGATTACGATGACTTCGGCAACGTAATCGGAAATGATCGAGGAGGTACGGCCGCCGATATGACATACGACTACGACCTACTTCACGGATGGGTGAAGGAGATATCCTCGTCGGGCGGCTTCGAGCAGAGACTCTACCGCGAGGACAACACAGGACACGAACTCTATAACGGCTCGATATCTGCGATGACATGGAAAGTCCCCGGTGAAAAGATCGAGCGACGCTATGACTACACCTACGACGGAATGAACCGGCTGGTAGAGGGTGCCTATTCTCACTTGCGCGTCTTTACTCCGTTTCCGGGAATCATCAGTTCGACAGGAGAAGAGATTCTCTCCACGGGAGGATCTTCGCCACTAAGCTTAATTCCAGTCATTGATGCCCCTGGCGATCTTGTTGGTCCTATCAGTATCAATGCCGCAGACCGCTATACCGAGCGAATATCCTATGACAAGAACAGTAACATCACAAGTTTAGAGCGTTACGGAATGAATAACCAGCACAATTATGGACTCATAGACAGCCTCGTCATCACTCGTAATGGCAACCAATTGAAGGCAATTGAGGACCATGCAGAGAAGCACCTGACCTATACGGGTGCTTCGGACTTCTACGACGGTTTGACGAACGGTACCGAATATACCTATAACGCCAATGGCGCACTATCCAAGGACATGAACCGCAAGATAGGATATATTGGGTATGATGACCTCGGCCATTTGCGCAGGATTCTTTACCACAATGGCATAGCCAATTCCATAGAATATATCTATGCTGCTGACGGCACGAAGTTGCGCACCATCCATCGGGGCTCAGGTGGGCTCAACGCGTATGTCGATTCTATCGATTACGTAGGCAACCTCATTCTCAAGAACGGACAGCCAAAGATGTATCTTTTCGATGGCGGATATGCTTCGTTCAATAACGACACAATCAACGGCTGGCATTACTACATAAGCGACTATATGGGTAATAACCGCATGGTTGTGAACAGCAATGGCACAGTTGAGCAGATAACACATTATTATCCATACGGCGGTGTGATTGGTGACATCAGCACAAACGAGAGCGTGCAGAAATACAAGTTCGAGGGAAAGGAATTGGACCGCACATTCGGACTGGACTACTATGACATTCATGCCCGGCAGTACTTCGCCATGGCACCTATGTGGGACAGAATTGACCCGTTGGCAGAGAAGTACTATGGAATCAGTCCTTACGCCTATTGCGGAGGAGATCCTGTGAATTTGGGGGATTATGATGGAGAGAGTAGCTATAAGATTACCGAAAATGGATATCTTTCAATAATTGAAGGCAGTTATGATGATGGAAAGTGTCACACGATTATAGGGAAAGATGGAAATACCATTGATATAACTGATAGAGCTATGGTTGAAGCTTTCGCAATTGGGGCTTCGGATAATAAGGTTAATAAACTATCATCTTATACTTCTGAAAATAATACGACCCAAGCAGAAAATTTTTTTAAATTTATGGCTGATAACTCTACCGTCGAATGGGTTATAGCTAAGCTTAGCAGTATTAAAGGAAAAGATGTGGGAAATAAAGTTGCGTACCAGATCGGGACAACTCATGATGCCCATGCATGTCGACTTGGCATTGGAAGTTATGGTGATGGGATGACAACCACAAAAATATTTTGGTCTGATATCGAATGGGAAATGCATAGTCATCCAAATAATCAAGCATCAGAAGGCTATCAAATTGCATCTGGAGCTTCCGAGCAAGATATGAATCATGCTTATGCTTTTAGTAGGAAAGATCTTAGTCCTAGTTTATATGTGTACAATACTAAACTAAAAATTATTTATCAATATAATCAAACTAATAGTTGGGTAAGGTTTAATATCAGTCAATCCAATAAAATTCCTTGGAATAAATTAGGTCATTAGTTCCCAGAAATTGTTCGAAAAGAGTTAGTTGAATGTCATATTTAAACTTGACAAACATAATCTACAACTGAAAAAAGTGACCCCACACTCTCGACGATAAAACATATCTTCGGTTAATGTCTTTAAACATACATTGAAAATACATTTAAGATAAACAATAAACCACAAAAATCCTCACCATCACATTATTTTATTTGTTATGAATAAACACCTCTTATTTATATTGTTGGTCCTAGTGCCTCAAATGTTTATTTCCATTACATCGTTGGCCAGATTTTGCGATGTCGAGATCAATGGCATATATAATAAATCTGACGAAGTTGGAAAGGTGACGGAGGTCAAAAATCCATCGTCACCCTATATTTACGATATCATGATTGATGGCATATATTATAAATTGGACGAGGGGAAAAAGGTGGCTGAGGTTACATTTGGAGACAATGATTACACCGGAGACGTTAAGATCCCATTGCATATTTGTTATAAGAATGTTATTTATGATGTGGTGTCGATTGACTATGCCACTTTCAAAGGCAATATTGGCCTGACCTCAGTCGCCATCCCTAATAGTGTTACAAAGATTCGTGATAGTACCTTTGAAAATTGTTCTGGCCTCAAATCAATCGTGATTCCAAGCGGTATCGATTCAATCGGAGAGCATGTGTTCTTGAATTGCCGTAGTCTGACTTCTATCAAAGTCAGCCCTAATAATCCCACATTTGATTCAAGGGGTGATTGCAATGCTATCATCGAGACATCTACAAACAAGTTGGTTCTTGGCTGTAGGAATACTGTCATCCCAGAGGAAGTTACTGCTATAGGTGACGATGCTTTTTCAGGTTGCGATAGTCTTTTATCTATTGATATCCCTAAGAGCGTAACCTCGATAGGCAAAGGATCCTTCAGGCATTGCACCAGATTAACCACACTTGATATTCCTGAAGGTGTAACTACAATTGGCATGTACGCTTTTTCAAAATGCAGCAGGTTAAGTTCTATAAATATTCCAAAGCGTTTATCGAGGATAGACTACGGAGTTTACCGTGGCTGCAGTAGCTTGACATCAATAGACATTCCAAATAGTGTGAAGGTTATTGCTTTCAATGCATTTGCAGAATGCGACGGTCTCACTTCTATAGTCATACCAAACAGTGTTGATACCATCGAAGAACGAGCATTCGCCTTCTGTAGCGGATTGACTTCGGTAACTATTCCTAACGGTCTAATCTCCATTGGAGAAAGCGCATTCTTGCAATGTAGCAATTTGACCTCATTTAACCTGCCTGCTTCTGTCACTGATATCGGTAAGAGTATTTTGGGCGGGTGCAATCGTTTGAATTCGATTGTGGTCGATCCAGATAACCCGGTTTATGATTCCCGAGAGAACTGCAATGCTATCATTGAGACTTCATCCAATACATTGATTATGGGATGTCAGAAATCGTTCATTCCTAATAGTATTGATACAATTGGTAAGGGTGCATTTTTCGCCTTTAGTGGAGTGGAATCCATTGATATTCCTGAACGTGTAGTCAACATTGGGGATTATGCGTTCGTTGGATGTAGTAATCTACCCCATGTGAAGATAAGTCGTAATGTGAAAAAGATAGGAGAAGGTGCCTTTTATGAATGTAATGGCATTAACTCGATTATTTTGCCCCAAGGATTGACCTACATCGGAATGGCTGCCTTCAGTGAATGCTTTAGTCTGAAGGAAGTCTATTGTCTTGCCGAGGATGTCCCTTTCTGTGAATACAATGTCTTCGAAGGAACACCTATCGAGAATGCGACACTTTATGTGCCCGAAGCATCTATCGAAGAATACAAGGCTTCTGAAATATGGAGTAAATTCAAAGAGATAAAGCCATTATAATAAAAAGCATATTCCAGCCATAAAATGGGTTCTTTAATCTTCTGGCCAACAATTGCTTTTCTTGGTTTATATCCGCGAAAGATAGACTTCTATTTGACTTACAGATGTAGGAGGAGTGCCGACACGCCTTTCTTCAGAACAAGTGAAAAATATTTTTGACTTCCCACACAATAAAATGCTGCATCAGAGCGTTATATCCATAAGAGGGAAGGATAATACCACTTGTATGACGGACACGTGTACCTACAGCAACGAATACAGCTATAATGCAAACGGAGCACTCGACCACGATCTTAATCGCGACATCGATATGATTCTTTACGATGACCTTGGAAATACAAGGCAGATCTTTTACTTTGACCATGAACAGATAGAATATATCTATTCTGCTGATGGCACCAAGCTAAGAGCTATTTATCGCCCAGCTGCTTCGAGTGCCCTAACCGATTCCACAGACTACGTCGGTAGTCTCATCTTAAAAAATGGCCAGCCTTCGATGTATATGTTCGATGGCGGTTTTGTCACGTTCAACTCTAATGGAGCAATAGGCAGCAGTAGAATGCACTACTACATCCGGGACTACATGGGCAATAACCGCATGGTAGTTAACAGGAGCGGCACTACAGAGCAAATCACCCATTACTACCCATACGGTGGCGTAATCGGAGACATCAGCACGAACGAAAGCCTTCAGAAGTACAAGTTCGAGGGCAAGGAGTTTGACCGCACCTTCGGATTGGATAACTATGACATCCATGCGCGGCAGTACTATGCGATGATGCCGTCGTGGGATAAGATTGACCCAATGGCAGAGAAGTACTATGGTATTAGCCCTTACGCTTATTGTGGAGGAGATCCGGTGAACAGAGGGGATTATAATGGAAAATATATTTCTTTGGGAGATAATCCATCTTGGAGTTTAATTTCTGGATATGCTATAGCGAGGGGTGAACTTTCAAGAGTAGGAGCAGACAAAAACCTTAGAGCATTAGAGATGGATATGACATGCGTGGTAACAATCGTTGAAATACGGCCGGATGACTGTGATGGGAATCAATTCGATTACAAAAGTAACACAATCTTTTGGAGTCCAGAAAGAGGCTCTATTAGACAAGTTGATTTAGAAGATTCATCTTTGTCTTGCCCTGAAATATATTGACCATTTCCACCGCAAAGTACCGATTCATCAATCCTTTATCGCTCTATCCTCAAACCCGAAGGCGCGGCACACACGATGCTGCGCCTTTAGTTAGAATACGTAGGAATAAACGGACAAAACGGAAAGAATCGACTATCTCAACCCGAAATGGAGCGTCTGCGAACGTAGACGCTCCATTTGCTGCGTGAATTAGTTCGTCTGCGAACCTTGACGCTCAACTTTCTACGGGATGTTGTACGTCTGCGAACCTTGGCGCTCCATTTGCTACGTGAAATTGTACGTCTACGAACCTTGACACACAATTTGCGGTATGAAATTGTACGTCCGCGAACCTTGACGCACAATTTGCGGCATGAAATTGTACGTTCGCGAACCTTGGCGCACAATTTGCGGCATGAAATTGTACGTCCACGAACCTTGGCGCACAATTTACGGTATGAAATAGTACGTCCACGAACCTTGGCGCACGATTTGCTGCGGAATGTTGTGCGTCTGCGAATGTAGACGCTCCATTTCTGGTAGAATATTGTACATCCGCGAACGCAGACGCGCTTTTCCGGTTTTCAGAAAGCCAGTCCTCATCACAAATCCTCCATCTTCCACGTCATAGAGCATTATCCCGCGCGTCGGGATGCTTGCTACGATTGGAGAAACTCACGAAGCGACAAAAAAGAAGGGGCTCGGCAAGATTGTCGCCATTTGGGCATTGTGTCGTTATATCCCGAACAAAAAGAAGAGAAAAAACTTGTGGAAACAAAAAATCAGCCCTATCTTTGCAGTGTCAAAAATGATTCATTGGTTAGTTTAAGTTAGTAATATGTGTGTAAGAAAACACTCTGTCGGACGACAGGGTGTTTTTTTTGAATAATTGTTTCGTTATGTCGGAGAAATTGTGTATATTTGCGCCCACAAAAAGAAAACTGACACATTTACTATGGAAAAAATACCTAACATCCAATTGATGAAGATTGTGGCCGACACGACGGTCGATGGACCGGGTTGGCGCACGAGTGTGTATTGTGCAGGCTGTCGTCATGCCTGTCCGGGCTGCCATAATCCCGAGACGTGGTCGTTTACGGCAGGACACAGTGTAAGCATCGACGAGATCATGGAGGAACTGAAATTTGCGGAGGGTGATATTACCTTCAGCGGCGGCGATCCTATGTATCAGCCCGAGGCGTTTACGGAGCTGGCACGTCGCATACGCGATGAACTGCATAAGGGCATCTGGTGCTACACGGGCTTCCTCTACGAGCAGGTGGTGGAAGATCCGAAGATGAGCAAGATGCTGCCTTATCTGGAAGTCCTGGTCGATGGCCCCTTCATCGAAGTGAAGAAGAGCCTGGACCTGCTGTTCCGTGGATCGAGCAACCAGCGTCTCGTCGATGTGCAGAAGTCGCTGAAGGCGGGCAAGGTCGTCGAGTTCGACTATAATCCTTATCCGACGTTTGATTGAGAAGACAATCGGAGTATTCTGATTATTCGGAATACTCAGAGTATTCGGAGTACTCTGAATACCCAGAAAAATCAAAGCTATGGAGCGAAACAAGGAAATATACAAGGTGACGTTGCTGGGTGGTGCTGTGAACGTGGTGCTGCTCGTCTTCAAGTTCGTGGCGGGCATCGTGGGACACAGTGCTGCGATGGTGGCCGATGCGGTGCACTCGTTGAGCGACTTCGTGACCGATGTCATCGTGCTCATCTTTGTGCATATCAGCGGCAAGCCCAAGGACAAGTCGCACGACTATGGACACGGCAAGTTCGAGACATTGGCGACGACGGTCGTTTCGATGTCACTGCTTGTGGTGGCTGCGGGCATCCTGTATAGCGGCGTGATGAAAATCGTAGCGTGGGCAAATGGTGCACAATTGGAAGCTCCAGGGATGCTGGCACTATGGGCTGCCCTGCTGTCGATTGTACTCAAGGAAGCCACCTTCCGCTATTCGATGGTGAAGGCACGCCAGCTCAATTCTCAAGCCGTGGAGGCCAATGCCTGGCACCACCGCAGCGATGCGTTGTCATCGGTGGGAACGGCTATCGGTATCGGTGGCGCCATCTTTCTGGGCGAACGGTGGACAGTACTCGACCCCGTGGCTTCGGTCATCGTCGGCCTCTTCATCGTGAAGGTGTCGCTCAATCTGCTTCGAGTCGGCATCGGCGACCTGATGGAGCAGTCGTTGCCCGAAGAGGTGGAGGCAGAGATTCTTAGACTGGCAGCCTCGGTGCCTGGTGTGTCGGACCCTCATGAACTGCGCACCCGCCGCATTGGCAATCATTATGCCATCGAACTGCATATCCTCGTGGATGGTGACCTCCCACTGCGCGAAGCACACGAAAAGGCTTCGCAAGTAGAGGAACTACTGCGAAGCCATTATGGGGAAGAGACGCATATCGCTGTGCATGTGGAGCCCCGGGAAGACCCCCTCATTCCTTCTGCTTAGGGGGAGGGTTTGCTTGTCGCGGCTTAATTCTTCCCCCTAAGCAGGGGGATTAGAGAGGGTCTGTGTTTTTACTTCCACATTGAAGTGTACGCCTGATAACGAACCTCCTTGGCGGGTTGACTGAGAGTAACCTGGTCGTAGATGGTGGTTGGGAACACGAGGTTGGTAATTGCCATCGAGCCATTGCCCGTGAAGATTTCGACAGAGGACTGATCGACGTAGATGTCGAGAACCAGATCATTACCCTCGCAGCAGAGTGAACCGGAAACCGAAGGGATGGAGTAGCTACCGTTGAACGTGGCTGCTCCTGTTTTGCTGTTGCGACGAGCGATGATGCTGCCTGCCGATGGGCTATAAGTGATTTCGTATGCCTCCTTCTTGCTATTGCCCAAGGAGATGGTGTTGGCAACAGTGGCGTCGAGGGTAAGTTGCAGACGATAGGCACTTGGAGCGTTGATGCTTCCACCCGATGTGGCTAGGGTGGACCAGTCGCTGGCGAGCTTGTCGAATTCCTTTACAGGACGGCTGGCGAGCACAGGCTTGCCCTGATAATCGACGAGGCTGAGCTCGCGAGGCAGGGTAAATGCAGAACGCCAGGGATCACAAGGCACGTCGCCTGAATAGGACCAGTTGTTCATCCAACCAATGAGGATGATGCGTCCGTCGGGAGTGTTGCTCCAGGTGACACCTGCATAGTTGTCCAGACCATAGTCGAGCCAGAGGGGATAACTGAGGTCATCGGC
Organism: Bacteroidales bacterium; assembly: GCA_045545875.1. Taxonomy (GTDB): domain Bacteria; phylum Bacteroidota; class Bacteroidia; order Bacteroidales; family UBA3663; genus Liminaster. The sequence goes on from JAZQBS010000192.1 coordinate 32,537, forward strand.
TGTGAACTTTTCGCCGTCAAAGTTGCCTACGAAGTACATGGTGCCGCTACCAATCACAGGACCGCCTGGATTGACGCTGACGATGAGCACCCACTTCTCCTGACCATTGTAGTTCATGCGCAGCAGGTCGGGGCACTCCCACTGGCCACGCTTGCAGCGGCCTACCTCGGTGGTGAAGGTGCTGGCTTCGCGCCAAGTGCGCAGGTCGGTGGAGGTCCAGAACTGGATGCCGTACTCCCAACCCAAAGCCAGGCTCATGACCCAACGCTTCGTCTCTGCATGCCAGAAGACCTTGGGGTCGCGGAAGTCGCCGCGAGTGGTGTTGGCGATGATGGGATTGCCATCGTACTTGGTGAACGTCTTGCCGCCATCAGTGCTGTAGGCCAAAGCCTGCTGCTGGTGTTGTCCTGCTGCGGTATAGAAGGCTACCATGGCTCCCTTGCCGAATCCGCCGGTATTGTCGGCATCATAGACGGCCGAGCCGGAGAAGATGTCACCCAAGGCATCGGGCACGAGGGCTGTGGGCTGTTCGGTCCAATGCACGAGGTCGGTGCTGGTGGCGTGTCCCCAGCTCATGTTGCCCCAACCGTTTCCGTAGGGGTTGTACTGGTAGAACAAATGCCAGGTGCCGTCGATATAGACCATGCCGTTGGGGTCATTGACCCAGTTTTTGGCAGGGGTGTAGTGGATCTGAGGACGATAGAGCTCGTTGTAGCTGGATGATGAGGTGCCGCCTCCACCCGAAGGGTTGTCCGTGCCACCTCCTCCCGAAGGATTGTCGGTGCCGCCTCCGCCCGATGGATTATTGGGGTTGGGCTTGAAGGAGTCTTCGAATGGATCTTCGGAGCCGCATGAAGTGAAAATTGGTGCGATGAGCAATGCTGTTGCGAGGGAAAGGATGGGGAATTTCATAATAATGGTGAATTTCGTTATCCCGTTATACCGGAATGACGGAAAACCGGGATAACGCAGTAAAGGCATTAAAATCAAAACCTAAATAATCATGAGGGCGGGCGCACTTGCGTCCGCCCCCAAGTTATATAATAGGGTAGTGTAATTAGCGGGTCTTGAGATACTCAAGAGCGTTCTTGGCGAAGGTGAGGATGTTCTCCTGGAAAGCGTTGTTGTGTGGATGAGCGCTGATGTCAGGAGTGCCGTCATCGTTCTTCATAGAGAAGTTGAGACCACCATTGCCGACGCAGATCACGGTGCCCTGGAAATCGGTATCGCCCTGCTGAGCCTCCCAGACGTTGAGCTGGCTTACCCACCAGATCTGGCTGTCCCAAGTGCCAAGAGGATAGATGCCGAACTTGTTGTTGAGCATGGTGAGGCTTGCCTCGTCCTGGTTGCCCAATCCGGTGAGGGCTGATGGGATGTTGAAGAAGAGGCAGTTGTGGTCCTCGGTCCAACCAGCGCCCTTGAAGGCGATGAGCTTGGTGGTACCATTGTCCTCTACTTCGAGGCCACGGAATACGGCATGGGTCGAGTAGTCCTTGACGAAGCCGCCGCAGTTGAGCATGCAGGCCATCTTCCAAACATCGGGGTTGTAGCCGCCAGGAGCCGTGTTGATGGCGTTGTCGTTGTTCTTGAGCATATCCATGTCGAGACGACCGAGGGTGCCGATGTAAGGAGTAGCGTGAGCCCAAAGGAGGAGGCTGCCACCATCCTTGTACCACTGACGAACGGCAGGAGTTGCGTTCATTACAACTTCGGGCATCTCCCAAACGGAGCTGTTGTCGTCGAGGTCGCGCATCCACCAGAGCACGCGGTAAGGCTCGAGAACGTCAGCCGAAGTGATGCTGCTGAATGGAACGAAGGTGCCGGTTGGATAGGTCTCGTGGAACCAGAGCCAAGCCGAAGCATCGTCGTCGTCACCGTTGGCAACGAGCTCTTCAGGAGTATCGAATACCGAGAGATAGCCGATAGCAGTCTTACCGATGCGGAGGCTGCTGGTAGTGGGGAGCGAACGGCCTTCATTGTTTTCGGCTGTAAGGGTAACGGTCCAAGTCTCGCCCTGAACGACGTCCTTGATGGTGTAGTTGGTCACGTTGGCCATGAGGGTCTCGTTGATGGTGCGGTCGGCCCCATTGGTGGCTACAAAGTGAGTCGTGGTTGCTGTTGGGTTCGGATTCCACTCAACATAAGCGTCATAGCCGCCCACCTTTTCGAGTTGGCTCATCTGGATGCCGCTGAAACGTGCAGCGCCCGGACGGGTGTAGTTGAGGACAACGCCCTCGGAGAAGTTAGTGCCATCGGTATATTTGAGCACGTAGCTGTTGGCCACGTTGGTCTCGACAGCATAGTGGGTATAGGTGCCGCCAGTGACAACCTCTGTGCCCGACTTGGTGCCGTTGGCATAGCGGGTCACCTGCATGTTCTGGTTGCCGGCGGGCCAGGAAATGACGTAGTTGTCACCCTGCAGGCTGGCTTGGATGCTGGAAGCATCGGGTTTGCTGAGAATAGGGGCAACGATGTCGTAATCCATATCGGCGTTGCAGGCACTGAGTGCTGCGACAGCAGCGATAGTTGCGAAAATATATCTGAGTTTCATATTATTAAGTTTTTGAGATATTTAGGGATATTTAGGGATATTAAGGGAAATGAAGGGACATTGCCTTAGCCTTGTTGAGAATGGGGACCCAAGAAACATATGTCCCTTAAAATCCCTTAAGATCCTTTAGAATCCCTTAGAATCCTATATAATCAATGAATCTTAGTTGTAACCCTTATTCTGGGTGTAGAGACCAGGAACGTAGAAGAGCTGGTTGTAGGGGATGGGCCAGTACTCGTTCTTGCCAGCGGTGTAGAAGGCATCACCATAGTAACCGGCGAAAGCAGTGCCGTCGTAGTTGCCCTCCTTCTCGGAAGCGAAGAATGCGTTGAGCGTAGAGGAAGCCAGGCCCCAACGACGGAGGTCGAAGTAGCGTTCGGGCTCCATAGCCATCTCGAGACGCTTCTCCCAGCGCAGGTACTTGCGAGCCTCGTCCTTGCTGACACCCGTCTGATAGTAGCCAAGGGTGCGGATCTGGTTGGCTGCATACTGGATGTACTTGCCCACGGAGTTGTTGGCACGGGCGCGGATCTGGTTGATGATGGTGATGGCACCATCGATGTTGCCGGTCTCGATGAGAGCCTCGGCACGCCAGAGCATTACTTCGGTGTAGCGCACTACGTAGTCGTCCATTGCGAAGCCCTGCCAGGTCGATTCGGTGTAGCTCTCGCCGAGGCTGCGCTGTGGCACCTCCTTGAGGGAAGTGTAGAAGCCATAGTTGGCGGGGTTACGGCTGTTGTCGGTGGTGAGGGTATACTGGGCCTCGTACTTGTAGGGGAAGGTTGGCATACCTACAGTGTGGAAGAGACGTGGATCCCACTTCTGGTCAACAGGAATACCATTGACTGGGTGGATGTTGTGCTCGTTGTCGTAGGTATCGAACATCGGGAAGCCATTGGCATCAACCTTGAAGGCATTGACGAGGTTCTGAGTGGGCTTGTGGAAGTCCCAGCCCTTCGACCAGATACCCCAGCAGCCGTTGAGCATGTTGCTCCAGTTGTTGCGGCCGAACTTGGTGTTGTCATCGATATAGTCGGAGTGCTGCACAGCGAAAATGGTTTCGATGTTGCCCTCGTTGTTCTCCATGAAGAGGTCGCCGAAGTCGGCCTCGTAGCCGAACTTGCCGCTGTTGGCGATGTAGCCGGTCAGTTCAACAACCTTCTGCATATACTGCTGGTTGATGTGGCTGTAGCCGTTGCTGGCCTCGTAGCCGTCGCCATAAGCGAGGGTGAGGTAGCACTTGGCGAGCATGGCAGCAGCTGCATACTTGTTGACGCGAGCCCTATCGGATGGACTTTCGGGTACGCTGTTGTAGGCAGCCTCGAAGTCCTCGATGACCTTCTGCATCAGCTGCTCGTGGGTGAACTCGTCATTTCTGGTCTGCTCCTGAGCAGCTTCCTTGAGGACGACTTCGTCAATCCAGGGCACTTGATACCAAAGCTGGATCAGCTTGAAGTAGAAGTGAGCGCGGAGGAAACGGGCCTCACCCATGCGCACCTTGGCAGTTTCGGCGCCGAGTTTCTCTTCGCCGTACTCCTGGATAGCGAGGATGGCACGGTTGGCACGCGAAACGGATACATAGAGACGATACCAGAGTTCGTCCATGTGGTCGGGCTGCGAAGCGGTCAGGTTGGACCAAACCTCGACGGGGTGGTAGTTGGTGTCGGTAGTACCCGAACCGCCCTTCATGGCATCGTCACTTGAGAGCGAACCATAAGGCCAGAGGTTGAAGGGGTAGTTGTACCAGTCGGCACCGAGCGAGGCGTAAGCTGCGGTGAGCATGCCTTCGGGATCGGAGAATGCAAGTTCCTCGTCAACGGTACCCGACGGCTTCACCTCGAGGAAATCATCGCATGAGGTGGCAGTGAGCAGGCTGGCAGCCACCATAAGAATCATATATATCTTTTTCATTTGACTATCTTTTTTTAGTGAGGTTTTGAAAACTGAATGTTAGTCATATCAGAAGCCGAGCTGGATGCCGAGGCTGACAGAGGTAGCGATTGGGTAAGCCCAACCTGGGTTCTCAGGATCAGAGCAGGTGAGGCTGCTTGACTTGATGGTCAGGAGGTTGTTGCCGCTTACATATACGCGGGCGTTGCTCATATGTGCCTTCTTGAGGAGTTTCTCCGAAAGGCTGTAGCCGAACTGGAGGCTGCGGAGCTTGAGGTAACCACCATTCTCAACGAAGTAGCTGGAGGTGCGGCCTTCGTCACCTACGTTCGAAGTGGTGAGGGCGGGGATAGAGCTGCTGGTGTTGCCGAGTGTCCAGGCATCCATCATACGCGAACCCTTGTTCGAACCTGGGTCGGTGAGGCTGAAGAAGTCGGTCTGGAATTTCTGTCCGTTGTAAACGTCCTGTCCGTGAACACCCTGCCAGAACATGGCGAAGTCGAAGCTCTTGTAGCCAAGCTCGATGTTGAGACCGTAGCTGAAGTCGGGCACTGGGTTGAAGATCCAAGTCTGGTCGTTGCTGTTGATGATGCCGTTGCCATCGAGGTCGGCATACTTGAGACCACCAAGGCGGGCATTCTCCTGACCGCTGGCGAGCACTTCGTCGCGCGACTGGAACAGGCCATCAACTACATAACCTACGATTGAACCGTAAGGAACCTTGGCTTCTACGAGGTTCTCGTAAGCGGTGTGTGCGTAAGAACCGGTAGTGGTTTCGGGGAGATAGGTAACCTTGTTGCGGAAGAAGTCGAGGTTGGCATTGATGTTGTAGGTCATGCCGAATGGAGTCTTGTTGCGATAGCCAACGGTGAACTCCATACCCTTGTTCTCAAGAGAAGGACCATTCTGCCAGCTGGCGCCACCTTCACCTACCGATCCGAGGTAAGCAGGATTGATAAGCATGTCCTTCACCTTCTTGACGTAGGCATCAACAGTGCCGTAGAGGCTGTTGCTGAAGAATGCATAGTCGAGACCGACGTTGTACTGAGTGGCAGTCTCCCATTTGATGTTGTCGTTACCGGTCTGGGTTACACGGTAGCCGCTGGGATAGGTGCCTGAGCCTTCAGCCTTGAGGTCGTATGCGGTCGAAGCATCGCGGCCCGAGCCGTAGTCGGCGGTGAGGATGGTGTAGCGTGCCGAGTTGGCGATGGCCTGGTTACCGGTCTGACCCCATGAAGCACGGAGCTTGAGGTCGTCGAGCCAATCCTGATGGAGGTGCTTCGAGAGACGATAACCGAGAGAAGCGGCGGGGAAGGTACCGTAGCGGTTGTTCTTACCGAAACGGCTGGAACCGTCGCGACGGATGGTGAAGCTTGCGAGCAAGAGGTCGTGCCAGTTGTAGTCAAGTTTGCCGAAGAGGGAAACAAGGGTGTAGCCGGCCTGGCCACCGTAGAGTTTCTGAGTGCCTGTTGCAGCGGAAGGCCACATGTAGAGGGCGTTTTCAACGGCGAACTCCTCAGCGTTACCGCTGATGTCGATAACCTGCTGCTTGTAGAGTTCCACACCACCGAGTACAGTGAGGGTATGATCCTCGGGGAGCGGTACGAGATAGTTGGCGGTGGTTGACCAGTTCCACTTCAGGTCGTTGGTCTGGCCGACGCCAGTCTTTGGAGTATCTTCGCGTACGATATCGCTGACGAAGGTGTAGGTCATCGAGTGGATGAACGAAGCATTGTAGTCAAGACCGAAGTTCGAGCGGATGTCGAGACCCTTGATGGGCTTGAGGTTGATGTAGCCATTGCCGAAGAGACGCCACATGGTGAGGCGGTTGTCACGGTTCTGGTAAAGCTCGCGGAGTGGGTTCTGACGGTCGGACATACCACCGACAGGGCCACCGAAGGTCACGCCGTCCTTCTCATAAACTGGAACGGTTGGAGACATCTTGAGCGCGTTCTCAAGAGGCTGGCAATCCACCTGGTCGCTGTAGGTAAGGGTGAAGTTCTCGCCTACGCTGACAACCTTATTGATGTTGTAGGTGCTGTTCATGCGGACCGCGATGTTTTCGAAGTCGGTGTACTTCAAGATACCGTTGGCCTTCTTGTAACCTACGCTGAACATCTGGGTGCTCTTGTCGGTGCCGTGGCTGATGGAGATGTCGTAGCTCTGGGTGAAGCCGGTGCGGCTGATAGCGTCGAGCCAGTCGGTGTCACTGAAGATCATGGTCTGATTGGCGTTGATGTAACCATTGTAGAGACCACCAACGGTGAAATTCACATTCTGACCTGTAGCAGGATCATAAGCGGTGATGGGCACGCCATTGGCGGCATTGAGGTTCAGACCGTAGTTCTGAGCGTAGATGACAGGATCGAGGCCATCGTTGAGGGCGGCCTGAGCCATGGTGGTAGCATACTGATAGGTGTTGCTGAGCTTCATCTTCGACTGGCTGTTGTAGAACGAAGCCTGAGCAGAAGCGGTGAAGTCAACCTTTACCTTCTGGTCCTTCTTGCCGCTCTTGGTGGTGATGATGATGACACCGTTGGCAGCGCGGCTACCGTAGATAGAGGCCGAAGCGGCGTCCTTCAAAACCTGCATCGACTCGATGTCGTTCATGTTGAGGGTGTTGAGGGCCGAAGTGGTGGGCACACCATCGATGACGTAGAGAGGATCCTGGTTGGAGTTGAACGAACCAATACCACGGATGCGGACGGTAGCGGTGGCAGCAGGCGAACCATTGGAAGTGATGGTCATACCGGCAACCTTACCTTGGAGGGCGCGCATCGGGTCGGTGTCGCTCGAGGTCTTGAGGCCCTTGGTCTGCACTACAGCAACCGAACCGGTGAGGTCAGCCTTACGCTGAGTGGTATAACCGGTGACCACAACCTCTTCGAGCAGCTCGTTATCCTCGGCGAGGACCACGTTCATGTTGGGAGCAGCTGCGAGGACTTGTGTCACATAACCCACGAAGCTGAACTGGAGCTGTGCGCCCGACTTGACTTGCAGCGAAAAGTTGCCGTCGAGGTCGGTGATCGTACCATTCGTGGTACCTACTTCAACTACTGAGGCACCGATGATCGGTTCGCCCAGTACATTGTCTGTCACTGTGCCGCTCACCTGCACCTGTGCCAATGTGCTCATGGTACAAAGGAGAGCCAGGACTAAACCTGAAATCAGAACTTTGAATTTCTTCATTGTGATTAAATATTAAAGATGTATGAAAAGTGTATTTGGAATGAAGTTTTTCAAATTTGTGGTGTTTTCGTGCGGCAAAGATAGGCTTATATTTTTATAAAAAATAGAAAAGAGGTTGCAACATATAAAAAATATGTCTCAACCTCTGATTTTGCAACATGTGTCCGCTTGCGGATGCAACATGTGTCCTGCTATGGGTGTAATATTCGTCTCTTTTCAGTACTTTTGTCTGTTCATTTCGTGTGGTGTGGTGCCGAAATATGCCTTGTAGCAACGGGTGAAATATGAAGCATCGGCGAAACCCACCAGGGATGCAACCTCAGCCACACTGCCCTTGCCTTCGGCCAGCAGTTGGCGAGCAATGTCAAGGCGTGTGTTGCGCAGCAGTTCGACGGGACTCGCTCCTGTGAGCGCCTTGCACTTGCGGAACAGCTGGGTACGGCTCAGGCAGATGTCGGAAGCAAGAAGCTCGATGGAGTAGTTCTCGTTGCTGAGGTTCCGCTCGATGAGCTGGTGCAGTTTTTCGAGGAACTCCTCGTCGTATTTCGATATGCGTGGGGGTGCAGGGGCTGCGGCAGGCTCCTTCTGGTCGCGTCTGGGAGAAGGCTCTCCTTGGTCGCGTCCGAGGGAAGGTGCGGAAGTGTTGGGGCCCTTTGGTGATGGCTTGTCGGCAGCGATAGGCGCATCGGGCTTTGTGGATATGCTGCCTGCAATCGGGGCAACCGACTCCCTAACCCTGGCACGATTGCTGATGAGCGAATCCATCTGAGCAAGGAGTACTGCCGAGCTGAACGGCTTGGCAATGTAGGCATCGGCCCCTTCCTCAAGGCCGCGCACGCGCTGTTCGTCCATCGAGCAGGCCGTGAGCATCAGCACGGGGATGTGGCTTGTGGCAGGCGTGGTCTTGAGCCTGCGGCAGCATTCCAGACCGTCCATCACGGGCATCATTACGTCGCAGATGATGATGTCGGGCACCGTCTCTTGTGCCTTGCGCAGGCCTTCTTCTCCATTGGCGGCACTGAGGACACGATACTTGTCGGACAATAATGTGCGCAGGAAGAGACGGATGTCGGAATTGTCGTCGATGATGAGCGCGATGGGCTTGGGCTCGTCGTCGCTGGTGGTGAGGTCCTCCTGTGCTTCGAGCATGTCGAGGTCGAGGGCTGATGGGAGGGGCTGGTCGCTTGGGATGAAGGGAATGGTCTGCTGACCTTCGGCAATAGGTTTTGCGGGAAGGGTGATGGTGAAGACGGAGCCTGTCCCTGTCGGCTGATTCTCGGCGCGAATGGAGCCGCCGTGCAGTTCCACGAAATTCTTGGCGAGCGCCAGGCCGAGGCCTGTTCCCTCGAAACGACGGGAGCCCACCTGGTAATAGCTGTCGAAAATCTTCTGGATATCGCTTGTGGGAATGCCCGGGCCGGTGTCGCCGATACACATTATATATTTATCGCCCACATGCGCGAGGGAGACGCTGATGCTGCCACCATCGGGAGTGAACTTGAAGGCATTGCCCATGATGTTGTAGAAGATGCGTTCCATCTTGGCCTCGTCGGCCATGGTCTGGAAGTCCTTGCCCCGCGTTTCGTAGGTGAGCTGTATCTGCTTCTTTGCAGCCAGTCCCTGGAACGAGTCGGTCCATGCCGAGAGAAGCGAATTCAGGTCGATGGGTTGCAGGTCGAGCGAAGTTTTGCCGCTTTCCGCCTTGCGGAAATCGAGAATCTGGTTCACCAGACGGCGCAGCAAGCCGATGTTCCTTTGTGCCAGCTGCAGGAGTTGCCTTTGCTTGGGATCCTGCAGGCGCTCGTCTTGGCTGAGTTGCTCGATGGGTGCGGCGATGAGCGTCAGCGGTGTGCGGAAGTCATGGCTGACGTTGGTGAAGAAGTTCATCTTGGCATTGTTGGCCTCCTCGAGTTCGCGGGTCAGGGCAAGCAGTTGGTCGCGTTGTTCCTTGAGGGTGGCACGCTGACGGGTGAGGCTCTGTCCGGTGCGGCGACTGACGCGGTAGAAGAGGTAGAGCGTCAGAATGAGGCCAAGGGCGAGCACCAGGAGGGCTCCTAGCGCGCGGCTCAAGGCCTTTTCGAGGCTGTGGAGCTGCCAATAGTAATCCATACGGCTTTTCAACGCGCGAATGTCGTCTGCTTCCTTGTCGATGGCGCGTTGCATGCTGTTGGTGAGCATCGCCTCCTGTGCCGACGAGACGAGGTGGCTTTCGAGCAGCGTCTCCTTTTCATAGGGCTCGCCTTCGAGGATGCGGATGGCCGTCTGCATAATGATGTCGCCACCCGTCGGGTAGGTGGCCGTGGCATCGAGGCGGCCCAGTTCGACACTTTCGATGCCTTCGCCCGGCCCCACGATGCCATCGATACCCGCAAAACGGATGTGGTTGCCAGGTTTCAGTTCGTTGGCCTTGGCTTTGGCTGCTGTAGCAATCCAGTCGCTATGGGCTACGACAACATCGACATCAGGATAGCATGTGAGCAGGGAATCCATCATGGCGGCTGCGTCGTCGCCCGACCAATGTGCATCGACCGAGGCCAGCAGTTTCGCCTGGGGATGTCCCTCGAGTTCCTTGATGATGCCTCGATGGCGCATTTGGGCAGGCGTGGTAGTCATGACACCCGTGAGTTCAAGGATATTGCGACTCCGGATGGGGTTTGAGGAGTTTGAAGGGTTTGAAAGGCTCAGTGCATAACGGGCCAAAAGGCATCCTGCGCCCTCGTTATCGCCACTCACAAAGGCGGTGTATTTGTCGCCGATGACCTGCCGGTCGAAGACCACGACGGGAATGCCGGCGTCGAAGGCTTCGGCCACGGCTGGGCTGACGTCTTCGGGTTCGTTGGGAGAGACGGCAATCAGATCGACCTTCTGGTCGATGAAGTAACGGATATCCTTGATCTGCTGCTGGCTATTGTCGTGGCAACAGATCAGTTCCATCGAAATACCATCGTGCAGGAGCAGTTCGCGTTCCATCTCGGCGTTCTGTTTCGAGCGCCAGGGGCCCTCGGAGCATTGCGACACGCCGATGCGCAATCGTGGCTCCCGCGCCGATGTGCAGGAACTGAGAAGAAAGGCAATGAATCCAATAGTGACGATAAAGGATTTGCGTAATGTCGAAGTATTAGAGGCAAGCATTGTTAAGAAATAAATGGTCGGTGTTTTTTTTCAGCGGGTTTTTGCATACTCCAGCAACGCATCGAGCTGCTTGCGGCTCACTTTGACGATGGTGCCATGCTTGTGGTTGGCGGGCACGCTGATGCGTTCGGGGATGGGGGTGAAGGTCAGGAAGTCGCGGGTCGCTACGGCACCATATTCCTGCGGATGGTATTGGTCGAAGTAGATGATCCACTCGTCGCCCAACTGGATGGCGCAGGGCCCTTCGGAATAGGTGCGGCCGAAGGTGGGAGAGGGAGGGAGGTTCGAAGGGTTGCTCCCTTTGGTCGCGTCCGAACGAAGCGAAAGGTTTGAGGGGTTTGAAGGGTGGAATGGGCCGTAGGGCGAGTCGCTGAAGACGCAGAAGAGGTTGCTGAATCCCGGCTTGCGGTTGTCCTTGACGACGAGGACGTAATCCTTCGGTCCGCGCCGCAGCAGATAGCCGTCGATGCTGTTGAAGCCGGGGTCATAATAGCGCTGGGCGGGTGCAAAGGACTGGAAGTCGCGCGTTGTGGTGTACCACATGCGGTGGCAGCTGTTGGTGCCCAGCGTGTCGGCGGCGGTGTAGGTGCGCGGGTCGATTTGCGACGACCAGACGATTAGGAATTGCCGCTGCTCCTCGTCGTAGAAAAGTTCGGGAGCCCAGACGTTGTTGGTCGGGATGTCGCCCATCACGTCGATGACGCGCTGCTCCGACCAATGGATCAGGTCGGGCGACGAGGCATAGCCGAAACCGCGGCTGCCCATCCATTGGGTGGTCCAGACGAGGTGGAACGTACCATCAGGCCCACGGACGATGCTGGGGTCGCGCATCACACGCTCGTCGGGATAGTATTTCGGTGCCTGCACCTGCCCCGTCCAAGCATCGACGTAGGTGGTGTCGTTGCCCACCATCGGCCGAAGCCAGATGCCCGGCAGCGTGTCCCAATGCAGCCCGTCGAGGCTATAAAGGTACTGCAGACCCCGTGTGGAGGGTTCGCGGAACGAGGTGAAAACGTAGGCCGTCTCTTCCGAAACGGGACCTCTGCAACTGCTGAGCGACATCATAAGCCCGATCAGGGCCAAAAGTATAAGATGTAGGGTATGTTTTTTCATCGCCAAGGTCGTATATGTGTATGCGTTTAACGATGCAAAGATAACCTATTTGGTTGAAAAATGCAAAAAACGAAGCAAAAAATCGTTATTTTTTTTCGTCATCATGCAAAGTTTGAATAAAAATGATTATATTTGCAGCGATTGAAAGACATTTTTAATAAAAAATCATAAATCATGAAACATCAATTATTGCTATTTGCTTTGGGTATTTTGGCCACCGCAGCCAGTGCCCAGACCTTCAAGGAATGGCAGGACCCCGAGGTCAATGCCGTCAATCGTCTGCCCATGCACACCACTTTCTTCGGCTACGAGTCGGTCGAAGCATCGATGCTTGCGCCCGAGGCATCGACCCGTTACCTGAGCATCAATGGCGACTGGAAGTTCCGCTGGCAACGCGATGCTGTCGACTACCGGAGCGACTTCTTCAAGCCTGCATTCGACGACGCCGACTGGAAGACCATCCCCGTGCCCGGCTGCTGGGAACTCTATGGCTACGGTGACCCGCAGTACACCAACATTGCCTATGCCTGGGCTCGCCAGCATGAGAATACCCCACCGCTTGTGCCCATCGACAACAACCACGTGGGCTACTATCGTCATGAGGTCATGATTCCTGCCGACTGGAAAGGTCAGCAGGTCATTCTGCACATCGGTTCGGCTTCGAGCTGCATGTACCTGTGGGTCAACGGCCGCTTTGTGGGATATAGCGAGGATTCGAAACTCTCTGCCGAGTTCGACCTCACCCGCTATGTCGTTCCCGGCAAGAAGGCCCTCATCGCCATCCAGATGTTCCGTTGGTGCGACGGCACCTACCTCGAGGACCAGGACTTCTTCCGCTATGCAGGCATCTGCCGCGACAGCTGGCTCTTCGCCCAGCCACGTCAGCACATCAGCGACATCCGCGTCACGCCCGACCTCGATGCCACCTACACCAACGGCATCCTCAACGTCGATGTCAAGACCACAGGCGGCAAGGTGAAGCTCGAACTCCTCGATCGCCGAGGCAAGGTCGTGGTTGATGGCATCGCTACGGGCAAGCCTGTGACGTTCCTTGTAGAGAATCCGCTCAAGTGGACCGCCGAGACCCCCAACCTCTATACCCTGCGTGCCACCCTCACCGATGCTGCCGGCAAGGTGCTTCAGGTGGTGCCTGTCCGCGTGGGCTTCCGCAAGATTGAAGTCAAGGACGCACAGGTGCACATCAACGGCCAATCCATCCTCATCAAGGGTGCCGACCGCCACGAGCTCGACCCCGACGGAGGCTACGTGGTCAGCCGCGACCGCATGCTGCAGGATGTGCAGATCATGAAGCAGTTCAACCTCAACGCCGTGCGCACCTGCCATTATCCCGACGATCCCTATTGGTACGACCTCTGCGACGAGTATGGCCTCTATGTGGTGGCCGAAGCCAACATCGAGAGCCACGGCATGGGCTATGGCGAAAAGACCCTCGCCAAGCATCCCGGCTATCACCTGGCACACCTCGAACGCAACCAGCGCAATGTGCAGGCACAGTTCAACCACCCGTCCATCATCTTCTGGAGCCTTGGCAACGAGGCAGGTTATGGACCCAACTTTGCCGATGCCTACGACTGGATCAAGGCCGACGACCCCTCGCGCCTCGTGCAGTACGAAGGTGCCGTGCGCGGCATCCGCGATGGGGTAGTGCCCCAGCAGGATGCTAAGACCGACATCTTCTGCCCCATGTACGACGACTACGCCGCCACCGAAGCCTATGGCTGTAACGAAGCCAACATCAAGCCTTTCATCCAGTGCGAATATGCCCATGCCATGGGTAACTCCGAAGGTGGATTCAAGGAGTATTGGGACCTCTACCGCAAGTACCCCAAGCTGCAAGGCGGCTTCATCTGGGACTTTGTCGACCAGAGCCTGCGCTGGACCAACATCAAGGGTCGTCAGATCTGGGCGTATGGCGGCGACTTCAATGCCACCGACCAGCACGATGGCAACTTCTGCGACAATGGTCTCATCTCACCCGACCGCAAGCCCAATCCCCACATGTATGAGGTGGGCTACTACTATCAGAACATATGGACCTCCCTGGCGGGAGAGGAAAGTTTGAAGGGTTCGAAAGGTTTGAATGGTTCGAAGGGTTCAAAAGGTTCTGTTACGCTCGAGATCTACAATGAATATCGTTTCCGCGACCTTTCGAACTACCGCATGGAGTGGGAACTGCTCCGCAACGGTGAGGCTGTCAGAACGGGTACGGTGAATCAGATCAAGGCAGCTCCGCAGCAGAAAGCCCTTGTGACAATCCCGCTCGACGAGGTAGATGACCGTGCCGAGTGGCTCCTCAACGTGAAGTATGTGCTCAAGCGAAGCGAACCCCTGCTCAAGGCTGGCAGCGTGATGGCACATCAGCAGCTCGCGCTCACCGGACCGGTCGAGTGTAGTTATCGGAATAATCCGAATACTCTGAATACTCCGATAACTCTGACCCACAACGAGACCGCCGACCGGCTCACCATCTCCGGTCAGCATTTCGTGGTAGGCTTCGACAAGCAGACGGGACTCATCGACTGCTATGAGGCAAATGGTGTGAAACTGCTCGCCGAAGGTGCACAGCTCAAGCCCAACTTCTGGCGTGCCCCGACCGACAATGACTTCGGAGCCAACTTGCAGCGCAAGTATGCTGCTTGGAACAACCCCGAGCTCAAACTGACGTCGTTCGAGTTCGGCGAAGTGGAGGAAGGTTATGAGGTGCGCACCGTGCTTGAGATTGAGTCGGTAGCCGTCCGTCTTGCGCTCACCTATACCATCGATGGAGAAGGCGCTGTGCGTGTCGACGAGAAGATGACTGTCGATCCTGCCCAGCAGCGGCGTGTCGATCGTGTACGTTTCCAGCGCATCTCGCCGCGCGATGCTCCTATTGCTGAGGGTGAACGCAGTACTGAGGCGAGCGACCTCTTCCGTTTCGGTATGCAGTTGCCGATGCCTGAGAGTATGGAGTTGATCAAATACTATGGCCGTGGTCCCGTCGAGACCTATTGCGATCGCAAGGACTCCGAAGGCCTGGGCATCTACGAGAGCACAGTCACCCAGGAGTTCTATCCCTACATCCGTCCGCAGGAGAATGGCAATCACGTCGATCTGCGCTGGTGGCGCGTCACCGATGCTGCGGGTCGCGGCGTGATGGTGGTAGCCGACGAGCCTTTCTCGGCTTCGGCGCTCCACTACACCATCGAGAGCCTCGACGAGGGCTTCGAGAAGCGCAACCTCCATTCGCCCGACATCGATCCGAGTCCCATCACCAACCTCTGCATCGACCAGAAGCAGATGGGTCTGGGTTGTGTCAACAGTTGGGGTGCCCTCCCGCGCGAAGAGTATTTTGTCAAGTATGCCGATCGCCGCTTCACCTTCACCCTAATTCCTTGCAAGATTTATTAATTATTTATGAATATGACACATTCCCTTAGAATCTTTTCGGCTGGTGTACTTTTGGCTTGTGCCTGCCACGTGCTTTTGGCACAGACCACACGCGTCGAACTGTATGCCCCCGGCATCGTGCGCGTCACGAAAACCGACGCCTCAGCCACTTCCGACCCGATGTCACAGAAACGGAGCTATTCGGTGGTATTGACCCCAGCCAGTCCGACGTCGGTCATCACCGGCGAGGGCACCCTCACCACCGAATGCCTCACGGTGAAGGTCGATGCCCAGGGCGTGGTAAGCTTCTTTGACCCTTCCGGTAAACAGCTCCTCACTGAACTGGGGCAGGGCACGGTCACCCCCATCGCCGAGGGCGTCGATCGGGGCAAGTACGAAGTGAGCCAACGCTGGCAGCTTGACCCTGACGAAGCCATCTTCGGCCTCGGACAGCGCCGCGAGGGACAGACCATGAACCAGCGCGGCACGTCGTTCCGCCTTTGGAACACCAATACGCACATCTACATCCCATACTTCACCAGCCAGAAGGGCTACGGCATCTATTGGGACAATGCAGGAGAGACGTTCTGGAGCGACGATGCCAGCGGCACCACCCTGCGCAGCAGCGTAGGCGAAGGCATCGACTACTACTTCCTCTACAAGGACGGCACGCAGGATGGCGTGGTGGAGCAGATTCGACTGCTGAGCGGACAGGCCACGATGTTCCCGTTGTGGGCCTATGGCTATTGGCAATGCCGCGAACGCTACAAGACCCCCGACGAACTGTCGGGCGTGCTCGATGAATACCGCAAGCGCGATATCCCTATCGATGCCATCGTGCAGGACTGGCAGTACTGGGGCTGCGACTCGAACTGGAACGCCATGAAGTTCGAGAACCCCCATTACCTCAACAAGATAGGCGACCCCAAGCAGATGCGTTACCTTCCCAATGACGAGGATCCCGATGCCGAGATTGCCAAGGCGAAGGCACAGGGCGCCCCGCGCCTGACCACGCCGCAGCAGATGGTCGACTACGTGCACGGACAGAATGCCCACCTGATGATCACCCTTTGGCCCGACTTCGGACCTTGGACCAGGCAGTACAAGGAACTCGACAAGCTGGGTGCCCTCCTTCCGTTCGACACCTGGCCCCGCAACCGTGGCGTGCTCGTCTATGACGTGTTCAACCCCAAGGCGCGCGACATCTACTGGAAATATCTCACCAACCTCTACCGCATGGGCTTCGATGCCTGGTGGACCGATTCGACCGAACCCGACCACTTCGAGCGGGAGGGTGACTTGGACTACATGACCTACGACGGCTCGTGGCGCAGCGTGAAGAATGCCTTCCCGCTGGTGCACAACCGCGGCATCTACGACCACCAGCGTGCCACGAAGGGCAACAACAAGCGACAGCTGCAGATGACGCGTTCGGCTTCGTTCGGCATCCAGCACTACGGCACATTCTCGTGGAGCGGCGACATCGTAAGCAACTGGAGCGACATGCAGAATCAGGTGCCTTCGGGCCTTAACTACGTGATCTGCGGCATCCCGATGTGGAACACCGACCTCGGCGGCTTCTTCGGCTGGGACTTCGGCAACGACCCCAAGAGCCCCTACGCCCAGGAACTCATGGTGCGCTGGATGCAGTGGGGTACCTTTATGCCCCTGATGCGCAACCACTGCTCTTCGCCTATGGTGAGCGAGATCTGGCATTATGGCGAGCCCGGCGACTGGGCATATGACGTGCAGAAGCACTTCATCGAACTGCGTTACCGCCTGTTGCCCTACATCTACAGCCAGGCGGGTGCCACCGTGCAGCGCAGCGACCTGATGATGCGTCCGCTCGTGATGGACTTCGCCGACGACAAGGTGGCCATCAACCGCGACGACGAATATATGTTCGGCCGCTCTTTGCTCGTCAAGCCCATCACGCAGCCCCTCTATTCGTGGTTCGAACGTCGCACCAGCCACTGGATCTATCCCGAACCGCAGAAGGCGGCGGCTCCCGTCGAGGTCTATCTGCCGGCAGGCACGCAGTGGTGGGACTTCTGGAACAACCAGCAGTATGAAGGCGGCAAGGCCATCAAGCGCCTTGCACCTATGGACATCATGCCCGTCTTCGTCAAGGCCGGTAGCATCATCCCCTTCGGTCCCAAGGTGCAGTACACGGGCGAGAAGGCCTGGGACAATCTGGAGGTACGCATCTACCCGGGTGCCGATGGCGACTTTGTGCTCTACGAAGATGCCGGCGACGGCTACGGCTACGAGCAGGGCGAGTTTGCGCAGATCCGTTTCCACTGGAACGACGGGACACGCACCTTGACCATCGACGCACGCGAAGGCAATTATCCCGGCATGCTACAGAGCCGACAGTTCCGCATCCATGTGGTGAGCGCTGCCTCGGAAGCCGGCGACACGGAGGCTTCTGCGTTCCAGAAGACGGTAAACTACGACGGCAAGGCAATGTCTATCACTTTATAGTCACTATAGTACTATAGTTAGTATATTTAATATAGTCACTATAGTTAATATAACCACTATAGTCTAAAAACAAAATATCTATGAAATCCTTTTTGATAGCAGTTTCCCTGCTGGCCGCCACGGCAGTGCAGGCTCAGAAGACGGCACCCGTGCAGGTGCCGGGTTACCCTATCTCTCCCGTGCCATTTACCCAGGTCAAGGTGGGCGACGGCTTCTGGGGACAACGCCTCAAGGCCAGCCGCGAGGTGACCATCCCCTTGGCTTTCTCGAAGTGTGAGGAGTCGGGCCGTTACCGCAATTTCGAGATCGCAGCACGTCAGTTGGCAGGCGAGAACACCGAAGACGTCAAGGTGGAAGGTTTCTCGTTCGACGACACCGATGTCTATAAGACCATCGAAGGTGCCAGTTATTCGCTGCAGACCTATCCAGACAAGCGTCTTGTGGCCTATATCGATTCGGTGCTCGAGATCGTGAAAGGCGGACAGGAGCCCGACGGTTACCTTAACACCGCCTGGACCATGAACCCCAAGCATCCACACCAGTGGCATGGCACCAAGCGCTGGGAGAAGGTCGAGGTGCTGAGCCATGAGTTCTACAACCTTGGCCATATGCTCGAAGGTGCTGTTGCCCACTATCAGGCCACGGGCAAGCGCAACTTCCTCGACATCGCCATCCGCTATGCCGACTGTGTCTGCCGCGAGATCGGACTGGGGGAGGGGCAGGTAGATCGTGTACCCGGACATCAGATTGCCGAGATGGGACTCGTGAAACTCTACCTCGTGACGGGTGACCGTAAATATCTCGACCAGGCCAAGTACTTCCTCGACCGTCGTGGCCTGACTACGCGCAAGGATGCCTACAGCCAGGCCCACAAGCCCGTGGTCGAACAGGACGAGGCAGTGGGTCACGCCGTGCGTGCTACCTACATGTATGCCGGCATGGCCGACGTGGCAGCCATCACGGGCGACAGTGCCTACTTGAAGGCCATCGACAAGATCTGGGACAACATCGTCGGAAAAAAGTACTATATCACCGGTGGCATCGGCGCACGTCACAACGGCGAGGCGTTCGGCGACAACTACGAACTGCCTAATGCCGAGGCTTATTGCGAAACCTGTGCCGCCATCGGCAACGTCTATGTCAACCATCGTCTCTTCCTGTTGCATGGAGAGTCGAAGTATTACGACGTGGTGGAGCGCACACTTTACAATGCACTCATCTCGGGCGTTTCGCTCGAAGGCAACAGCTTCTTCTATCCTAACCCGTTGGCGGTGGCTTCCGATATGAACTATGCACGCAAGGCGTGGTTCGGTTGCGCCTGCTGTCCTTCCAACATCTCGCGCTTCATTCCTTCGCTGCCCGGCTATGTCTATGCCGTGCGTGATCGTGATGTCTATGTGAACCTCTTCATGAACAATGCCGCTTCGCTCGCGGTGGGCGGCAAGAAGGTGGAACTCGAGCAGCAGACCGCCTATCCCTACGGCGACGAGATCAATGTCCGCATTAACAAGAATACGGCAGGACTGTTTACACTCAAGATTCGCGTACCCGGGTGGGTGAAGGGCGATGTGGTGCCCAGCGACCTTTATCGTTTCGTCGATGGGAAGGAGACCAAGTACAATGTGACAGTCACCGATGCCAAGGGCCGTTCTCTCTATCCCGATGGCCGCATTACCGCCGATGGCTACTATACCATTGCCCGTCCTTGGAAGAAGGGCGATGTGGTGACGCTTCATCTCGATATGGAGCCTCGCCTCGTGGCAGCTAATGACAACGTCTGGGCCGACCGTGGTATGGTGGCCGTAGAGCGCGGGCCGCTGGTCTATTGCGCCGAGTGGCCCGACAATGCTGCTGACGTTCGCACCTATCTGCTCAATCCTCGGGCTACGTTCAATGTCAATAATGCCGAATTGAAGACCGATCAGGGCAACACCTATCCCATCTGTACACTTTCGACCAGCGATGTCCAGACGTTGAGTTACGACAGCGCAGGCCGCCTCATGGTTCGCGACGGCAAGCTCACTTTGATACCTTATTATGCCTGGGATCACCGCGGACAGAAGGGCGGCATGGAAGTTTGGCTCCCCGTCACGGTGGGCGCTGCATCGGCTACGCCACGACTCTTCAAGGAGCAGGGCTCAAACGGATTCTTCAACCGATAATTCTTTTCGAAAAACGCTTTTATTGGCGTCATAATTTGAATGAAGGAAGACTATTTTCGGGTTTTCCTTCATTTTTTTTAGATTTTTTGCACAACCTATTCCTTTTCTGCATATATTTGCGCAATAAAAATATTTAATCTGATATCGAACTGAAAAACTATACACAAGTTAGCCTATGAAATCAATTCAGCTATTACGAGTCATTCTTCCCATGTTGTCGGCCCTTGCGCTGACCAGTTGTTTCTCTCCCGCCGAAGATAATGCCGATGTTATCGACGACTCTGCGGCTACCACTCGACTGAAGGTCACTACGCGTGCCGCTTCGGGTGAAGTCACTTATCCTATTCTTGTGATGGCCTACGACGAGTCGGGTGCACTCAAGGGTGAGCAGACTATCAATTCCGAAAGCGAGGAGATCAGCCTCAAACTCGGCGAAGGTGCCTACCATATCACTGCGCTCGCCGGACAAGGCAACTACACCGAGCCGTCGAGTTACAACCAGCAGTCGGCGCTCATTAACATTCCTGCGGCAGGCTATGCCCCGTCACCTCTGATGATGGGTGGCGCTGATGTGATGCTGACCAGTGCTTCGGCCAAGGTCAACGTTGTCATGACCTATCGCGTAGCAAGTCTCTCGCTTAGCCTGGAATCTGTGCCCGAGGATGTAACGGCCGTCAGCGTAGGTGTCTCCCAGCAATATAAGGCCATCGACATGTCGGGTACATTCAGCGGATCGAGCACTGCCAACGTGAAGTGTGCCAAGACGGGTGACGTCTGGACTTCCGAGCAGGTCTATCTCCTTCCCGGTGCCGGCTCTTCGACCACACTCACCCTTTCGCTCACCAATGCCGAGGGGCAGACCAGTTACAGCTATGAACTCAGCGAGCCCTTGGAGGCTGCCGTGCCCTATACCATCCAGGGAACCTACGTCGAATCGACCGCCCCCTACATCACGGGTGTCATCACCATCGAAGGATGGCAGGAGGAACGGTCGTTCGACTTTGAGTTCGGAAGTGGAAGTAGTAGCGGCGGATCGAGCAGCGTTACTGAAAATGTGGAAGTCGCAGCCATCCCAGAGCAGAGTGAATCTTGGGAAGGACATATTGTTGCTTTGGTAGAAAATGCCACCGAAACGGAGGCAGATTTGCTTTTGTTGGGCATTAAAGAATTTAAAGATATATTTGCACCGATAGCAGAAGGCCACGAAAATGATATGTCGGCAATTGCTAACGATTATTCCGAAGATGAATTCAAAAAATGGTCTGTGCCGAGCGAAGAACAAGCCCGGTCATTAAAGAAACTATATGGTGATACAACGTATTTGGCTCCATTAAATGATTGTATCCAGGAATTATCTGGTGATATCATCACTACTTCTGGAACAGGTAATAATACGCGTTACCTCTGCGAGAATGGCACCAAGTCATTTAATTTTACAACCAATGGTTCCATTACAAAGACCGGTAGAACCACCAAGTATCGTCTGCGTCTGGTCAAGAAGATCCACGTCGTCGTAAAAAATAATTAACCTATTGTATGGCAGATAACTATCTCGAACGTCAGCAGGAAGCCTTGGAGCAGCGCAAGGCGGGAAAGCGGATACTCACACCCGCCCAACGCAAGCGCTTCTACACGCGTCCCGTTGTCACCAAGACGCACGAAGAACAGCAGGCCGAAATCGCTCAACTACAAAAGAACGATAAAAAAGAATAGATTATGAAAAGTATAGCCATCTATACCCTCACGTCCGAACTCCATGACGAGCAGGCTGTGAGTGCTGTGACCCGTGAGTTTCTCGAAAGTCTCTCTATTGAATACGATTTTCGAGGCAGTGATTATGCTGACTTCGGTAGTTATCCGCTGAGTCTCATCTTTGTTCGAACGGGTGGCACCGAGGGCATTTTCCGCCGTCTCCTTCCCACACTTCCTTTTGAGAAGGGAGAGAAGTATTACCTCTTGTCATCGGGCAAGAGCAATTCGCTGGCCGCTTCGATGGAGATCCTTTCCTACCTGCAGCAGAATGATATGCGGGGCGAGATTCTGCATGGGGACCCGGGATATATCTCTCGCCGAATCCATATGCTTGCACAGATAGAGTCTGCACGACGGAAACTGCGTGCGTGTCGTTTGGGCATCGTAGGAGAACCTTCCGATTGGTTGATAGCAAGCCATGCCGACAAAAACAAGGTTCGTGAATGTTTGGGTATAGAACTGATAGACATCCCTATGCAGGAATTGCTTGATGCTATAGCCAATACTCCGCTCGACCCTCCTTCAGCTCCCGCTATGCAAATTTCCTCGTCCAATACGCAAGCGAATAAGGAACTTGCTATTCGCCAGGCGTTGCCTGGTGCCCATCGGATCTATTTGGCATTGAAGACCATTGTAGATCATTATCAACTGCAAGGCTTCACACTGCGTTGCTTCGATTTGCTATCGGCTGTTCACAACACGGGATGTATGGCTTTGGCTCGCTTTAATTCCGAAGGCATTGTGGCTGGATGTGAGGGTGATGTGCCAGCGATGCTTTCAATGATAATTGCCCAAGTGCTGACAGGAATGAGCGGTTTCCAGACTAACCCCGCACGCATCAACCCCGAGACAGGAGAACTCCTTTTTGCACATTGCACCATCCCCTTCAATATGGTGGAGCATTACGAACTCGATACCCACTTCGAATCTGGCATCGGAGTGGGTATCCGTGGATACATGAAGGAAGGTCCTGTGACAATTTTCAAGGTGTCGGGTGACTTGTCTCGTTGCTTTATCGAGGAAGGGGAGCTGGTCAGGAACCAAGCACAGCCCGACCTTTGCCGTACGCAGCAGATTATTCGTCTGTCGGACCCATCAAAGGCACACTATTTTCTCAATCATCCCATTGGCAATCACCATATAATCCTACGAGGCCATCACAGGGCATTGCTGCAGGAAATGATGCGCCATACGTCTTTCTCCCAGTAGTGGGAATGCGATATTAAAGCAGTTTCTTGACCTGCTCCTCGACATCCTTCATGTTGTGAGTGGGTTCGAAGCGCGCAACCACTTTCCCCTCACGATCGATGAGGAATTTGGTGAAGTTCCATTTGATGTCGGGTGTCTCGCGCCAGTTGGTGCCGGTCTTGTCGAACATATCGACGAGAATGGGAGCGATTGGATCTTCCATGTCGAAACCTTCGAAGCCTTTCTGCTCCTTCAGCCACTTGAAGAGCGGGAGGGCGTCTTCGCCATTTACTTCACTCTTTTTGAACTGTGGGAAGTCGGCGCCGAATTTCACGGTGCAGAACTCGGTGATTTCCTCGTCGGTGCCAGGGGTCTGTTGTCCGAATTGGTTGCAGGGGAAGTCGAGAATCTCGAAGCCCTGGTCCTTCAGACGGTGATACATAGCCTCAAGATCTTCATATTGAGGAGTGAAACCGCAACCAGTGGCGGTGTTGACGATGAGCAGTACCTTTCCTTTGTAATCGGATAGGTTCACTTGGTTTTTCTTCTTGTCTAAAACCTTGAAATCATAAACTGTTGCCATAATAAATGTGTGAATTAGGGGTAATGTGAAACTATTTTTGACCGGGACAAAGATACAAAAAAAAATGGAAAAACTCATACCTTTTTTATGTTTTTTTCTAAATATTGTTTATTTTGGACTTTTTTAGCCACTCGAAAGGAAAATTTTGGTATTTTATTTTGTTCTTTTCCCAAAACTATCTATCTTTGCATCGTATTTAGGCTATTCACATTAGCAAATTAAATATGAAAAGACATCTAATACTACTGTTTTTCTTAATGTTTGCTGCTTGGACATCCTTGGCGCAAACCAGTCTCCCAACCAATCTCAAGGGAGTGACCATCTTCAGTAATGGAGCCCAGGTGACACGCGAAAAGAATGTGGCGCTGAAGGCGGGCGAGCAGACCGTCTCGTTCACGGGCCTTTCGCCCTACCTCGACCGAAACAGCCTTCAAGTGAAGGCCAAGGGCAGTGTGACCGTGCTTGGCGTGAGCCAACGTTATATCCGTCCCGACAGCACGATGCTCAGCGAACGGTTGAAGGCTGCCAGCCGCGACATCGACGTGGCTTCTCGTCGCCTGAGTGAACTGCAGGCACAGCGCACCGTCCTCAAGTCGCAACTACAGATGGTGGAGGCCAACTGCAACATCGGAAGCCGTACCGCCGTCACGCCTCTCAACGACATCAAACTGCTCAACAAATACTACTACGAGGAGATGATGGACATCAACAAGAAACTCATCGCCCTCGACACTGAAGAAGAGAAAGCCAACGCTGATCTGGCACGCTACAATGAGATAGCCGATTCGATAGCAGGCATCAAGTTGAAGCGAATCACCGTGGTTGATGTGAAGGTCGATGCCAAGGTGCAGACAAGCGCACTCTTCACCCTGCAGTATTACGTCAGCGGTGCCTCGTGGTACCCGACTTACGATGTGCGTTCGAGCAAGGTGGATGAGCCGCTGCAACTCACCTACAAGGCGAACATCATGCAGCAGACGGGCGAAGACTGGAAGGATGTGAACGTGACGCTCTCGACGGCCAACCCTAACCGCTCGAACGTGTCTCCCGACCTGCGTACCTATTGGCTTGACTACGGACTTGCTGCACCTACCTACAACTTTGGCATCGACAACAATCAGGTGTCGGGAACAATCTTTGACGAATATAATGAGCCCATCATAGGCGCTACAATCATGGTGGCCGGTACGCAGATCGGCACAGTCAGCGACGTGGATGGACACTATTCAATCACCATGCCCAACGGAAATCGTCGTCTGACGGTCAACTATATTGGCTACGAGTCGCAGCAAGCCACTGTCAATGGCAATCACAAGGACTTCCACCTCCAGGAAACCGTAAGCTACCTCCAGGAAGTTGCCGTGGTGGGCTATGGATCATCGAAGAAGAGCAAGAGAGGTTTGTTCTCGTCGACTGCCGCAGTTGAGCGGGAAGCTCCTGTTGAAAACTCCAAGGCTGCGGTTCCAGCTCCGCAGAAGGCTCGAGTGCTGGTTGACGAGGATGATTTGGTGGTGGCTTCGACGGCTGCAAAGTTCGGCTATGAATTCGAGGTGAAGCATCCTCTCACCATCCTATCGAACAACAAGCCCGTCAGCGCCCAGCTTGGCCGTTACGAATTGCCTACCACCTACGCCTATAAAGGTGTGCCCAAAATCGACAAGGATGCCTTCCTTGTCGCAGATGCCACAGGATGGGGAGAACTCAACCTAGTGGAAGGCGAAGCGATGGTCTTCTACGACAACAGTTATGTGGGAAAGACCATCCTGAGTCCCGTCGAGAGCGATACACTTCACCTTTCTCTGGGGCGTGACAATGGTATCCAGATCGAGCGAAAGTTGATAAAGAACAACAGTGTCCACAAGGTGCTTTCGGGCAACCAAACCCAGCAGAAGGACTGGGAAATCAGCGTGCGTAACACACGCTCGGAGAAGGTCTGCATCAAGGTCTATGACCAGGTACCTGTCTCGCAGAACTCCGACATCACCGTGACGACAGAGGAGCTCAGTGACGGCAACTTCAACAAGGAGACCGGTATCGTTGTCTGGAACCTCGAGCTCAATCCTGGCGAATCGCGCAAACTTCGCCTCCGCTATCAGGTGAAATATCCCAAGAATCGCCGACTTGATATTGAATAACTATCCTTAAATTGTTAATTGTTAATTATTAATTGTTAATTGATATTCACCATGGCCAATATCACAAAAGAAGATGCCCTACGCTATCATGAAGCGGGTGGGCCCGGCAAAATTGCCGTAGTACCAACCAAGCCTTATCGTACACAGACTGACCTTTCGCTGGCTTATTCACCTGGCGTTGCCTATCCATGTCTCGAAATCCAGAAGAACCCCAATGACGCTTTCCGTTACACCGATCGCGGCAACCTTGTAGCCGTTATTTCCAATGGCACGGCTGTGCTCGGACTGGGCAACATCGGTGCCTTGGCAGGAAAACCCGTTATGGAGGGTAAGGGACTGCTCTTCAAGATCTATGGCGGTATCGACGTCTTCGACATCGAAGTCGATGAGACCGACCCTGTGAAGTTCTGTGAGACTGTAGAGCGTATCGCTCCCTCGTTTGGCGGAATCAACCTTGAGGATATCAAGGCGCCCGAGTGCTTCTATATCGAAAAACGTCTGAAAGAGAACTGCGACATCCCCGTGATGCACGACGACCAGCATGGCACTGCCATCATTTCGGGTGCAGGTCTCGTCAATGCCCTGCAGATCAATGGCAAGAAGATTGAGGACGTACGTATTGTTGTATCCGGAGCTGGTGCAGCTGCCATGAGTTGCATCAAGATGTACCATCAGCTCGGCGCACGCAAGGAGAACATCATCATGATCGACAAGAATGGTGTGCTCACCGACGACCGTACTGATCTCAGTCCGACACAGATGGAGTTTGCTACTTCGCGTCGCGACATCCACAACCTTCGTGAGGCTATGGTGGGTGCCGATGTCTTCCTCGGCCTTTCGGCAGGCAACCTCGTCAACCAGGATATGGTGCGCTCGATGGCCGATCAGCCCATCGTCTTCGCCCTTGCCAACCCGACTCCCGAAATCTCTTATGAAGATGCAATGTCGGCACGCCCTGATGTGCTGATGTGTACGGGCCGTAGCGACTATCCGAACCAGATCAATAACGTCATTGTATTCCCCTACATCTTCCGTGGTGCCCTCGACGTGAATGCACGTGCCATTAACGAAGAGATGAAGATTGCTGCCGTACGAGCCATCGTGGCTTTGGCCCACGAACCTGTTCCAGAGGTGGTAAACCGTGTTTATAAGGGTGATACATTGAAGTTCGGTCCCAAGTACCTTATCCCAAAGGCAGTCGATCCGCGCCTCATCACCGAGGTCAGTGCCGCCGTGGCCAAGGCAGCTATGGATACGGGTGTGGCTCGCAAGCCCATCACCGACTGGGAAGCCTACAAGAGTCAATTACGCCGTCGAATGGGGCAGGAGACCACTCTCACCCAGCAGTTGCACGACATCGCTCGTTCGCACCCGCAGCGTGTGGTCTTTGCCGAAGGTTATCATCCCACGATGCTCAAGGCTGCCGTCACCGCCAAGGCCGAGGGTCTCTGTACGCCAATCCTGCTCGGTAATCCCGAACTGGTGCGCAGTCGTGCCAAGGAATTGGAACTTGACTTGACGGGTTGTGAGATCATCGATCAGCGAGCTACTGCTACCCATCCCGTTCGAGCCAAGTACGCCCGTCTGCTCAGCGAGAAACTCTGCCGTGCTGGCTATACTTTCGAGCGTGCCCTCGACAAGATGTCCGACCGCAATTACTTCGGCATGGAGATGGTGAAGAGCGGCGAGGCCGATGCCATGGTGACTGGTGTCTATACCAAGTACAGCAACCTGTTCACTGCAGCCAAGGAGGTGATCGGTATCCGTGAAGGCTATGATCATTTTGCCACGATGAACATCGTCAACTCGAAGCGCGGTGTCTATTACATTGCCGATACTTTGGTGAACCAGACGCCCAACAAGGAGGCCATCAAAGACATTGCACGGCTCACGGCCGAGCGCATCCGTTTCTTCAACGAGGAACCACGCATGGCAATGATTTCGTATTCTAACTTCGGTTCGGAGGATAGTGGTTCGGCCACGATGATGAGCCAGGTTGTGGCAGAACTGCATGAAGAGATGCCCGAATTGAAGATTGATGGTGAGATGACCATTGACCTTGCTCTCGATCATGAGCGTCGCGACGACCGCTATCCGTTCGGCCCATTGAAGGGAGAGGTGGTAAATTCGATGATCTTCACGTCGCTAAGTGCAGGTAATGGTGCTTATAAACTCATCAAGCAGTTCTCGCCCGAAACGGAGGTGATTGGTCCACTTCAGATGGGTCTGAACAAACCTATCCACTTCACCGACCTCGATTCATCGGTACGCGACATCGTGAATATCGTTGCCGTAGCCGTCATCGATGCCTATATGGAGAAACTGCACAAGGAACATGCATAGTTCCTCAGTTCTTCGCAAACGAAGCATAAACAACAAGGAAGGTACGAGGCGAAAGCCTTTACCTTCCTTGTTTTCGTTTTGCCTATTTGGCATCAAAATGTAGAAATACTGCCTAATCTTCCTCCTTTACGCTCAGTTTGTTGAGCAATTCGTCCAGAATGGGAATCATTGCCTCCATCGATTTAGGATCAATTCCGCAACGGCAAAAGTTGTTTGTCATGCACGAAGGGATCTCGGCTGCCTTCTTTTTCATATCCTTGCCCTTTTGGGTAAGATAGACAATCTGCTGACGTTTGTCGGTTTCACTGCTTTGGCGAGACACCAGTCCAAGTTTCTCCATGCGTTTGATGAGAGGAGAGGTGGTGTTGATACCGAGTTTCAGTTTCTGGCCGATGGTGTTGATAGGCTGTTTGTCTTCCTCCCACAGTACCATCAGTACAAGATACTGCGTATAGGTGATTCCAAGCGGTTTGAAATAGGGCTCATAGGCTTGCGTGATGAGGCGACTAGCCGTATAAAGCCGGAAACACAGCTGGTTCTGGAGTTTCAGTTGGTCGTATGCCATGTCACAAAGCCTTTATTTGAGTTTGGATAATTAGAGCTGCTTGTAGAGCCAGTTCTGACGACCAATCATCTCTACCATTTCTACCTGCTCCTGGCTCCAGTAGAGGTCCTCCTCCTCGTCAGCAAGGTAAGCCTTCATGAGGTCATATGTGGTTGGGTCGTCCTTGAGGGTCTCCATGCACTTGTAGAGCAATTCGACACCCTGCTCCTGGATAGCGAGGTCAGCCTTTACGTATTCTACGGGATCCTTCACGAGTTCACGACCCTTCTGGTCTTCGATCTTTACTTCGCCACCGAGGTCGTTGATGCGGGTCATGAATTTCTCAACCCATCCCATTTCCTCTGAATAGTGGTCTGCGTACTTCTTGCCAAGGGTCTTGAAGCCCATGCTGTCGAAATGCTTGCCTTGTACGAGGTGTGCGAAAGCGCCGTTGGTGAGATGAGTTACAAAGAACTGAAGAGCTTGGATAGAATTGTTTGCGTTCATAATGTTTGGTTTTTTGAGGGTTTATATTATTATATTAAATGTATTATCAGATGTCATTTCTTTTGTTTTGACGGTGCAAAGATACGAAGAAAATTTTATATCGCAAAGGATATAACAAAAACTTTAATCATTCTTAACAAAATATCGTGCGCAATATAAATTATTCAACAGATTTTAACAAAATATCGCGTGCGATTGATTATTGACTTCAATCTCTTTTCCATTCTTTCTTGCAAATGGAAGATGATCCTGATGGCGCTGAGGATTTCCAGTTGTGAATCTATAAATATATTTTGACATTTATGGATGACAATTTGTATCGATTATAATTGTTTCGTTTTTTTTTAAGCATTTTTTCTCCCGTTTTCTTGCTGTCTTGAAGAAGAGCAAATATCTTTGCGGTGTCATAGTTCAATATGACACTATAATTGTTTTAATCTATATTCAAAGCGATGATCAATATTCAAAACCTTTCCTTCGGTTACAGTGGCTCAAAACGAAATGTATTTAGTCAGTTTAACCTTCAGATGAAGCCGGGCAGTGTATATGGCCTTTTGGGCAAGAACGGAACCGGCAAGACAACCCTGCTCTATCTGCTTTGCGGCCTTTTGCGACCAAACAGTGGAGAGATAACCATCGATGGAGACGTGGTGAGCGAGATGAAGAAACAGATGCTTGAGAAGATTTACCTCGTACCTGAGGAGTTTATGCTCCCTTCAATGTCGATGAGCGATTATGTCAATATGTACAAGCCGTTCTACAAGAACTTCAGTCAGGAGATTATGGACAGCTGCCTGCGCGAGTTCGAGTTGGAGGGTGACTTGAAGCTTGGTTCCCTTTCGATGGGTACCAAGAAGAAGGTGCTGATGAGTTTCGCTCTGGCCACCAATACCAAGTTGTTGCTGATGGACGAGCCGAGCAACGGACTCGACATTCCTTCGAAACGCCAGTTCCGCAAAGTAATTGCAAGCAACATGAATGAAGAACGACTGATGGTGATCTCTACCCATCAGGTTCACGATGTCGAGATGCTCATCGACCACGTGACCTTGATCGGTCAGGAGAAATTGCTGCTCGACAGTTCGATGCAGGAACTTGCCGAACAGTACACCTTCGGCACCAATTCCGAAGGCGAAGTGCTATATAGCGAAAAGACCATTGATGGCACCCAATGCATTGCCCGTCGAACAGCCGATGAACCAGAGACACCCGTCAACCTGGAGATGCTCTTCGAATATATTACCTCACTCAAATAATCTGTCACTATGAGGAACCTGTTTAGATTATACTGGAGGACGGAGCGGCTTTCGTTTGTCCTGACGATCCTCTTCTTTCTCGTTTTTTCCGCATTTATGCTGGCCATCACCTGGAAAGACGACCCCGTGACCGACGTGTGGGGATTCATCCATGGCAACCGAGAAGAACAGGAAACAGATGCAGCCACCATGCGACTGCTCGACTGGGTGTTTCTCTTCCCGCTGATGATGTGGCTCACAAGCAGCCTAAATGTCTTTGACACTTACAGGATGAACAAGCTGCACTGGCTACTCCCCGCCTCACAAAAAGAAAAATATGCCTCACGCATCGTGTTCAACCTCTGCCTGACCGTGGTTTTTATCATAGCCACCACTCTGATTATCGATTGGGTGCGCGTGCCCCTGGCATCCATCCTCGCTATCGACCAGCCCATCGAACGCGGGTGGGCACTGTCGCTGCTGGCGTGGTACTTCCGATGGCCCACAGTTGTATTCTACCTGTGGCTCATGACGGGATGCTACTATCTGAGCGCTCGTTCGAAGAAAATCACCTTCGTGTCCATTGTCCCTCTGGGGCTCAATGCCGTCTATATGTTCATCGCGTTGTATATGGAATCGTTCTGGGACTGGGCACCCTACCTCGCTGCGGTACTGGCCGTGTGGACAGTGATTAACATCCGCCTGGGCTACCGCCGCTTCCAGCAACTTGAAATGGTACTACAGTTTACACCCAAAACCTTATGAAAAACCTGTTTCGCATCTACCTGAACGGAATTCGTTCGGTCCAGAAGCTTTTCGTCCTGCTGCTTGTGCTGATTCGCATAGCGATCTTCTCACTCCATGCTATCTTTGAAAATGGTTCATCCACTTTTTACGAACGAGCTTTGTGGAATGTGCATATTCCTTTTCTGATTGCACTGATGGTTATGCAGACTTTTTTCCTGGTTTATCGTCGCAAGGAGCTGACCCTGCTGCCCGAGACCAATAGGCGTAAATATGACTCGATGATCCTCTACATCGGGTTGCACTACGTGGCGATGTATGGAGTTCTGATTGGCGTCGATCTGCTCCAGAATGCCATTTTCGCCGTTTTCCAGCCAGCGCAGCTCTATTCTCCATTCGTCAGCGTGAAGAGTCTTGCCGATTTCGTCATCACGGCACCTGCCGATGGCCTGCTTCTATTGCTGTTCATCGCACTCTTCAATGTCCTGTTCCCACTGTTGATCAACAACCTTCTTCTGTCTTTTTCCTTTAATTCTATTATGGTGTTTTGGATCTTCCTTTCGTGGATGCAAAATGTAGTATATTTGGATCATGGCATCTTTTCTGCAAATCCATGGATGATGCTGCTATTCCTTGCAGGTATTGTCGCTTGCTGGTACTTGGGTCAATATTGTTTCAACCGTCGTGCTGTCTGCGACCACAAACTCCTGAACCTATGATATCGTCGCAAGAGAAAACCATCTTCGGCAAACTGGCCTATCAGATTTGCGAAGAGATACTCGAAGGAAAATACCACGGCGAGGACCGCATCCCGAGCGTGCGTGATCTGGCCGAGACCTTCGAGGTGAACTACAACACCATCCTGCGTGCCATGGAGCTGTTGCAGCGCGAAGAGATCGTCTATCAGAAGCGCGGCATCGGCTATTTCGTCAGCCCCAATGCCCGGCAGCGCATCCTCAGGGCGCACAAGCGCGAGTTTATGCAGCAGCGTCTGCCCGAGGTGTTCCGACAGGCACGTCTGCTGGGCATTACGCTCGACGAAATCACGCAGTTCTGGAATGAAGAAGCGGCCAATCAGGGCGGGTGAGAAGGCGAATGTTGGTGAAAAAAACATAAAATCGGGGCCCTATAACGATTTTTAGGTTCAAAAATTTGGAAGATTCACAATTTATGCGCACATTTGCAGACGAAACATAATACCTATTTAAATATGAAACGTATATTGCTTCTTTTTGTTGTGGCATTTACCAGCATCGTGTTCTGCAATGCGCGCGATCGTTTTTATATCAAGAACTGTATCGACAAGTGGGAAACTTGTCGCAATGTGGCCATCACCGACAAAGGTGGTGACATCGCCTTCGTCGGTACCAACAAGTGCGCCTATGACCGCATTCCTACCAATCTGGCCAAGCAGATCGACAATCTGAACGACAGCGCCTATTACATCAACGATATCCAACTCAGCGAAAAAGGACGCTGGTTCATCAGTTATGGCGATGGCTTGATGCGCTGGCATAAGATTCCTGCGATGCTGAAGAGTTGCCTCTATGAACTGATTGCCGACCGTCATACCATCAAGTCGGTGACCTTCAACGACCATAGTGATTGGATTGTAGTCTATGACAATGGCCAGGTGCGTTCTTCGTTCAGTAGGATGGAGGACTGGGTGAAAGATGGTAGTGCGAAGCATGGCACCCTGCGTTTTGCCCAGATCAACAACGAGGGAATGATTCTTGCTTTCGAACGTGGATATATGTATCTCGGCAACGTCAGCCAAAAGTTGAAGGATGCCTTGCGCGAAGCAACATTCGACGTTACAGTCATCAAATTTACGCCAGAGGGAGCCTATTTCATCGGAGATCAGAAAGGAAACTCGGCGATTTATATGTAAAATACTAAAACTATGGAAACCGTATTATTGACCAATTGCGGCACATCTTTCGAAGCGGATGTCATCAAGAGTGTGCTCGATGGCGCCGGAATCCCCTGTATGATTGTCGATCACAAGCATGTTGCCATGTGGTCGTTCCAAGGGCCCGACACCATTGGCGGCGTGAGGATCTATGTCTTCGAAAGTATGCTCGAAGAGGCCCGAAAGGCCCTTGAGACCAGTCACGATGCCGCTTCGGAAGCTGCCTTCGAAAAAGCGGCCGAAGAAGCACCTCCTCTTGAGAAAATGGAAGAGGACGAAGAGTAAGTAACGAGTAAATGATAGGAGAGCGGTGACGAATATGTTTTGTCACCGCTCTTTTTCTCGTGCTATCCCAGGGATTTGTCGAAAAAGAATTCAGGTTTTGCGAACTACGGGTATCAATCTATGATAAAAAATCGCCAAAATAAAAAATAATTGAATAAATATTTGGAGCGAAAACTGGAAATCTGTTCCTTTGCAATGTGATATCAAAATAATATCATAATATATCTTGGTAAAACTTCTAAAAAACATTTATTATGGAAAGTAAAGAGTATGAATTCAAGGGTGGTTCGATGAATGGTTTTATTATGCTGTTCCTTGTGTTGGCCATGGTCTTTGGCATGTTCTATTGCATTGCTTTGACCATCACCTATGAGAATGGATGGTATATGCTTCCTGCTGTCATCCTTCTGATATGTATCATCATCGGTTGCTGCGGTTTCTCAATGCAGGAACCCAACGAGGCTAAGGTGCTGACCTTCTTCGGCAAGTATGTGGGCACTTTCCGCAAGACTGGTTTCTATTGGCTCAATCCTTTCATGAGTGTGAAGAAGGTTTCGCTACGCGCACGTAACTTCAATGCTGATCCCATCAAGGTGAACGACAAGGCAGGTAACCCCGTGATGATCGGATTGGTGGTCGTTTGGCGTCTGAAGGATACCTACAAAGCCATCTTCGATATTGACACCGATGTGGCCAATGCCAGCACCGTGGGTGGCGCTGCCGGACTGCGTATGAACAAGTTCGAGCGATTCGTGGCTGTGCAGAGCGACTCTGCCCTTCGTCAGGTGGCAGGTATGTATGCCTACGATAACGATGGCGACGACTCGCACGAAGTGACATTGCGCAGTGGTAGCGAGGAAGTCAACGACGTACTGCTCCGCAAACTCAACGAACGTCTGGAGATGGCTGGTCTCGAAGTGACTGAGGCTCGTATCAACTATCTTGCCTACGCTCCCGAGATTGCTGCCGTGATGCTGCGTCGTCAGCAGGCGGCTGCCATCATCACTGCCCGTGAGAAGATTGTTGAAGGTGCAGTTTCGATGGTAAAGATGGCGCTCGACAAACTTTCGGACGAGGAAATCGTGGAACTTGATGATGAGAAGAAGGCCGCTTTGGTCGGCAACCTGCTCGTGGTACTTTGCGGCGATGAGCCTGCTCAGCCGGTCATCAATTCGGGTACGCTGAACCACTAAGGCGCTTGCGCGCAGTTGAGAAAGGTTCTGAAAAGTTAAGAAAGGTTCTGAAATGTTCTGAAAGGATCAGAAAGGTTCGAATGGTTATGAAAAGAGTTGAAAGATTATTGATGGTCGGCGTGTTGGCATTTGCCGCTACGCAGAGTTTTGGCCAGCAGATCTCGGGTCCATGGACGGGACAATTGGACCTCGGTGCTCAGAAGTTGACAATCGTGTTGCATTTCGATAAGGATGCCAGCGGAAAGGATGTGTGCACTATGGACAGCCCCGACCAGAGTGCCAAAGGAATTCCCGCCACGCTGAATTTCATCTCGGCCGACTCGGTGAACATTGCCGTGCCAAGCATTGGCATGACGTATGCAGGAAAATTGAACGAAGGCGAGCTGAAAGGCACCTTTTCTCAAATGGGAATGAATCTGCCCCTCGATATGAAGCCCGGGGAGGTGAAGCACAATCGCCCGCAGCATCCCGTAGAGCCTTATCCCTATCAGACCAAGGAAATAGCCTTCCAGAATGAGGCTGCCAACGCTTGGTTTGCTGGCACTCTTGTCTATCCCGAAGGATACAAGGAGGGCGATAAGGTCCCTGTGTTGATTATGGTAACGGGCAGTGGCGCAGAGAATCGCGACGAAGAGGTCTTCGACCACAAACCCTTCCTCGTCATTGCCGACTATCTGGCCAGACATGGCGTTGCCTCCCTACGTTTCGATGATCGTGGCGTGGGTAAATCGACAGGCAGTATGGAGGGAGCTACCACGAAGGACTTTGCCGAAGATGCCTTGGCGGGCATCGAATTGCTGCGTGGGCTGAAGCAATTCAGCAAGGTCGGTGTGCTTGGTCATAGCGAAGGTGGCTCGGTTGCCTTCATGCTTGGAGCAAAACAGAAAGTCGATTTCATCATCAGCATGGCTGGTGTTGGAGCCAAAGGCGATACTGCTTTGACAGCACAGGCAAACCGCACTTACGAACTCATGGGTGTGCCTATGCAAGTCAATGTGGCCCAATATCGAGCCCAGGTGGCCCAATTGAATTCCCCTTGGCTCAATTATTTCCTCGACTACGACCCTATCCCTGATATTCAGGGCACCCGCTGCCCAGTTCTGGCCATCAATGGCGATAAGGATGTGCAAGTGGTTTCGTCGCTCAACCTTAGGGGCATCGAGAAGGCTTTGCCGAAGAACAAGAAACACCTTGTGAAGGAATATCCCGGCTTGAACCACCTCTTCCAGCATTGCACTACAGGCTTGCCCACCGAATACGCTGGCATCGAGGAGACGATCAGCGAGGAGGTGCTCCGCGATATGGCCACTTGGATCAAGGGATTGTGATTTTTGAGCTATGCGACCACTAAAAAAGAAATTATGAAAACTTATCGAACAAGAATCAGCGTGGCGCTGATCATTTTTATCATCGTGATTCTGCTGGTATGTTTCCTGCCCGGTATCTTAGGAGAGGGCGGCTGGCGAATGCTGATATCGTTGTGTCTTGTGGCTGTGCCAATGTTCTACCTGCTTTATGCCATCAAATATACGATTGATGGCACGACGCTCAAGGTGACGGTGCTCAGCATCTTCACTGACAAGTACGACCTCACGAAGCTGGTGTCGGTTGTCCCCACCAGATCCATCCTTAGCGCCCCGGCCAGTTCGCTGAAGCGCATCCGTCTGGACTTCACTGATGGCTCGGCAGTGGTCATCTCGCCCCGCTATCAGGAAGATTTCCTCGCCGAGCTGCGCAAGATCAATCCGAAGGTTCAGATTGACGAGAGGCTGATGGTCTGAACTAATTCCAAAAAAAGCATGACAACTTATAGTACAAGAATTAGTGTGGGACTATTCGCCTACATCGTTGTTACGTTCTTGTTAATCGCCATAGCTCCTCTGTTTTTTGGGCATAACGAATGGCCCTTCCTCTTACTCTATTATGGATTGATTGGCATCACCTTTGTATTTGCGATATGGGCATTGTGCTCCCCCCGGTACACCATAGATGGCACGTCTTTGATGATTTCAT
This sequence comes from Bacteroidales bacterium, assembly GCA_045545875.1. GTDB lineage: Bacteria > Bacteroidota > Bacteroidia > Bacteroidales > UBA3663 > Liminaster. The sequence goes on from JAZQBS010000192.1 coordinate 68,879, forward strand.
CAAAATTCACGCCGTTTTCACCCGATGTGTATGATCTCACCAAACTTGTGTCGGTTGTCCCGACTCGCTCACTTATGAGTGCTCCTGCCGGCTCCCTGAAGCGTATCGAACTGACGTTCAGCGATGGAAATACGGTTATCATCTCGCCTCGGAGGCAAGACGATTTTCTCATGGAGGTGCGAAAGGCGAACCCGAAAGTGAGGATTGACACCCCTTTGTTGTAAGTTTTTGTCATCAACAAGCATTATTGTTAATCATGGCCAAAAAAGAATCAACCACCAAAAGCTTTGTGCTTCGTGTCGATGGCGCCACCATGGATGCCATCGAGGCATGGGCTGCGGACGAGTTCAGGTCTGTCAACGGGCAGATCCAGTGGATTTTGGCCGAAGCACTCCGCAAGAGCGGACGCATGAAGAAGCCTAAAACCAAACCTATTGATCCGCCCGAAGAGACATCTTAAATTTGCTACAACAAGCCCCGGCCTTTGAAAGGGTCGGGGCTTGTGTCGATCTTTATTTTGTTATCAGTCATGATTTAATCTATAACTTTATACAACTGTTTTGGATGGTTTTTAGGATATAACATCTGAATCTTGTTGGCCGCAAGAAGAAGTGGCATAACATGGTTGCGCAGGTATCGGGGCTTCCTGTGTATCGATTTTGCCAAATCTTCAAGCGAAATCCATTCTTGACAGTTCTTCAGTATGAGTTCTTGCAATTCCTCACGTGACATTCTTTTCTTGGGATGTGTTACAACTTTATTAGCATCATCAGAGGTTGCAACATTAGCACCTGAACTTGCAACATTAGCATCATCAGAGGTTACAACATTAGCACCAGAACTTGCAACATTAGCAGGATCTTCTCTCAACACATCAATACCCTTGACAGGAAGAATATATCTTGTACCTCTGCCATATCCTTCCGAAATGAGAAGGCCTTTCTGGGTCATCAGTTTCAGCATATCGGATATTTCTGATCTATGAAGGTTTAAGGAATATCGAAGGCGGGTGTTTGTCACATAACCTTCATCACAGGCAAGAGCCAATGTCGTGAGTACATTGTGGTCAAAGCTATTGGCTATAATACCGAACTTCTCCGTTAGTTTCCCTTTTGATTCTTCTGACAAGAATGACTCCATTGGCATTGTCAATACAACTTTGTCTGGTGTCTGTAGTTCCTCTATGATTGGAGAACGCCAATTAGCTTCACGCCAACCTTTCATTATCTTGTCAGTACCGCTACCAGCTTTCTCAGCAACACCAAGCATCGAAAACATTTTCTGAAGAGATTTATTGCGGCACACGCTCTCACCTCCTGTATAATACTGATCACGAGAAACAAGCATCGTGCCAGGATTTGAGAATACAAAACGGTGCAACTCATGCTTTACCAATAAGGAGGCATTTACTGTAAAATCGGGGTGTACGCATAGGTTGGTCAACGCCTCTCTGACTGCAACATGTGCTGGAGTTTCCTCTTTCCGGATGTTGCCTTCCAGTTTGAATGGTTTTGGCAATGCAGCTTGAAGACGAGGCAATACTCTTTGATAGAAATTGAAAAGATTGGCTTCCCAAGTGCCATCTGCATGCAAGCGATATGTCCACCTAACATCTTCATCCTCTGTCAGGTGCTCCTGATAATCAGGCGAGAAATAAGGCGTGCATTCAGGATCGGTTATAGAATCAGTCTTCCCAAACATCAACAGTCCTGCCACGGTGAATCCTTCTTCCTGAGTCTGTCGGTCTTTGCGGTAGCCACCCAGTTTTCGTAGCAATTCTATATCCTCCAGTGCAAGCCAAGGGTGATCAGGATTTGACAGGTTAAACAACTGTCGATACCTCTTCAGAGCCTCTTGATCAATATCATCCAACGAATAGCCCTTCAGGATTCTGCTATCAGCCGGGCAATTGTCGTCTGCATCTGCAAACATACGTTGAACCTCTTTCGCCGAACATTTATAGTCGCCTTCATAGTTTCGCCTGAAGGTCCCCTTATACGGATCTGTTGTTCTATATACAGGGCGTTGCTCTCTTGATGCTCTGGGAACAAAGAATAACATGAAAGCATGTCCTTTGTAGTTGCCGAGCACCAAATCTTCTGCACGCATCAGATTGACACTTATTGTGGAGCGGTTGTTTACATTGTTCCAAAAGTCTTTACGATACTTCTCCACCTGTTCCTCGGTAAGATTGTCAAGGAAAAACTTCCCCTTCTTTTCCTGAACACCAAGCACGATTGTTCCGCCCTCGCTATTGGCAAAGGCAGAATACGTGTCCCAAAAGTTTCCGGGGAATCCCCCTGCTGCACTTTTGAATTCCAGGTCATCACACTCATTCTGAACGAGCAATGATTCCAGATAATCATTAAAGTCAGATATATCTCTTACTTCTATCATAAGAAAACCTTTAACAAGACGTGGCAAAGATACAACAAAAATCTGAAATAAGTAACACCTTTAGGTAAATTTTTCCAATTATGGATTCATTTGACCGATTTTTAGGCGGAATTTCCGATTCCACACTCGGTTTCAGATGCAAATTGGCTGGTTCCCATTGTAGTGAAGCACTCCGCAAGAGCGGACGCATGAAGAAGCCTAAAACCAAACCTATCGATCCGCCCGAAGAGGCGTGAACCTACAAATTGTTCACATCCATAGACTGTCAGCCCTGATCTCCATCAAGAGGTCGGGGTTGGCTTATTCTTGTGTCGGCATGACCTTTCTTGGCCATGATTGGGTATGCTGCGCTCAGAGAATGCCTAATTTTGGCCAAAAAAGGGTATGCCGCGAACGGCGAAAGCACTCTGACGGCCGACGGAGTGCTTTCGCACAAAGGAGAATAACCAATCTTGGCCAAAAAAGGTCATGCTGCGAGCGGAGCATAATGTTTTCATCTATCAAATCTGTATGCTCTCGTCGAAGAATAACCAATCTTGGCCGAAATTGGTCATGCTGCTATCGACGCATAACCATTCCTGGCCAAGATTGGTCATACTTCAATAGGATAGAGCACTCTAACGGCCGAGATAATGCTTGCACCTGTCGTCGCATAACCAATCTTGGCCAAGAATGGTCATTCTTCTGCGGGAGTATAACCATTTTTGGCCAAGATTGGTCATGCTATGATTTTACGAAACTATTTCTCCTTTCTTAGAGAGGCTTCAGACTGACGGCAAAGCCTCCACCGGGCACGGCATTGAGTTTCAGCACGGTCTTGCTGTTCACCGTCTTTTGAGAGATGACGTAGGCTTGCGGATTGGTCAGATAGTTGGCATCCTTGGCATCCTGGTAGATGGTGGCTTCGTATTTGCGATTCGGGTCGAGGAAGTCGAGTTTCAAGGCCGAAGCATGTGGTTCCATACCCGTCACTCCACCGATGAACCATTGGTCCGAACCCTTTGCCTTGCGCGCTGCCACGATGTATTCCATTGGCTCGGCTTCGAGGTAGAGGCTTCGGTCCCAGTCGCAGGCTACATCCTTGATGAATTGGAACGCATCCATGAAGCGCTCGTAGTTTTCGGGGAAATCGGCGGCCATCTGCAACGGGCTGTAAAGCGTCACGTAGAGGGCAAGTTGTCCGCAGATGGTCGAATTGCAGTGGCTGCCGCTGGCACATTCCATCTCGAAGATACCTGGCGTGTAGTCCATCGGACCACCTTGCAGACGCGTGAAGGGAATGATGGCAGTGTGTCCGGGTGGAAGGCCGCCGAAGGCTTGGTACTCGGTACCGCGTGCGCTCTCGTTGCCGATCAGGTTGGGCCAGGTGCGGCACAGACCTGTGGGTCGTACAGCCTCATGGGCATTTACCATGATGTGGTAGTCGGCTGCACGTTCGATGGCATGCTGGTAGTGGTTGATTTCAATCTGGCTGTAATGGTGTTCGCCACGTGGGATGATATTGCCCACATATCCGCTTTTCACAGCATCGTAGCCATAGTCACGCATGAGTTGGTAGGCACGATCCATGTACTTCTCGTAGTTCATAACCGACGAAGAGGTCTCGTGGTGCATAATGAGTTTCACGCCTCGGCTATGCGCATAGTCGTTGAGCGCCTTGATGTCGAAGTCGGGATAGGGCGTTAGGAAGTCGAAGACCTGTTCCTTGGTGTTTCCGCTCCAATCCTCCCAGCCGATGTTCCAACCCTCGACAAGCACGGCATCGAAGCCATTGTCGGCAGCAAAGTCGATGTGACGGCGCACATTGGCGTTGTTGGCTCCATGGCGGCCCGAAGGCTTGGCATTGGCGTAATCGGTCAGTCCAAGTTTCACCGATGGGTAGTCGTGGGTATAGGCCCATTCGCTTTTGCCCGAAATCATCTCCCACCACACGCCGACATACTTCACCGGATGTATCCAACTGGTATCCTCGATCTTGCAGGGCTCGTTGAGGTTGAGGATAAGGTTGGAGGACAATACCTTGCGGGCATCGTCGGTGATGAGGGCGGTACGCCAAGGAGAAACCAGGGGAGTCTGCAACCATCCCTTCTTGCCAAGTGCGTCGGGAGTGAGCCATGAAGTGAAGACAAGACGCTCGGGGTCGAGGTTGAGGTGCATGGCGGGGTAGTTGACCAAGGCTGCTTCGTGGAGGTTGATGTAGATGCCATCGTCGGTCTTGAGTTGCAGGGAAGTCTGCACACCTGTCTCGGAGAAAATGGTTTGCGAAAGGTTTTGACTGACGGCATCGTGCAGATACCTACTGATTTCGCTGAGGCGCGAACGGGTGTAATTGTATTCCTGCGTGTCGTAGTCGCCTGGAATCCACCAAGCCGTGTGATCGCCTGTCATGGCGAACTCGGTGCGTTCTTCCGAGACGACGAAGTAGTTGAGTTTGCCTTTCTGGGGGAACTCGTAACGCAGTCCGAAGCCATCGTCATAGACGCGGAAACGGACGTTCATATAGCGGTCTTCGGCTTTCTGGGCAAGGCATACCAACAGTTCGTTGTAGTGGTTGCGTATCTCGTGGTTTTCGCCCCAAACGGGTGTCCACGTCTCGTCGAAAGTCGATCGTTCTTCGCCCAGGAGGGTAAAGCCGTCGAGTAGGTCAGCCTTTCTGTCGAGGTCATAGCCCAGGCGGCTGGGCAGGATGACTGGTTTGCCCTGGTAGGTGACGCTATATGTCGGCACAGTACCCTGCAACTCGAAGTTGACACGAATCGAGCCGTCGGGCGAAGAGACTTCGCTTGCTTGGATGGGAAGGGTGGCGACGAGGAGGAGAAGGGGGAGGAGGCTATGGAAATGTTTCATGGGGGACTCTTTGTCGTTTCCTTAATAAACTATACTTTGCAGGAACCATTGCTTGTTGGCCTCCGAGAGGCGCTGCTTGTCGAGCAGGGCGGGCAGACGACGATAGTTCTGCTGGAACTGGGTGATGCGCTGGGTCGCCTCGTCGGGGAAGTAACGGAGAGCTTCGCAGAGCGAACCCATTTCGCCCAAGCCTTCGACGTAGTTGATGCCAGCATCGCGGAACTTCATCTGTGTCATAGTGCGTGCCATGCGTCGCATCTGAGCCACGAGTCCGTCGTTGAGTTGGAGGTCGGTGGCAGGACAGGTGATTTCGACCTTATGTTCTACCGGGGGATTGATTTCGCCAAGGTCGATGCAGACGGCAAGTTGAGCGGGTTCGTAGGTGAAGGACACTTCACGACCATCGAGGGTGACACGTTGAGGAACGATTGAGCCTACAAGTTTGATGGCCATTTCACGCTGCTTGGGCATACCTTCGTAACTGCCTTTGCGTGGGCTGATGGTGATGACCTGAGTTGTGGGGTTTGAGGAGTTTGAAGGGTTTGAGAGGTTTGAACCTTGTGTGGTGAGTTTGTAGCAAGTTGTGGCAAACTGGGTGGCATAGTCGCGGTCGTTGCCTTGATCCTCGTACATGCAGCCCTGGCCTTCGGCAGCACCTGGATAGACGGAGAGGATGACCTTCTCGTTGTTGCAGGCAAGGTTCTTCACCTTTCCGTAAGTGGGGAGTATCGATCCTGCCTTGACATAGACGGGATATTCGTCAATGAGGAAGCGGCGCTCCACCGTCTGACCGCCTTTGAGCAAAGTTCCAGTAGCAACCTCATACCAATCGCTGCCTTCGGGCAACCATACCATGAGGGTGCTGATATCCTGCTCCATAGGCTTTGTGATGGGGGCGATGAGCAACTGGTCGCCCAGCATATACTGGTTACGGAATTCCTTGGCGTAAGCCTCTTTGGCTTCCGGATAATCGTAGTAGAGGGGGCGGCAGATGGAGACACCAGTTTCCCAAGCCTGACGTGCTGCGGTGTAGAGATAAGGAGCCAGTTCGTAGCGCTGCAGGATGGAGGCAGTGACGACTTCCTGGTATTCGGGGCCAAGTCGCCAAGGCTCCTTCTGCATGTTGGCGCTCTTGGTGCTGTGGCTGCGCATCACGGGCAAGTAGGTGCCAAGCTGCATCCAACGGGCATAGAGTTCGCGGTCGAGCACGTCGCCGTTGTGAACAAACATATGTCCACCCAGATCGTGGCTCCAATAGCCGTAGCCTACGTTCGAAGCAGTGCTGTTGAAGTAAGGCTGGTAGTCGAGCGAAGCCCAGGTGGAGTAGGTGTCGCCCGAGAAGCCTATCTGATAGCGATGGTTGCCCAGACCACCCCAACGATGGTAGAGCATTGGACGATGTTCGGGCTGCGTGCGACGCTGGTTGTCGAAGATGCAGTAGTTGAGCCACCACGTGTTGCTGAGCTGGGGGATGCTATCGTCCTGCAACTTCTGTTGCCAGTCGAGCCACCAGAAATCCACGCCCTGCTTTTGGAGCGGGAGAAGCATCTTGTCGAGCCAACCGCGCACAAAGCGCTTGTCGGAACTTTGCCAACGTATGGTCTCGGTGCTCTTGGGGTCACGTCCGAGGAATTCAGCCAATTGGGCATACTTGTCCTCGTAAGCCGGTACGCCATCGGCAGGATGGAGGTTGAGGGTGATCTGCAGGTTATGCTCCTTGAGGAAAGTGAGGAACTGCTCGGGACTGGGGAAGAGGCGGTTGTTCCACGTGTAACCTGTCCATCCTCCGAGACCCGGTTCGGTCCAGTGCCAGTCCATATCGACCACGAGCACGTCGAGCGGGATGCCATAGCGTTCGAAGTCGCTCACCACTTGCCTCATCTCGCCATCGGAATAACTCCAATAACGGCTCCACCAGTAGCCGAAACTATAACGTGGAGGCAGAGGGATGCGTCCGGCCAGCAACGTGAAGTCACCAAGTGCCTGCTTGTAGTCATGACCGTATGCCATGAAGTACCAGTCGGTGGCTTTCTCTTGTGTGTCACTGGATGCTGTTGGGCGTTGCTTCACCCAAGGAAGTTCGGGGGAAGTGAGGTCATTGACATCGCCATCGAAGAGCAGGCCTTCCGAGTCGTCGATGAGGGTCCAACCGTCACGTGCCAGTAGACCATTCTCGAGGGGCAATGGTTGACCCTGTCCCGGCTTGTCGTGCTGCCACGAATAGTAGCGGTCGCCGTCGTAGCCATCGAGGGTGCGATAGGTGCCTCCTAAGTTGCATTGCTGCACGTCGCCCGGATGCCAGATGAATTTAGTCGAAAGTTCAGGAGCCGATTCGATGCTGAGGTTTTCTGCGGTGAAGGCGCCTGTCCCTTTCTTATATTTGAGGCACATCCGAGGGGTCGAGATGCTGATGTGTTGCTCATCCTCAACGACAACAGGCTCCACCTTGGGGTATTTGCGGCAGGTGGCGACGAACGATGGGTCATCGACAAACTTGCCGTCGGGGGCGTATTCCAGACGGATGATGCCATCGCTGACGACGGTGAAGCGCGCGTGCTGGTCTTGCCAGGCAATGTTCGTGCTCATGGGTTGGTCACTTGCAGCGGTGTCGCCAGCGCTGTCGTTGTTTTGGGTGCAAGCCATCAGCAGGATGCCCGCCACGGCCATTACGGGGAGTGTTGTCGTTTTCATAGAGTAAACAATATTAGAATGGTCGCTGAAGCTCAAAATTAGAGAAAAATCAAATCAAAAAATTATAAGAAAAACGGGTTGAGAATTGTCGCGGCATTTTCGGACAATTTGTTTTGATAATTTTAAAAATAATTTTCTTATAATTTTGAGCGAAGCGACCCTCCAAAGAATTCTGTTATAGCCTGGTGACGCGCAATTGGTCGAGCAGGGCCTGATTGACGTGGATGTTCATGTTTTCGACTGCATCGCAGAACTGCAGGGTCACGATGTGACGGCCACGAGTGAGGTTGACAGTGCAGGCGTTGCTCCAACCCCAGTTGTTCCATTCGTCGGTGCCACGGTGTGGGAAGACGCTGACGCCAGCGGCTTCTCCATCGATGCAGAGCACACGTGTGGCGCACTTGTTGTCGGTGTTGATGGGGCCGTTGCCATTGGCATATCGCCAATCGATGGCATAAAGGCCGTCGTCAGCCACTTCGATGGGGATGGTGATGAGGATGTTCTCGTTGCGTGTGATCATCGCTACGTTTCCTTGTGCTCCGCTGATGTCTACACCCTTCAGAGTAGGTACTTCGGCACGCGCTTCGGCCTTGCCTGCCACGCCACCACCGGCACCCACGCTTTCCTTCACGGCCTTGCGATCGGGGTCGAAAGGCAGGGCAAAACGCTCCACTTCGTAGAGGGCGGCCTGGCTGTAATGGTTCAAAGGTTCGCTCATATAACTGTGCCAGCCATCGGCACCCACTGCCACCACGGCATATTCACCATCGCCTGGCAGTTCTGCCTTGAGCGCTGTGGTACGGGTCATCTCGCTGCCATTGCGCAGCACGATGTACTCCTTGGCTTCGGGCACTTCCTGCCAACTGATAACCTCTTCGCTGATATTTGCTACGGGCGTGAGCGGCTGGTAGGCATTTTCGCGCATCACCATCTGCATAGGCGCTGGCTGACGATTGTCGAGTACCATTTCGATGGTATGAGCGCCCTTGAGATTGGCTGGGAAGAAAGGATCGGCCTCCACGCCGTCGAGGCGGAACGACTTCAGGTTGTTGCCGAAGCCCGTGATGGTCATATCGAGCACAGCATCGCGGTACTTGAAGTTCGAAAGATGACGTTCGGCCTTGAGCGTCTTGGGTACAAATGGACGGAAGCGGATGCCTCCCATCTCGTAGTTGATGCCGAAGTAGATGTTGGGCACGATGGCAAGGTCGGCGGCCACGCTCCAGAGTTGACGCGGAGAATTGATGGGCAGACCCTTCTCGTTGCCGTTGTAGATTACCATGTTCTCGAGGTTGGTGAGCGTCATGGCAGCCAGACGGTAGATCGAAGAGATGGCATGGAGCACGCCTTCTTCGTTACCAGCCTTGGCCTGGGCCTTCATCCAGTAGCCCTGCGTGAAGGGCCACATGCCGTCGTTATGGTAAGGATATTGGTCCTTGAGGTTGGGGTAGAAGTCGGGAGTGCCGAAGGTTTCGCTCACCATGCTTTGACTGATGCGCTTCTGGCGTTCGAAGTCGGCGATGTCCCAAAGGATGGCAAACGACTCACCGAGGATCTCCATCTGCGGATGCTGCACGAGGTGGTTGCGACCATAAAGGTAGATGGCGTAGAGGCCACGGTCCTCCATCCAGAGGTTGCGGTTCATGCCTTCGCGAAGGTCATTGGCCCAGCTGTCGTACTTGCGACCCCACGCGGGCTGTCCTTCGAGGCGGCAGATCTCGGCCAGGATGCGCAGCGAACGGTAGTGTACGGCGGTGGTTCCCATGGCTTCGCTCTGATAGATGTCGGCAGGCTGTGCCCAGGTGGGATATTCCTGCTCGCGCCAGTCGAGCCACGATGTCTCGCCGTGCATCAGTTTGGTCTGTGGGTCGTAGGCCACCACGCGGTCATCCTCGATGGTTGCCATGATGACGGGGAAGATGCGGTCGAGCCATTCCTTGTCGCCCGTTACAAGATACACCTCCCAGGCGGCTAGTATCCACGTGGTGCGGTCGGTCGAACAGGGCCAGGCGCCACCTGTACCGGTGTCCTGGATGATGCGGTTGTTGGCATTGACCTTGGCAAGGAGCGACTTGCGGCACACTTCGGGATTCAGTTGTGCCAAGGCATGGAGAATGGAATAGGAAACGTCGCGCGTCCATACGCCACCCCAGAAGACACCTGTGCGATAGGTTGAATCGGGTTCGATGGCCAGTTCGCTCTCCTCCAGGCTCATGTTGAAGAGCGCGTTGTCGATGGTGAGCGAAGATGTGTAGTGGGGCAGGTGACTGATGTCGCGCTTCAGGGTCCAGTGTTCGCGGTCGATGCCCGGATCGATGTCGGGCATGAAGTTGGGCGCAGTGCTTGTCCACTCGTCGCGATAGTTGCTGGTGATGTCGGTGGCACTGTTGGCCTTGGCCTTGAATCGGCCTTGCGTGAACTGGTTGCCCCGCCACTCGTATTGCGGGGTCTTGTAGATGGTCTGTGCCTCGGTGGCAAGGGCAAGTGAGGTTGCCATAATGGCGAGGAGGAGAAGTTTTTTCATTTTTTGTGAAATATTGGAAAAGTGCGCTGCAAAGATAGGTGTTTTTCCGATACGCTGGCATCCGAAGGAATTGTTTGGGAGTGGTTCGGAAGCCATATACGCCTGTTGTCCAGACGTTTGTATTGCCCTATGCAGCCCAAATAGGGAGCGGGAATACACTTTTGCCCGGGGCAAAGATAGAAAAATATCCCGACACCACCAAATCTTTTGGGCACTTTTATCAAAATATGCACCGAAAGGGTGGCATCGGGCTGAGGGTGAAGGCTATTCGACCACAATCATGGTCCAATATTTCAACGAAGGAAGGGTGAAATTGATGTATCCACCGTCCTGTGTGAAGTTGAGTTGCTGGGGCGCACCGCCGAGATTGTCGGGCGAAGCCACCCAAAGGCGCTTCGCGTCCGAAGCCTTGATGCGGAGGGGAAGGTCTGTGATGGGTTGGGGTTCGGGCATGTTGCCTTGCTCGTCACGCCAACTGAGGCTGTTGGCCTGCAGGAAGTTGAGCAGATGGACCACCTGCTTTCCGTCGACATTCTTTGCGTAGGTGGTCACTGTCTGGAGTTTCGGGGGCCAGGCGGTGAGGGCTACGTTGGCTTTGCCTGAAGCGAGTGAGGCAATGGTCTCGCTGCCTCCGTCGCGCAGCAGGTTCTCGTAGGCCACGAGGAAGTCGTAGTAGCGCACGATAGCCGTCTGCAGGTCGCTGCCCATCTTCAGGTTGCTGTTGGGGAAATACTCATGGCAGAGCATGTGTCCGTCGCCCAATTCAAGATGGGCTCCACCGAGGGCGAAGATCACGGCGTCGGTCAGCAGCACACCCGGTGTGTTGAACGTTCCCGAAGCGCCCGACTTGCCGTAGTTCATATAGCCGGCGATGATGGTGTTCTTACCGCCCGAGCTCGTACCGTTCACGTTGATGACGTCGCGAATATCGCTGTACATCTGCTCGCTGCCCCACATCTCGGTGTACATGAAGTC
>JAZQBS010000193.1:0-18129 GCA_045545875.1 Bacteroidales bacterium
CGAAGAAGAGCTGCTGACCGACAGCTTGAAGCTGAGGTATTTCGAAGATATGATACGGGAAGCTGAAGACACGAGGTTCGTCTTCGTTTATTCTCCCACGTGGTATGGTCATCACGATTCGGGAATTGATCCCATCATGGAGCTTGCCCGAAGGCACGGTTTCCTGTTCCTCGACTTCACAGATAGCGCGAAGTATGTGCATCGCAACGAGTTCTTCTACGACGGCTCGCACCTGAATGCTCATGGCGCCGACGAGTTCACGCGCGACCTGATACACGAACTGAGGAAATATCGAATCATAGAAGAATCAGTCCTTTCTCCCTCTATCCGTTGAAATCGAAGGCGCGCATGTCCTTCAACATTTGTTGGAAGACATGGTTCGATAGAAGCATATCCGCTAACGTTCGCTGGGGGACATGGTTCGATTAACGGATGTCCGCTAACGTTCACTGAAGGATATGCTACGGCAGCGGCAAGTCCCCTAACGTTCGCTGAAGGACATGCGACGAAAGGATGATGTCCGCTAACGTTCGTTAGGGGACATGCGGCGATGAGCGGATGTCCGTTAACGTTCGCAGGAGGACGTGCGGTGATGGAAGGATGTCCGCTAACGTTCACTGAAGGACATGCAACGATGGAAGGATGTCCTCTAATGTTCGCTGAAGGACATGCGGCGATGAGAGGATATCCGCTAATGTTCGCTGAAGGACATGCGGCGATGGGCAGATGTCCGCTAAGGGTTGCTGGAGGACATGCAGCGATTGGAGAATGTCCGCTAATGTTCGCTGGGGGACATGCGGCGATTGGAAGATGTCTGCTAAGGTTCGTTGGGGGACATGCGATGGTGGGAAATTGTTTTTCGGTATTTAGGTGCAGTGATTATCCTATGTCGGAAAGACTATCATCATCATGCTTTTTTGTTTTTCTATGTCTAAAAGCACTCTGACGGCCGACATGATGCTTGCTGCGATTGGATAGAGTACTCTGACGCGCGACATGATGCTTGCTGCGATTGGATGGAGCACTCTGATGGGCGACATGATGCTTGATGCTACGGGATGGAGTACTCTGACGCGCGACAGGATGCTTGCTCCGATTGGATAGAGTACTCTGACGCGCGACACGATGCTTGCTCCCAGAGGATATAGCAATCTGACGCGCGACGTGATGCTTGCTCCCAGAGGATATAGCACTCTGACGCGCGACATGATGCTTGCTGCCAGTGGAGTAAGCACGCTGACGCGCGATACGATGCTTGCTCCCGCAGGATAGAGCACGCTGACGCGCGACACGATGCTTGTTCCCATAGAATAGAACACTCTGACGCGCGACGCGATGCTTGCTCCCATAGAATAGAACACTCTGACGCGCGACACGATGCTTGCTGCGATTTTTTTGATTTTTTCCCACATCGGGGCGACAGATTCGGAAGGGGGTGGCTAGGGTTGTCGCGGATTAACAACCCTGACGCTATGTAATGATTAAAATGTGGAGAAAAAGTTTGCTGACTTGCGAAATATGCCCTATCTTTGCACTGTGAAAAAAAAATCACAAGTCAAGTGACCACTAACAATAATAATAACAAACAAAAAATATACCACTATGATCGCTATCGCATTCTTCACTACCGCAATTCTCTTTTCTATCGCGCTGAGAATTGGTGCAATGTACATGGAAAATCATCGTCATGCAATGTAACTCCTAAGAAGGTTTGGTTTTAGTAAATAATATGTGTGTAGAGCACTTCGACAACCGTCGGGGTGCTTTATTATAGTTGTAAAATGCCATGTCGATTATTAAATAAATCGAAAATATTGGGCGAAATGTCAAGTAATGCTTAAAATATTTGGTTATGTTGCGGAAAATGACTATATTTGCGGCCAAATTCGATAACTATCGCAAAATGAGAATCAATCATATCGTTTTATATCTGGCTTTCAGCATGGTTGCACTCTGCTCCTGTGGTGAATACAACCGATTGCTGAAGAGCAATGACCCTGACGAGAAATACGACTACGCCAAGATCTATTACGAGCAGGGTAAATATGCCAAGGCTGCAACATTGCTGTCAGATGTGGTCCCAATCTATCGTGGCACTGAGGAGGCTGAGAATGCCCTTTGGCTGCTGGCGATGAGCTATTTCAATCAGAAGGATTACCTTTCGGCTGGAGAATATTTCGTGCGTTATGCCAACAACTACCCAAGAGGCAAGCATGCGATGGAATCGCGTTTCAATGTGGCATACGGAGACTATAAGGATTCGCCCGACGCTCGCTTGGACCAGGAGATCACCCGCCGTGCCATCAAAGAGATTGACTCGTTTGTCGATGTCTATCCGCACAGTTCGCTGGCCGATAGCGCTGCCATTATGCGCTTGGAACTGACCGACAAACTCTGCTACAAGGAGTACTTGAGCGCTAAGCTCTATCTGAACCTTGGCAGTTACATGGGCAATAACTACGAGTCGGCCGTAATCACGGCACGCAACGCCCAGAACGAATATCCCTACAGCAAGTATCGCGAGGATTTGGCCTACATCATCTTCCGTGCACGCTATGAGGCTGCCATGAATTCGGTTGACGAAAAGGCCGAGGATCGTCTGCGTGAAGCTTCGGACGAGTACTACACCTTCATCAACGATTATCCCGAGGGGAAATATTCGAAAGAGGTGAACAGGCTCAACGAGCGAATCCAGAAAAAGCTCGCGGCTTACATTGACTAAGTTTCTTTATCAAGAATTAGAGAATTAGAGAATTTTTTTGGGGATTTCGGGATTTCGGGATATCGGAATTTCGGGATTTCGGGATAAAGAAAGAGAAGAAGAGAGAAATAGATAATTTAGAAACCAATAAATAAAAACGGAATAAATGGATTATAAGAAGACCAATGCGCCAAGCAACACTGTGACGCGTGACATCATCGCCCTGTGCGAGGATACCGGCAACATCTACGAAACCGTCGAGATCATTGCTCGTCGTGCCAACCAGATTGCCAGCGAAATGAAGCACGATCTGGACAAGAAGCTCCAGGAGTTTGCTACCAATACGGATAACCTTGATGAGGTGTTTGAGAACCGTGAGCAGATTGAGATCAGCCGCTACTACGAGAAGCTGCCAAAACCAACGCTCATCGCAACCCAGGAGTATTCGGATGGCAACGTCTATTGGCGCCTGAACCAGAACAAGGACGAACAGCCGCTGGGCTCACAGCGTTTCTAAGGCTATGATACAGCGTGTACAGACCGTCTATATGCTGGCCAGTGTGATTGCCATCCTTACGATGCACTTCTTCTGGCTGGCATCTTTTGCAATACCAGAGGCCACTTTCGAATTGAATTCGCTGGGTCTGGTGTGCCAAACAAAGGGTTTCGAGACCGACCGTATGGTGTGGGAACTCTTCATCGTGCTGCTCCTGATGGTGGCCCTGCCACTCATCAACATCTTCCTCTACAAGAACCGTAAGCTGCAGCTGCGTGTGCTGATCTATACGATCATACTCAACGTGCTCTACTACGGTCTCTTCTTCTGGGAGTGCTATCGCTTGAAGGGTGAGGTGGCTGCCCTCTCGCAGGGTGGCGTGGTGGATGTGCACTACAACATTATGATGCTCGTGATGCCTGCCGTCAGCATCTTCGCCTTGATCATGGCTGCTCGCGGCGTGATCTTCGACATCGCACTGATCAAGAGCCTTGAGCGTCTGCGCTAAGCGCTCGTCGCTAAATACAAAAGAATAGCCCTCGAAGCCATCAAGGCTTCGGGGGCTTGCTTTATTTTATTAACAAGAATTAGAGAATTGAGTGTCGAATTGGGTATCGAATTGAGTGTCGAATTAAGAGGGGGCACAAAATATTAATTCTCAAATTCTCTAATTCTTGATAGAAAAAGTGAACGAAAGATCAGAGTTCGAGATCGCCGTCGTGCTCCTCGTGCCAGGGTAGACCCTGGATGTTAAGTTCGGCCATGAACGGATCGGGATCGAACTCCTCGACATTGTGGACGCCTGGCTTGCTCCAGATGCCCTTGAGGAACATCATAGCGCCAATCATGGCAGGCACGCCGGTGGTGTAGCTTACGCCCTGCATACCGGTCTCGAGATAGGCCTCGCGGTGGCTGCAGTTGTTCCAGACGTAGTAGGTATGCTCCTTGCCATCGTTGCCGATACCACGGATGCGGCAGCCAATGGAGGTCTCGCCGTCGTAGTTCTCGCCGAGCTCCTTGGGATTGGGCAGCACAGCCTTGAGGAACTGCAGGGGAACGATCTTGACCACAGCATCGCCCGATCCGTCGGCAAGGGGTGCCTTGTATTCAATCTCGTCGATGCGCGACATGCCGATGTTCTGGATTACGTCGAGATAGGTGAGATACTGCTGGCCGAATGTCATCCAGAAGCGCGCACGCTTGATGGTGGGGTAGTTGATGACCAGCGACTCAATCTCCTCGTGGTGGAGCAGATAGGACTCCTTGGGGCCAATGCCAGGATAGGTGAGTGGCTTGTGAATCTCCATCGGTTCGGTCTCGATGTACTTGCCGTTCTCGTAGTAGAGGCCCTTCTGGGTAATCTCTCGGATGTTGATCTCGGGGTTGAAGTTGGTGGCAAATGCCTTGTGGTGGTTGCCAGCGTTGCAGTCGACGATGTCAAGGTACTGAATCTCCTTGAAGTGATGCTTGGCAGCGTAGGCGGTGAAGATGGAGGTCACACCTGGATCGAACCCGCAGCCGAGGATGGCGCAAAGACCGGCCTTTTCGAAACGCTCGCGGTAGGCCCACTGCCAGCTGTATTCGAAATGTGCCTCGTCCTTGGGCTCATAGTTCGCGGTGTCCATATAGTTCACGCCAGCTTCGAGGCAGGCATCCATGATGGTGAGGTCCTGATAGGGCAGGGCGAGGTTGATGCAGAGTTCGGGCTTGAACTCCTTCATGAGTGCTACGAGCTCGGGGACATTGTCGGCATCGACCTGTGCGGTGGTGATGTTGGCCACCACGCCATTCTTGCTATAGCCCTTGGCACGGATGGCCTCGGCTGTGGCGTCGCACTTGCTCTTGGTGCGGCTGGCAATACAGATGTCGGTAAACACGTCGGCGTTCTGGGCCAACTTGTGCGCTGCTACGGTGCCTACACCTCCGCAGCCGATAAGCAATACTCTTGACATTTCTTGTTGATAGTGTATTTGTGGGTTAAAATTCGTTGTTTGGACGCATTTGCTACCGAAAGGTTTAATGGGGCAAATGCAAAAAGACGAAATGGCGCGCCCGATCTGGGAAAGACGGACGCGCATTTCTTATTTCATTGGATTATCCCAAGAAGGAGATGAGCACACCGGCAGCGACTGCAGAACCAATCACACCAGAGATGTTGGACGACATGCAGTAGTTGAGGATGTTGTTCTTGGGGTTGATGCCGGTAGCAATACCGTTGGCAACACGGCTGGCCATGGGCACAGCAGAGAGACCACAGGCACCTACGAGCGGGTTGATCTTCTTCTTTGAGAAGAGGTTGAAGAGATAGACCAGACCGATACCACCTGCGATAGAGACTGCGAAGGCCAGGAAGCCACCGACAATGATGCCAAGCGTGGTAAGGTTGAGGAATGACTCGACGGTCATCGTAGCACCTACCGAGAGACCCAGGAAGATGGTGCAGATGTTCATCAGCGCATTGGCAGCGGTGTCGGCGATGCGGGCTGTGTCGGAGCCGATCTCCTTGATGAGGTTACCGAACATCAGCATACCGATAAGGCTGACAGCCGAAGGCACGATGATGGCCACAAGAACAGTAACGAAGATTGGGAAGATGATCTTGGCCACGCGCAGGTTCTTGATCTTGAGCTTATCGGGATAGAGCTTGTCCATTTCCTTCATGTTAATCTCGAGATCCTTCTTGCGGCAGCAGATCTTAACAACCCACGGGATGATTACAGGCACGAGGGCCATATAGGAATAGGCAGCAATGGCGATGGGACCAAGCAGATGAGGAGCCAGCTTGATGGTGGTGAAGATGGCGGTAGGACCGTCGGCGCCACCGATGATGCCTAGTGAACCAGCCTCCTGAGGAGTGAAACCGAACACGCCGATGGCTACGAGAACCACGCTGAAGATACCGAGCTGGGCTGCAGCACCGAAGATGGCAAGCTTTAGGTTGCGGAGCATGGGACCGAAGTCGGTCATGGCGCCTACGCCCATGAAGATAAGCGGTGGAATGAGACCCGTCTTGATGAGCCAGTAGTAGATCATGTTCATCAGACCGAGTTCGTGAGCAATCTCGGGCAGACCCATTTCATAGACGTGGTATTCCTGACCATTGTGATGGACGATGCCCTGACCGTCGGCACCGAAGACACCCATCTCGCCGCCTGGGAAGTTGGCCAGAAGAATGCCCATGGCAATCGGGACGAGCAACAGTGGCTCGTAGTGCTTCGAAATGCCCAGATAGAGGAACAGGAAGCCAAGCAGATACATGATGATGAAGCGTGGATCAGCGGCGATGTCGCTGAACGCTGTCATGTGCCACAGGTTGGAGAATATTGTATTGATGAAATCCATTATCAATTAACAATTAACAATTATCAATTAACAATTAATAATTAACAATTAACAATTAAATTAATTGCTTGAAATTACTTGATCTTGAAGATCGGGTCATCCTCGAATACCTTGTCGCCGGGGTTGGCGAGGATGGCGGTGATCTGGCCGTCGCAGTCGGCAGCTACGGCATTGTAGGTCTTCATGGCTTCGATGTAGCCGATGGTCTGGCCCTTCTTCACCATGTCGCCCACCTTGACGGGCACTTCGCTGGCGTTCTTGACGAGGAAGAACTTGCCCTCGAGCGGAGCCAGCACGTCGGCACCTTCGCCGGCTGCCACGGGAGCAGCGGCTGCTGAAGCAGCGGGAGCCGAGCCGTCGTTGGGCGCGATGCTGACGGTATAGACTTCGCCGTTGACGGTGACCTTGAGCTCCTGGGCCTTGATCTCGCCGGTGGTGGCGTTCTTGGCAGCCTTGCGCTTGGCGAGGTCCTCGAGGAAGTCGGCCTTGGCCTTGCCGCTCTTGTAGGCCTCATACTGCGACGGGTGCATGGCGTACTCGAACAGCTCCTCGTCGTCCTGACCGAGTTCCCAGCCGTTGGCCTTCATCTTGGCGCGGAATTCGTCGAGGCAGTCGGGGGCATAGGTCTGAGGGTCCTCGGTCTCAAACTTGCGACCCTGGCTCTTGGCCAGCTCGACGAGCTCGGGAGCTACGGGGCCGGGCAGCTTGCCCGACTTGCCGAGGATCATATCCCAGATGTTGTCGGCGATGAGGCTCCAGCGCTCCTTGCCCTTCTCCATCTGCATGACGTTCATGAGGGCGAGGTTCTTGACATACTGGCTGAAGGGGGTGACGAGGCAGGGATAGCCCACGCGAGGCCATACGTAAGCCACTTCGTCGAAGAGCTTGATGAGCAGGTCGTCGGTCGAGAGCTTGGGCTGTCCGTTCTTCTCCTTCCAGCGGTTGAGGCCTTCGAGGTTCTCCTCCAGGTCGGTCATCAGCGAGCCCATCATGCCGCCGGGAAGGCCGGGCTTGACGAGCAGCGAGTTGTTGAGGTGGTTGAGTTCGGGGATATAGTAGCCGAGGAAGTCGTCCATCATCTCCTGAATCTGGGTGCGCACCTCCATATAGGCCTTCATGTTGATGTCCTTCACCTTGAAGCCAGCGTCCTTGAGCATCTCCTGCACAGTGATGACGTCGGCGTGGCCGGTGCCCCATGCGAGGGGCGACATGCCGCAGTCGATGTAGTCGCAACCAGCCTTGCAGACCTCGAGGATGGAGGCAGCGTTGAAGCCGGGGCCGGCATGCGAGTGATACTGGATGACGATGTCCTTCTTGTAGTGCTTGATGCCAGCCACAATCTTGCCGAGGCTTTCGGGACGGCCGATGCCGGCCATATCCTTGAGGCAGATTTCGTCAGCGCCGGCATCGATGAACTGCTTGGCGAGGTTGACGTAGTATTCGACGGTGTGGATGGGCGAGTGGGTGATGCAGAGGGCAGCCTGGGCAATCATGCCAGCCTCCTTGGCGTAGCCGATCGAGGGGATGACGTTGCGTGGGTCGTTGAGGCCGCAGAAGATGCGGGTGATGTCGGTGCCCTGCTTCTTCTTGACGACATAGAACAGCTTGCGGAGGTCCTTCGAGCATGGGAACATGCGGAGGGCGTTGAGGGCGCGGTCGAGCATGTGGGTCTGGATGCCAGCCTCGTGGAAGGGCTTGGTCCACTCGCGTACCGAGCGGTTGGGGTTCTCACCATAGAGAAGGTTTACTTGCTCGAAGCCGCCACCGTTGGTTTCTACACGGTCCCAGCAGCCCATCTCGATGATCTTGGGGGCTACCTTAACGAGCTGGTCAACGCGAGGCTGGTACTTGCCAGCACTCTGCCACATGTCACGGAAGACAAGCGAAAACTTAACTTCTTTTGCCATAATTTCTTGTAAATGCGATTTCTTTTTAGGAGTTCTTAATTAGCCCTTTGTAATCTTTGTAACCATTGCCTTTGGAGCCACTTGGGCAACGGCGGCCTTGATAGCGGCCTCGACGTTGGCTGGAACGGCTGCCGGAGCAGGAGCGGCGGCCTTCTTGGGCGCAACCTCCTCTTCAGGAGCGAACTTGTTGACGGCCATAATCATCAGCCTGGAAAGGTAGATGATCAGGATCAGAATAATGAACACAGTGCCCATGCCGACTATCATTAGCAGCAGGGCGGTTTCCATCGGCTGTAATCCTTCCATAAATAGTAATATAATTTGAGTATGTATTGGAACGCTGGAATAATCTCAGTGTGCAAAGTTAATCAATCGGAGATGATTATACAAGAAAAACCGCGAAAAGCTTCGGAATAATCCGATTTTCGCGGTTTTTTTCTTTATTTTGCTTTGTCGAAGTTATCTTTTTAGCGCATCGTAGATGGCCTGAAGAATGCGTGGGCGCACATGCCCATCGGTCCAAGCCTTATTGTCGCGCACGGGACAAATCTTGTTGGAAAGGAAGATGTAGGTGAGTTCACGCTTGGGGTCAACCCAGAAGCACGTGCCGGTGAAACCCGTGTGCCCCCACGTCTGCGGGCTGCACACCTCGGGAAGGTTGGGGTTGTCGAGTTCTGCGCTCTGGCGGTCGAAGCCCAGTCCGCGGCGACTGTGGGGCGAACGCTGCGTGGTGAACAGTCGGCAGGTCTCCTTCGACAAGTAGCGTTTGCCGCCCAACTCGCCACCATTCGCAATCATCTGGATGAGCGGGGCCAGAGCCTCAGCTGAAGCGAAGAGACCCGAATTGCCCTCGACTCCCAATGCCCAGGCGCCCGTCTCGTCGTGGACGGTGCCGTGGATGAAGCGATGGCGGACGACGTCGTCCTGCTCGGTGGGAGCGATGGCTCCGCGGGGAACACCATGCTGCAAGGGATTGTAGCAGCACCAGGGACCGTAGAAATCGGGCAGACGACGTTCGAGGAACCGATCGAGACGTTCGCCAGTCTGCCGCTCGACGATGTAACGGAGGAGCACGAAACTTAGGTCGGAGTACAGATATCGACCCATCTTGCGTTTGGGGTCCAGCGTGGCGATGGTCTGCAGCATGGTCTTGCTGCGGAAGATTGAATCGGGCGTCTCGGTGAGCTTGTAGAAAGAACAGGTTGATCTTAGTCCCGACTCGTGGTAGAGAAGGTCTTGGACGGTGACTTTGGCATAGTGCGTGCCTTTGAGCTCGGGCAACCACTTGGTGATCCGGTCGCGAAGCCTGATCTTGTGGTCGTCGACAAGCAGCATGATGGCGGGCACGGTGCCCAGCACCTTGCTGAGCGACGCGAGGTCGTACATGGTTTCGGCAGTGACGGGTCGATCGCCGTAAGGATTCTGCGCGTGGTTGCCGCCCAACCGTCCGAACGTCTGGTCATAGACCACCTTGTTCTTGCGAATCACGATAATCTGGCAACCGGGCACTGCACCCGAGTTGACGAACTCGTTGGCAAGCCTGGACACTTCGCCAAGCCGATTGATATCCATACCCACCTGCTGCGGGGTGGCCGTAGGTAAGGCAATGAGCGGGTAGGGAGGCTCAAAGGTTTCCAAAACCTCTTCTTTTACAGCTGGTTCAGCGGACTCGCTTGCGACTTCGGTCATGGCGATGTCGTTGAACTGGTTCTGCAAGGTAGGATCGTATTCCACGAGACCGGAATTGCCACTCAGTCGCTGAAGTTCATCCTTCAGGTGAACCGCAAATTCGGAGTTGACACGCTCGGCCAGGCCTTCCACCTCGACCATCTGAGGCTGGTCGAGACCCAAGGCGTATTTCCATTCGAGCACTCGTCGGCATTTCTCGTCCACTATTTGCTGGAATTCCTGGGCGGTAAGCTTGTAGCCATTGCCCTTGTAACCTTTCTTGAGTGCATTGCGTAGCGCATTCATCTGTGTCTTCTGGGGTGTGGGTTGCACCAGGATGTCGCAGCCTGCGAGAAGTGCATTGATGCAAACGTCCTTGTACTTGGCACCTACCATCGCCAAGCCGTCTGTAAAGACCAGTCCGTCGAAGTGCATGGTGTTGCGCAGGATGTTGGTGATGATGCGCTTGCTGACGGTGGCTGGCATACCTTTCTTTTCGGCCAGTGCTGGAACGTCGAGGTGGGCTGTCATGATGCCACCCAGACCTTGGTTGATGAAGTGCTGGAATGGGGGCAGTTCCATCTCATTCAATCGATTCACACTATGAGAGAGCTTCGGCAGGGATGTGTGCGAATCGGTTTGGGTGTCGCCATGACCTGGGAAATGCTTGCCGACGGCCAGTACGCCAGCATCTTCCAGACCTCGTGCATAGCTCGATGCAGCGAGGCTGACAAGTTCGGGGTTATTGCCGAACGAACGTGTTCCGATGACGGGGTTCTTGGGGTTGGTGTTGACGTCGAGTACAGGGGCGAAGTTGACCTGAATGCCGAGTTCGCGGCACTGGCGACCCACTTCGAAACCATACATATAACATAACGTATCGCGCACGTCTTCGTTGATCTTGCCGAGAGCTCCATTGCGTGGGTACTTGATGGCATCGCTTAGTCGCATGGCCAAGCCCCATTCGCCGTCGATGCATATCATCATGCCGGGCAGACCCTCTTCCTGTGCAACCTCCTGTATGCGGTTGACGAGTTTGGCGTGGGTAGCCATGGAGCCTTTGCTCAGCAGAGCACCACCGAAATGATACTCCTGGATGTCGAGGGTAATGCTGTTGAGGTTGGCCTTTGTGGCATCGGGCATGTAATAGAGCGGTATGACGAGCTGGCCCAACCTTTGCTCGGGAGTAAGTTTCTCCATCTGTTCATCGACCCACTCCTTCATCTTCTCCTGATCCACTTTTCGAAGCATGTTCTGCCCAAGGAGATTAGTCGAACAGAGGGCAAACAAGCCAATTAAGACGAGCCATCGTCGTGCACGACGATGCCATTCGATATCATAGAAATTAAGTTTGAACATACAGTTTCTTGGGTACCTATAATCAGAAAATTATGGCTTGGTCTTGTCGATGACACGACCATCGATCTTGGCGCTTACAGTCTTGCCGGCTGCATCAAGTTCCTTGACGTATTCGATCATTGCGTCACGTGCCGAGATGTTGGGGTCGTAGGTCTCGACGGCGCGTGTCAATGCCGACATGCCGCTATTGCCTTCGGCCAGGAAGTCGAGCGTGCTGACATAATAGATCTTGTTGGGGTTGATGGGTTTGCCTCCTATCAGGATGTTGGAAGCAATGCAGCGGTCGCCATCCATTTCGAGGGTGATGACAGCACCACCCGTAGCATCGAGCTTACGTCCGGCGTTGCTTTCAATGAGCTGCTTGAGGTCGCTGCCCTTGAGGCCCAGCACGACAATCTTGTTTTCGAAGGGGAAGATGTTGAACATCGTGCCAATGGTCACGTCACCGGCATCGATCTCGGAACGCAGGCCGCCAAGGTTGGCAATGGCAAAATCGACCTTCTTGCCGGTCTTCTTCTGACCAATCTGAATGTAGGAATCGGCCACGAAGTTACCCAAAGTGCTCTGCGGCTTGCCCTTGACCAGGGGTTCAGGAGCAGTGCCCAGTCGCACATTCATCTGATCGACGAGGGCTTGCTGATAGGGAGCGAGGACATCGCACATCTCCTGACCATATGGACTGAGGTCATAGTCCTCGGGATGCAGTTTCTTGCATTCGATGGTGGATACGCTGTATTTGCATTTGGGATAGCGGCTGCCTTTCTGCATGGTGATCTTCAGGAAGCCCATGGGCAGCATCTTGCCGCCGGTCTGGGTGACGAGTACGGGCTGTTCGTCGGCATCGTTGATATAGACGCCCTCCTCAATGTTGTAGTGAGTGTGGCTGCCGATGATGATGTCAACGCCGTGGATGGCAGGAACGAGGTCGTTGTCGAGCACGCTCTCGCTTTCGCTATCGGTCTTGGGGTTGGGAAGGTAGCCCAGGTGACTCAACACGATGACGAGGTCGCAGCCTTCGCCTCGCAGGAAATCGGCTTCGCGATTGACTGCTGAGCGTGGATCCTCGAACGTGATGCCTTTCCAGTTGCGGTTGGCAATTAGTCCTTCGGGCGACACGGTGACGCCCGTCACACCAATCTTTACGCCATGGCGTTCAAGAATGAGGTGGGGGAGAATATGGCTTTCGAGCGGCGTGCCTTCGCAATGGTAGTTGCAGCTGAGCATGGGGAAGTTGGCTTTAGCCAGCATTTCACCGAGGAATTCCAATCCGTTGTCAAACTCATGGTTGCCCAAAGTGCCAGCCACCAGTTGCTGCTGGTTCATGCACAGTATCTCGAGCTCGCCATTGAAGATGTTGAAGTAGGGTGAACCCTGGAACATATCGCCAGCATCGAAATAAAGCAGGTCGGGATCCTGCTGGCGGAAATATTGAAGCATTGATGCACGTTCCACGACGCCACCCTGTACGGTGCCTTGGCGCGTCTTGCCTGGCTCGAACTGCGAATGGGTGTCGTTGGTGTGGATGATGGTGATCACGGGCGCATCTGGTTGACAACTGGTGCCGATACCGAGGGTGATGCAGAACACGAGAAGGAGTCTGAGAAGCTTATACATAGTGGAATTAGTTTAGTCGGGTTTTCCGGTGCAAAGATACAAAGAAAAATTGAGAATGTCAAGAAGTGTGACAAAAAAATCATTCAAAAAGTGATTTGAGCACATCGACACTTTTCAGACGCCCCATTTCAGGGATGTGCTGGCCCAGGAAAATGAGCAGGGTGTCGAGCAGATAGTCGCGCCCTGCACGATTGACGTCGAGCTGCTGCATCGTGTCGTAATGCGTGTCGAAGAGCTTGCAGAACCATCGGGCCGATTCCTCGTTGAGGTAATAGGGATGGAGGATGGGACTTGTTGTGAAGATGCCTTCGACAAGGTCGAAGCGACACCCTTGCTCATAATTGCTGGTATCGACGCTGAAGCCGAGCTGGGCGATGAGTCCGCAGGTGAAGATGAGGTGAAAATTGGCCCATCCCGCCTCGCATTGCTCGAGTATTGTCAGGCTGGCGAGGATGTAGTCCCAGAGACGCGGGTTGGCTTCCTCCTCACGCACTGTGTGTGCGATGAGTTCGGCCATATAGAGACATTGCGCCGACTTGTCGGGATGGCTGAGGGTGAGCATATAGGGCGACTGCACGATTTGTGCTTCGCCGATGGACCGTATTTCGTCGGAGGGATTTCCCTTGAACACCAGGTCGAGCACGGTCATGGGTGTCATCATCGTTCGCAGACGGTTAGCACGTTTGCCTTTCGAGGCCAAGGGGATACGACACGTCATCCGACCATATTGCTCGGTGTAGAGATGAACGAACTGCGAATGGTCGTTGATGGGTACTGTGGAGAGTACAATGGCTTGTGTCTTATCGGTTTCGTTGGCCATTATGAAAACGCGGCAGCAAAGTTTGTTAGTTTCGATTGTCAAATTTGCGTGCAAATATAGCGCATTTCGCTTTAAAAACAAAGTTTTCTTCGATTTTTCTTCAAAAAAGTTTGTATATATGAGAAAATTTAACTATCTTTGCACCCGCTTTTGGGCTTTTCCTCCAAAAAGTGCACCTCGGTACACTACAAGTCCCGGCTTCGTGATCGGGCAATACCAGCGGGAGCGACATGGCGGTGCTTGGCTGGAGAGTTCTTTCGGATGCTTCGTCTTGACGATGACATCGGAGGGGAAGAGCGAGAGCAATACATTTTAAAATAATTATCAAACAATACGCGGCCGCTTGTAACTCCAATGCCGCAAAAACTATTACAAAAACAATGGCAAACCACAAGTCATCAAAGAAGCGCATCAAGCAGACCATTACCCGCAACACCGCAAACCGTTACTATGCCAAGACTGCACGTAACGCCGTTCGCAAGCTCCGTGCCACTACCGACAAGGCTGAGGCAACTGCAGCTCTCCCAAAGGTATCTGCAATGCTCGACAAGCTGGCTAAGAAGAACGTTATCCACGCCAACAAGGCTGGTAACCTCAAGTCCAAGCTTGCCAAGTACGTCAACAAGCTGTAAGCTTGTACGAGGGTCGTTTGTGCCCAATAATGCCCGTATTGTGCCCATATTGGACCTTGCGGACATTATTATATTACGCGCGCGTACGCACGTGAATGACTTCTTCCGAATATTCGGGAGAAAACTAAAAAAACACAATTTTACAACATGTCACAGATTGAGAACAACTACGACGCCAGTCACATCCAAGTCCTCGAGGGTCTTGAAGCTGTGCGCAAGCGTCCGGCCATGTATATTGGCGATACCAGCGTAAAGGGTTTGCATCACCTCGTGAGCGAGGTGGTCGATAACTGTATCGATGAGGCCCTGGCCGGCTATTGCCACAATATCGAGGTCTCTATCCTCCCAGGAAACACCATCAAGGTGGTCGATGACGGACGAGGCATTCCTGTGGACATGCATCAGAAGGAGAAGCGTTCGGCTCTTGAGGTTGTTATGACTGTGCTGCACGCTGGTGGCAAGTTCGACAAGAACACCTACAAGGTTTCCGGTGGTCTCCATGGCGTGGGCGTGAGCTGCGTCAATGCCTTGTCGGATAAATTCGTGGCCGAGGTTCATCGTCAGGGTCACATCTATCGTCAGGAGTATGCTTTCGGCAAGCCCGTGACGGGAGTGGAGATCATTGGCGATGCCGAAGATACCGGTACAACCATCATCTTCCATCCTGATGACTCGATCTTCACCGAGACGGTGTTCGAATGGGATCGCCTTGCAGAACGTCTGCGCGACCTTTGCTATCTGAACACGGGTATCCGTCTTTCGCTCACTGACCTGCGTCCAGAGGCCGTCCAGGCTGATGGCAAGCCACGTTTCCAGATGTTCTACAGCACCGAGGGCTTGAAGGAGTTCGTGAAGTGGATGGACGAGAGTCGCACCCCGTTGATTCCCGACATCATTCACCTCATTACCGAAAGCGATGGTGTGCCCGTCGAAGTGGCACTGACCTACAACACCGGCTATTCGGAGACGATCCACAGCTTCGTGAACAACATCAACACCTACGAGGGCGGTACACACCTCGATGGTTTCCGTTCAGCCTTGGGTGGCGCTCTGAAGGAGTATGGCAACAAGGAAAAGATGTTTGAGAAGGCCAAGCTTGCCAACGACATCAAAGCCGAGGACTTCAAGGAGGGTCTCACCGCCGTGGTGAGCGTGAAGGTTGCCGAACCACAGTTCGAAGGCCAGACCAAGACCAAATTGGGTAATGTGGAAGTGCGTCCTGCCGTACAGAAGGCTGTGCGCAAGGCTATGGATAATTACCTGGAGGAACATCCCGAGCAGGCTCACATCATCATCGAGAAGGTTGTCCTGGCAGCACAGGCTCGTATTGCTGCCCGTCAGGCACGCGAGAACGTGCAGAAGAAGTCGAAGCTCACAGGCGGTGGCCTGCCAGGTAAATTGGCCGACTGCTCGAGCAAGAATCCCGAAGAATGCGAGATCTTCCTGGTCGAGGGTGACTCGGCAGGTGGTACCGCCAAGTCGGGTCGCAACCGCTTCTATCAGGCCATCCTTCCATTGCGTGGTAAGATCCTGAATGTCGAGAAGGTGCTTATCCACAAGATGCTCGACTCGGAGGAGATACAGAATATGTTCCGCGCCTTCCGTGTGAACCTGCGTGAGGACAAGACACTCGATGTCGATAACCTGCGTTATCACAAGGTCATCATCATGACCGATGCCGATGTCGATGGTGCGCACATTGCCACCCTTATCCTTACCCTCTTCTTCCGCTACATGCGTCCGCTCATCGACGGTGGATACGTTTATATCGCACAGGCTCCGCTTTACCGCTGCACCATTGGCAAGTACGATGAGTATTGCTGGGACGATGCCGAGCGTGATGCTTTCCTCCAGAACTATGGCCAGGGCAAGGAAGACAGAGTGAAGATCCAGCGATACAAAGGTCTGGGCGAGATGAATGCCGAGCAGCTTTGGGACACCACCATGGATCCGGCTCACCGTCGTCTGAAGCAGGTCAACATTGAGGATGCTATTCAGGCCGATCAGACCTTCTCGCTCCTGATGGGTGAAGAAGTGGCTCCACGACGTGAGTTCATCGAGCAGAATGCCACATACGCCGAGATTGATGCATAAACAAAGAAATCGAAAACTACATAATTAATACAAACCTAACAATGAATATTACAAAGAAAGTCGTAGATGACGTAAATATCGTCCTTAGCCTCGACATCGAGAAGGCCGACTACGCAGAAGCAGTTGAGAAGCAGATCAAGGAGACCCGCAAAAAGGTACAGATGCCTGGTTTCCGCAAGGGTATGGTTCCTGCCAGCCTTGTCAAGAGAATGTATGGCACACAGATCGTTATCGATGAGGTGAACAAACTGATCAACGATTCGATGTACAAGTATATCGCCGACAACAAGCTTAACGTTCTTGGTGAGCCTATGGTTGCTCAGGATCAGAAGCCTGTCGATTTTGCCAACGAAGAGAACTTCACTGTAAGCTTCGACATTGCTATTGCTCCAGAGTTCAGCCTTACCGTTGACAAGAGCGTGAAGGTACCTTACTACAATATCAAGGTTAACGATGAGATGATCGACAACCAGGTGAAGGCTTACCAGACCCAGTACGGCGAGTATGTTAATGCTGATACTGCTACTCAGGATGATGTCATCAAGGGTGACATCGCCGAGCTCGATGCCGATGGTAATATCAAGGAGGGTGGCATCCTGTACGAAGGCACCACTGTTTATCCTCGCTATATGAAGAGCGATGATGAGAAAGCCAAGTTTGAGGGCGCCAAGAAGTTCTCAAGCGTAGACTTCAATCCTGCTGCTGCCTACGACAACAACGTGAACGAGCTCGCTTCGTTGCTTGGCAAGAAGAAGGAGGAGGTAGAAGGCCTGACTTCCAACTTCCGCTTCACCATCACCGAGATCAACCACCATGAGCCAGCCCAGCTCAACGAGGAGTTCTTCAAGAAGGTGTTCGGTGACGAGTGCACCACCGAGGAGCAGTTCCGCAAGACCGTTGCTACCCAGATTGCTCTTCAGTACAAGAGCAGCAGCGACTATAAGTTCAGTGTCGATACCCGCAAGACTCTCATCGACCAGGTAGGTGAGCTCAAGTTCCCCGAGGAAAGCCTCAAGAAGTGGCTCCTCTCGAAGGACGAGAAGCGCGATGCCAAGAAGCTTGATGAGGACTTCCCCAAGATGATGGAGGACCTGACCTGGCAGCTCATCGAAGAGAAGATTGTGGCAGCCAATGACATCAAGATCTCTGATGACGACATCAAGGCTGAGGCTACTGGACACGTACAGGCTCAGATGGCTCAGTACGGCCTTACTGACATCCCTGAGGAGTATGTAAAGCAGTACGCCGAGGATATGGTTAAGGATGAGAAGCAGCGCGGCCAGCTTCGTGATAGTGCTATCACCCGCAAGATCATGAACTTCGTCGGCAATGCCATCACCCTCGAGCAGAAGGAGGTGACTTTCGAAGAGTTCCAGAAGTTGCTGGCTTAATAGCGCGAGATAGTTCATAATACATTATAGTACCTATAGATAATATAGTCACTATAGTTAAAAACACAAGCGTGTCAAGGGAAATTCCTTGACACGCTTGTCGTT
>JAZQBS010000194.1:0-8233 GCA_045545875.1 Bacteroidales bacterium
TCTTGCTTAGCGGGCACAAAGCTAATCACTTTTTCCCAAATACGCAAGGCTAACGATCTTTTTTTGCGACCAAATGCCTGGCACCTTCCTGTTATTATCCGCTTTTGTTTTCGATTTCTCGAAATGGACGCTGCAAATATAAGACTTTTTCTTGATACTTCCAAATAATATAAAGAAAAAAGAATAATAATGATAAAAACACTCCTTCGCTGAAGTCGGGATTCCGTGTTTGAGGCGCAGAATTGCTCCAAGGAATAAGGTGTCAAGAAAGATTCACACGAATAGCTGGAACACTACGTGATCATTCTTTTCCATCCTGAGCCTGATGCCATTGAAGATGGCTTTAAGATCCTCATTCAACTGGTCGAGCGGGATGGAGTCGAGTACTTGACGGCACTCCTGCATCTTGTTCGCTTCTCGGTACAACTCTGCCTTCATCAATAGTTCTGATCCGGAGTTCCAATTGAACGAATCGATAAATTCGACAACAGTCTTCGAGAAGAACTCAAAATCTTCGTCTGAAGGTTTGGGGGCTTCCTTGCTTCTATGGAAATAGTCGTTGTAGGAATGGATTAACCAGAATCGGAGATTATTGAGTGTCTTGTCATCCACTCCTTCTGCCTGAAACTGTGCGTATGCTTCTTTCCACTCGGGGAAGGTCAGTTCACCAAGATCGAATGAGTAGCTGTTACCTTCTCCGCACTGATTCTTACTTTCCTCATAATATTTTCCGCAGCTGGGGCATTTCTGTACTGGAGATACCATAGGAAGCATTGGCGCAATCCTTTTGTTGTCGGACCAAAAGGTAGCTCCGAATGTATTCCCCGAAACCATTGTAAACAGTTCTTTCTTTGTCCCGCAATATGGGCACTTCACGATTTTAGCATTTCCTGGAATCATAGTCTGTTCTTTTTGATTAAACTTTTTGCAGTAAATTTTTGTTGGTGCAAAATTAGGACCAAATAATTGGATTGTCAAGATGTGTGGGGGATTTTCTTTTGCGAATTTGAGAACTCTGTAGATTTTTAAAGTTAATGACCGTGTAATGAGGCGTTAATGATTCGTTAATGATAATGATAGACCGCATTTCCTCTGCATTGTGGTCTTATTTTGACTTTGTGTAATCGGTTGTTATGGGGGTTCGGTACGATAATAGTTCGATTTTTGCCTTGGAATTTGGAAATGTGAAGTATTTGGTTTATTTTTGGCGTGTCAATGTCAATAATTTTGGTCGTTAAATTCCTTCAATCATTTATGTCATTCTTCCGTCGATCAATAATTCAGAGCGTTTTATCTCTGATCTGTCTGCTTCCAGCCGTTTCGCTGTCACAGACGCAGAATCCGATCTCTGTGGCTGAAAGGTTGGCTGACCACATCATGCAAGATCATAACCATGAACTTTATGAGGACTCCCTCGGCCATTGTCACATCAGAAGCTATTATCAGGAGTGGCGCTATGTCAATGGTGTGTTGGGGCTTGGTATGCAGGAACTTGCAAAGGCTACGGGCAAGGCTACCTATCGGCAGTTCGTGTCGGATAACTTCGCATTCTTCTTCAATCCTAAGATGCAGCAGCGCCTGAAGCGGGATTATGACCAAGGTCTGCGGGACTACGGTTATCACCGCTTCTTCACCATGGGCAGTCTGGATGACTGTGGCGCTATGGGTGCCTCGTTGGCACAATTATGGTCGGACGATAGAGGACAGAAAGACTATGCAGACTATCTGGAACGAATCGCACAGTATATCCTTCACGGACAGTCGCGCATGACAGGAGGCGTGTATAGCCGAGGCAAGGAACCTCAGCGGACCGTGTGGGCTGACGATCAATTCATGAGCCTTTCATTCCTGACAAGATATGGACAGGTGTCCAATCGGGCGGAATGCCTTGATACGGCAGCCGTCATGGTGGGCCGTTTCCACAAGCTGCTTGTTGATCCCGCCACCGGACTCTATTGGCATTGCTATTACGAAGAGGATGGTGCTCCAGGTGTGGCACATTGGGGACGAGCAATGGGCTGGTGCCTGCTTGCACAGGCTTTTCTCCTCGATGCACTTCCCGAACAGCATCCGCAGAGGGCTGAGGTGCTTCGTATCTTCCGCGCAAACGTCCGTAGCATCTGCCGCTATCAATCTGCGTCGGGTATGTGGCATCAACTGCTGGATAAGGCTGATTCGTATGAGGAGACATCCTGTACCGCTATGTTCACCTATGCAGTAGCAAGAGGCGTGAGCGCACATTGGCTCGATGCTTCCTACAAAACCGTGGCGTTGCGGGGGTGGGAGGCAGTAGCTGACCATGTCGACCAGGATGGTACGCTTAAAGGCGTATGCATGGGTACGGGCATAAGCCGTGACCTGCCTTTCTATTACTCGCGCCCTGCACCTGATGACGATGTGCATGGGATGGGTGCCGTTATTCTGGCTGCCCTTGCGGTGAGTAATCTATGATTGAATAAGCTTGTTCCAGGACTATGCAATTCTTTGACGTACAAATAACGACAGATATGGGCGAGATGGTGGTTGTCCAGGTGGCTGCTGGGGATAGGCAGGAGGCTGAGATGACTGCTATTTCGATGGTGGAATCGGGCCATGCGGGCACGGTGGGTCGGAGTGTGGTGGATTGCTTTGCGATGTAACTCTTGTTTACTTTTTTGCCATAAGTGCATATATAGATGCAAAACACATTAGTTAACTTAAACAAACATGCTTATGGCAACAAAGAAAAAGACACCAATGATCACACAGTTGAGAACTCTTACATTCTTCAAGGAGAATGGACGATGGTATTTGGAATGCAAGGAATGGGTGGAATTGATGACGAAAGAGTTTCGCAGGACTCACACCTACAAGAACGAGGCGGGAAAGGTGACGAAGTACAACGAGGTGCAGGACTTAAGCAATCCGCTGGACGACCACACCAAGCATCCTGACTGGCAAGATCCGAGTCGTGGCGAGACGCTGGTGATGGATGCTTCGTTTGTCGCGCTGATCGAGCAGAAGGCTTGCGGAGCCGATAGGGTACAGCTTGACATGATCTCGTACGGATGGGTCAGCAACACTTTTGCCCATTATCTGCGAGAAGAGATTGGCAAGGACGGCGCACGCTACACAGCTCGATTTGAGACGCCTTATCCCGAGACGTTCCTTCTCAAGCCTGTCTTCAGCTTCCTGTTTGCTGGGACTTACCCGCTTTACATCCACGTGAAGTAAGGTGGTTTTTTACTTGAACCTTATTTGCATACGCTCGCCCTCCTCGTTATAGTAGGAGAGAAGGAAGTTGGTGGGCTTGATGGTGACGGGCTCGATATGATCCTGGAGATATTTTTGTGCACAGCCGGGCTTGAGAAAGGCGACGGTCAAGTGGTAGATCATGGTCGGGTAGGGGTAGGCGTTGGAGAAGTTGTATCGGATGGCTCGTGACGTTTCGGCTATGGCTTCGGACTCCACGGAGCATTTGAGCACATCCCTGACTTCACCTGGGAAGTACGATACATCGACGAGTTGTGTCTCGTACTCGGAGATGTCCTTCAGATAGGTCTTCAGTTCCTTCACATCGACATCGTTTTCGAGGTAAGGGAGGAGCGTGACGTGATACTCCATCTCGAGGCCGAAGTAGTAGTTGGCTTCGTCGATGTAGAGGTCTTCGGGAGCTATGGTCTTCTGCAGATCGTCGAGGAAGGCGGGCGTTTCGTATTCGATCATCAGGGTGGCGTAGAACCTTGTGGGGTTGTCGGTCGAATTGTTGCCTCCCTTGTTGAGGAACTCGTCACCGCTTTCACGGGCCATCAGCAGAAAACCGGTCAGGAGCAGGGACAGCATAAGTGATGATTTTTTAATAGAGGAGTTTGGTGACTTCGGCGGGATTGAGCGCCCATTGGTAAGTGTAGGCTTCGTCGGCTTGGTCGGGGGAATCCACTTGGGTGAGGTGCTGGGCATCGGCCTTCATCTGCAGGAGCTGGCCGACGGAGAGCTTCGACTGGAGTCGGTGGAGCAAGGCTTCGACGGAAGCGCTGTCAGCGCCTCGGATGGTCTGGTCGGTGAATGGCATCTCGAGCCAGTAGATTTCGCGACGTGCCACATCGAGCACACCGAAGACGAGGCCCTTGGAGAGGTTGCTTTCGCTGATGCGAACGGCATGCTGCACACAGGACGGGTCGTAGGCCACACCATTCTTTTCGGACAACTTCATAGGATAGGCCGAATCCATCCAGCCGACGACAAGGTTGGGGGAGAGGGCGCCCGTGGAATAGGCATTGCAGGTGAAGGTGACGTAGGAGGCACCAGCACGCTCCAATGCGGGAAGTGACAACTCGATGTATTCGGCTGTACCGACCATCTCGGGGATGGATCGGATGTCGCCCGAATGCTGGGCGCCAGGGCAGGTGAGGTTGAAGTAGGCGCAATCGATAACCTTCTGGTCGTGCAAGGCGATGCGCGCACTCAGATCCATGTCGAGATGCTGGCGGTGCAGGCCTCTGCCCCACTGCATGAAGAGGCGCACGGAGTCGCCTTCGACGGGGAAACGTGTGCCCATGAGGGCGCAGGATGTGTCCTGGATGGTGGTGGAACGATCGCCCACGCTCACGGGAATGTTGAACAGGGCAGGGTCGATGTAGATGGAACGTGCCTCGGTGGGTTGTGCCGCGAAACGTCGTGACATCGATGCGCGGTAAAGGTCGTTGACGCTGCGGACCATTGCCTTGCGGGCTTCGTCGTCGTAGAGTGCAAGCAGCTTGTTGGGCTCGAGCTTGTGAGTGACACCGGTGATGGGGCGGGCAAGACGTGTCTCATTGGGGTCGAAGTATGCGTCGGCGGCATTGCCCAGCGAAAGTAAGAGACGTGCGGGCAGACGGTCGGTGATGCCATCGAAGGCTGCAAGCACCTTGTCGCTGCCGAAACGGAGCATCGTGGCAAACAGACAACGTGCGAAGAGGCCTGGACGCTGCTGGAGCAGGACCAGGGTCTGGTCGGCATCATTGGCCGAACGTGCCTTATCGACACGACCCTGCCAGGTGGAATAGGTCTGCTTGTAGAAAACGTCGAGGATTTCGGCGAGATGCTCCATACCCTTTTTACGCGAGTATTCGCCGAGACGGAGGGCATGGATCATTCGTACCCACATGCCGCGTTTGGGGTTCATGACCTCGGCAGCCTGCTGGGCTGACATCGGAATGGCGTTGAGCCAACGGGCCACACGCTGACACGCCTTGCGGTCGTACTTCAGCATAAGCTTCTGCTTCATGTCGGCAGCGGCATCGGCTCCCTTGTCGAGCGGTCCCCACATGTGGAAGTACAGTTTTCGCGCATGTGCCACCAGCGTCTTTGGCTCGATGACCTGCACCTGGCCGGTCTTCTCATACCAGAGATAACGAAGCACATCGGCAGGTGTCTTCATCAACGAAGTTGCTTCGTCAGCCTTGCCTTGTTCGACCAACAGCTTGATGACAAGCATGGCCGTCTCCTTCATGGTGATGGCGGCGTCGGCAGGCAGTGGATACTCGTGCAGCAACTGGCCGAGCGAATCCTTCTGCGTGCCATCAAGAGGCGTAGCCGAGGAGAGGAGGGAGGCGAAGACGTGGCGCATATCGGCATCGGTGAACAGGCGCAGTTCCTTGAGCTTGCTTGCCTGTCCCTTGTACACGAAGTCGGCCGTCTCGAAGGGTGTGCCGCAGAAGGGGCAGCCGTTGTAACGCTCGAGGGGGAAGGTGCCATCGGGAATGAAATGCCCGCAAGGCAAGGTCGTTCCCTTGAAGCCTGCCTTTTCGCCCCCGAAGATGTTGGCCGACAAGGTGATCAGATGGTCGATAAACGATTCTCCTGTAGGTACATTCCATCCTTTGACGAGGGGCGCCCAGTTGAGATTGACGCCCATCACCTCGTTGATGCAAAGGGTGATTTCGGCAAGCGTGTCGGCGCTGACGGCATTGAGTGCATGGAGCAGTTCTTCGGAGACGCAGAAGCCGTTCTCCTTCAGACGAGCCGTGAATGCCATCACGGGAGCAGTCGACACGGAGTGCATGTCGATGTCCTTGCGACGGATGTCGAGAAAGAGGGC
This sequence comes from Bacteroidales bacterium, assembly GCA_045545875.1. GTDB lineage: Bacteria > Bacteroidota > Bacteroidia > Bacteroidales > UBA3663 > Liminaster. The sequence continues at coordinate 6,059 of JAZQBS010000194.1, forward strand.
ACGGTAGCGCAGGGCTACCTTTGTCAGAGTAGTGTTTATCATAAAATATAAAAGGTAATTGAGAGACTGGTGGAGCGAAAGGCTTGCGCCTTAAGCTAAAACTTGAAGTAAGTCTCTCTTGGACCTTAGAATATATATTAAGGGATTTTAAGGGATATTTGGGGATATTAAGGGATATTTAGGGACGTTACCTTGTTTCCGTTCGGTCACGTCCGAGAGAAGCGCCTGTAGAGTTCGGGACCCAAGAAACAAACGTCCCTTAATATCCCTAAAAGTCCCTAAGAATCCCTTAGAATCTTTTATTTTCAAAAATTCTTGTGCTGGATGGTCCAGTCGTCGTAGTCGGTCAGATTTCCGTCGATGAATATCTTTTCGAACTCCTTCTTGCCCTTGAGCTGCCAGTCGAGCCAAGCGCGCACCATGCGAGCGTTGGCACCGCCATTGGGCTGCTCGTAGGTGCCACCATGTCCGCTCAGGGTGTTGTCGGCCAGCACTACAGGAATCTTCTTGATGGCCTTGTAGTCCATTTGGGCATTTGCCCAGGCAACATCTGACGTGCCGCCTACCAGGTAGAGGATCGGGCCGTGAAGGTTCTTCAGCGACTTTCGGCTGGCATCGGCCATCGTCATCTTGCCCATACCGGCATTGAGGATGAGATAGGTCTTGAGGCGCGGGTCGGCAGCATTGGCCAATACCTGGGCACCACCACAAGAGTGGCCTGCGGCTGCAATCTTGTCGACGTCAATCTTTTCGAAATAAGGAGAAGCAGGATCGGCTGCCTGTTGGCAGATCCAGTCGAGGGCCTTGGCTACCATCGATGAAGGCGTATGCTGGTCTTTCTCGTGCTGGGCGAACATCTGCAGTTCGCCGATAGCCACGACGACATATCCGTAGGAGGCGATGTCGGTGAGCATATTCTCGTAGCCAATGCTGGTGTCCATGCATCCACCGTTGCAGAAGACGAGGACGGGCAGTTTCTGCCTGGTGGGCTGGCCCGTCTCGAACATCCTGGGGCGACCGATGGTCATTGCTGCATCCATGTTGACCGGGTGATAGACCACGAAGTCGGGGAGCGACTGCTCGCGCACAGCCACAGCCTTGTGGGGACCGCTGCCGCCGAAGTCGGGCACCTTGAGCTGCTCGATGCTGAGGTCGGTATCGTTGTGCTTGAGGTGTCGTGCAAAAAATGCATCCAATGCAGGACGTGTGAACTCGAGTTGCTTGTCGAAAGCCACGCCATGGTCGCCATGCACCTTCACGTAGTCGACCGAAGCACCGGCCTGCTGCATCTTCGTCACCCAGTCTTCGGTCAGGTTGGGTTTCACTACGGGGTCGTCAGCACCCTGCAGGACGAGGAATGGCGTAGGACAGGAGCCGATAAAGCCGATGGGCCACCACTCGGGATGCTCGGACCAGGGGATGTTGGGGTTGCCGATTTCGGTGGGAGGAGCGCCGCCTGCTGCACAGGCCACTCCGGCAGTCAGGCCTGCCATAAGCGAAAGGTGTCCACCAGCCGAATGTCCATAGGTGCCGATGCGGTCGGGGTCGATGCCAAGTTTCTGGGCATTGTCCTTCATCCAGCGGACGGCACATTGCACATCCTCGATGCAGGCGGGCATAGGAGCCTCCTGCACAAGCCGGTAGTTCATGTTGCATACCACATAGCCTTTCAAGGCATAGTCGATCATCAGTGTGCGATAGACCATATCGGTCTTCGAGCCGGCACTCCAACCGCCGCCATGGATAATCAAGATGGCCGGGCGATTTTCCTTTGGGCCAAAGAGCGGTTCGGCCAGGTCGAGCACGGTACTTGTGCCTACATCGGTTCGGTAGGCGACGTTTTCGGTCACGCTTATCTTTCGTTCGGGTGACTGTGCGAACGATGAGAGAGTGCTGCCTGAAGCCAGCGCTAAAACGAAAAGTAATAAAAGTTTCCTCATAAATATGATAAGTATTTGGTTTGGGATGATGTGTGTTCCGTCAATGACTGGTCGAAAAAGAAAAAAGAGAGGCAATTGAACAGCTGGGTTCTTAAAAAGATTGAAGTAAGCCGTTCTTGGGCCTCTCTTAGGGTGAAAATTCTTATTTGACTAGTTCGAAGATGAACTGCTGGTTGTGATCGCCGTGGAAGGAATATAAATGCATGGAGTTGTCATCGACATATTCATAGTTGAG
>JAZQBS010000195.1:0-4310 GCA_045545875.1 Bacteroidales bacterium
GCGGTCTTCGAGGGAATGCTGTCGTACATCGACAGTTATGCCGCCTCGGAGGAAGCCTCGGCCGTCGATGCTTCGATGCGGTTGGATGCAGAGCGGTGGAACAGCGGTTACACCTGTCTGGGAGACCATTTGGACAAGGCAAGGGCCTGGTTCAGAAGCCGCGAGGCATGGCTGGACGAAAGAATCACCGAGGAGATAGGAGCCCTTCACATCGAAGAGTCCCACTACAGCCCCATCGAGCAGACGGGTCCCGCCTACAACGCTTGGGGAATACCAGTCTCCAGCGGATACACCGGCATCATAATAGAAGGCGTCAAAAAATACATCATCAAAAATCAATAGCACACAACCTATAATTCGATAATTCTTGATAAAAAAGGAAATGAAGGAAGACAAGCTAATATCAGAGACCATCAGCCTGCTGCGCTTTCCGCTGACGGTGTTCGTGGTCTTCATCCACTACAACATGGGCGTGCGCGGCTTCTCGCTGCATGGAGTGACCTACGGGCTCGATGCACCCGAATGGTTCCGCTGGGTCACCGCCTTCTTCAGCGACGTGCTGCCCCGCACTGCAGTCCCGTTGTTCTACATCATCTCGGGCTATCTGTTCTTCCGTGGGGGATCGTTCGATACCGATGTCTATCGCCACAAGCTGCGCACCCGCGCAAGCACGCTCCTCGTCCCCTATCTGTTGTGGAATGTGATAGCCGTGTTCGTCCAGCTCTCCCATCGTCTGCCCTTCCTCTCATCCGTCTTCCCAAGCGCACATCTGATGGAGGTGCAGCTTACGCCGCTACGGCTCTTCCGCACCTTCTTCGACAACTACTGGAACAGGGGCATCCTCATCACGCCTGAGAACGACGGCATGGTCTCCGAACTTCCCTATCCCACCGACGTCCCGCTGTGGTACGTGAGGGATCTGATGGTCATGGTGCTGCTTGCTCCTGTCATCTGGTGGATAGTCAAGCGAGCAGGGCGTTGGCTTGTCGTTGTTCTTGGCACTATCTGGTATCTTCGTCCACTGTTGTTTCCGATGTGGGAAGAAGGATGGGGTACGATGCTGCTCGAAGCCGCGTTCTTCTTCTCTTGGGGCGCATACTACGGCATCCGAGGACTGAATCCCTTGAATAGGATTCACAAGCTATGGCCCGTCGCACTCATCTATCTGCCCTTAGCCATTGCCGATGCCTTGACCAAGGGATGGGAATACAACATCTGCATCCACAAGGCGGGCATCCTGGTGGGCATCGTTGCAGTAGTCTGCATCGCCGCACGTCTTGTGGAGAAAGGCAAAGGTGGAGCGGTGGCTTCACTCGCCGGTGGCAGCTTCCTCGTGTTTGCCCTCCACACCCTCGTCATGGACGACATCGGCAAGGTATTGTTCACCGTGCTGCACCTGACCCCGGATGTCGGCACGCTGCTCTTGCTCTATTTCATTGTTCCATCCATCACCATCCTCTTCTGCCTTGTTGTGTATGCTGCCCTCAGACGGCTCGCTCCTCCGCTATGTCGTCTGCTGACGGGAGGTCGGTGAGTCTCGATAAAGCTTTAGCGTCTTATCCTGAAAAAACTTGACCATTTCTCACATCAAAGCATATAATAGTCAGCCCTTTCTCGCTCTATTCTCCATAATCGAAGGCGCGGCATCGTGAGTGCAGATCTTTCAGCGTCATTGTACTATTTGTGCACAAGCGGTACCACATTGCCGCGAGATTGGATTAAGTGTTCACAGGCAGTACAATATTATGATGGGGATTGTATCAAGTGTCCACAAGTGGTACAATATCGCTGCGAGATTGTACTAAGTGTCCACAAGTAGTGCAATATTGCGACGAGTATTGTACTAAGTGTACGCAAGTAGTGCAATATTGCGACGAGATTGTATCAAGTGTCCACAAGCAGTACAATATTGCGGGAGTGGTTGTACTATCTGTGCACAAGTGGAGCAATATTGCGGCGAGATGGTATCATCTGTGCACAAGTAGTGCATCCGTGAACCAATCTGCCCTTTCTCTAAATCAACAGATTTGGAAATCGATTTCGCGAAGACAATTTGCACCTTTGACGAGAAAATAGTGAAAAAAATAGGCCAATTAGATTGAAGAAACAAAAATAATACATATATTTGCAGCGAAATACTATGAACTCGCTCGCTATACGACATAGTAAACACTAAAAAGGACGATGAAAAGCAATCTCATAAACCTTTTACCAGCAGTCATTATTCTGCTTGGAATCCTGCCATCATCGACCCTTGGCCGGGCATAAGGCCAGACATTCGTCTTTCTGTCCAAGGAAAACCAGCAAAAGATATTGCCTTTTCTGAATGATAGCATTCAATGACTTAATATGGATTGGTCTGTTCGCAAAATAACTATCATTTCATCCGATTTCTGATGCAAATCTGTAAAAAATGACGTGTATAGCAATGTTTTTGTATAAAATGTTTGTTATATTAAACATTTTTGCTTATATTTGCGCCCAATAAAATACAATTATGGGTAAGAATACGTTTGGAAAGACGATGCCAAGGGCTTTGACACAGCAGCTGCAGCTCATGGGCGAACAGATCATGCTGGCACGCAAGCGCAGGCATCTCTCTATGCAGGACATAGCAGACAGGGCAACGGTGACACGACTGACTGTCTCGAAGGTGGAACATGGCGACCCAACGGTCTCTATGGGTATTTATGCGCGTGTGCTCTTTGCGCTGAATCTTGAAAAGGATATCTCGTTGCTCGCTGCCGACGATGCTCTCGGACGTCAACTTCAGGATGCTGAATTATTGAAAAGATGAAAAGGATTACGGTTTATGCTGATTTCGATTTTCTTGCTTCACCGCAGGAGATTGGCACCTTGGGCTACGAACGTGTTCGAGGCAAGGACCACTTTGTCTTTGAATATTCGCATGATTGGCTGAAGCAGCATGGTGGCATCGTGCTGAGTGGCGACTTGATGAATATCCCTTCGTTGCAACATCCTCGTGGTACGGATAGTGTGTTCGGTTTCGTCAAGGATTCCTTCCCCGACCGTTGGGGCCGGTTGTTGCTTGACCGCAGAGAACGCCTGAGGGCGCAGGCGGAGGGAAGACCTGTGCGAATGCTTACCAACTACGACTATCTCACAGGTATTGAGGATTTCACTCGCATGGGTGGCATTCGCTACAAAGATGAAGATAGTGAGGGCTTCATCAACGTCTCCTCAAAGTATCATGTACCTCCTATTGAGAGTCTTCGCGCCCTTTGTGAAGCTTGTCACGAAATAGAGTTGGCAGAAGAATGTAACGAATTGCCCGAGCAGCGTTGGCTCGACCAATTGATAGACCCTGGAACTTCGCTTGGTGGTGCCCGTCCGAAAGCCAATGTCACCGACAACGACGGCAAATTGTATGTGGCCAAGTTCCCATCAAAGAAAGATTTGGAGAACACGGAAATCATAGAACACTTCGCTCATCGTCTGGCAGCAGCTGCTGGTATCAAAGTTGCCAACACACGTACCATTAGGATTTCCAAAGACCGCGACCTGTTGCTTTCTGAACGTTTCGACAGAACCGCTGAAGGCCGTCGCATACACTTTGCTTCTGCCATGTCATTGCTTGGATTGGAGGATGGTGCTGGCAGCAGCACAGGCTATGGCTACTTGGACATTGTGGATTTCATCCTTCAGGGTTGTGTGGATGTCCAGCAGAACCTCAGAGAACTTTACCGCAGAGTGGTATTCAATGTGATGTTTGGCAATACTGACGACCACTTCCGAAACCATGGTTTCCTGCTTACGCCAAAGGGTTGGACGCTATCACCTGCCTACGACATAAACCCTGGAACCAAGACACATCAATGCCTGCTTATTGACCAATATACCGAGCAGTCGGATGTCACAGCCCTGCTTCAAGCCTCGGGCAGTTACTTGCTTGAGCGACAGGAGGCATCAGAAATCATCGAGGAAGTTCGCACTACCATCAAAGACTGGCGCAAGACTGCCGCGGAACTCCAGATTCCCCACAAAATACTTGAATCCTATTGTAACCGATGGGATACACTATAGGTGTAAACGATGATAAAAGTTCCTAAGGTGATTAGAAAATCGATTTCGCGAAGACGATTTGCGCTTTTGACGAGAAAATAGTGAAAAAAACAGGCGAATTAGATTGAAGGAACAAAAATAATACATATATTTGCAGCGTCCATTTCGAGAAATCGAAAACAAAAGCGGATAATAACAGGAAGGTGCCAGGCATTTGGTCGCAAAAAAAGATCGTTAGCCTTGCGTATTTGGGAAAAAGTGATTAGCTTTGTGCCCGCTAAGCAAGA
>JAZQBS010000196.1:0-4824 GCA_045545875.1 Bacteroidales bacterium
TAAGACCGCTTGGGCCTCCGACTTTACCACGAGCCACAACGGCAGCGTGAGAGGTCATACCGCCACGGCAGGTGAGGATACCCTCGGCAGCAGCCATACCAGCGAGGTCTTCGGGTGAGGTCTCGATACGAACCATCACAACCTTGTGACCATTCTTGTGCCAAGCCTCAGCATCGTCGGCATTGAAGACGATCTGACCGCAGGCAGCGCCAGGAGATGCTGGCAGACCGGTGGTGAGCACCTGTGCCTTCTTCAGGGCGTTCTTGTCGAATACGGGGTGCAGGAGCTCGTCGAGCTTCTGAGGCTCGCAGCGCTCGATAGCAGTCTTCTCGTCGATGAGACCCTCGTGCATGAGGTCCATGGCAATCTTGACCATAGCGGTACCGGTGCGCTTGCCGTTACGGGTCTGGAGGAACCAGAGCTTGCCTTCCTGTACGGTGAACTCCATGTCCTGCATATCGTGATAGTGGTTCTCGAGCTTGGTCTGGAGTGCATCGAGCTCCTTGTAGATCTCGGGCATTGCCTCTTCCATCGAAGGATACTTGGCTGCACGCTCCTCCTCGGAGATCTCGGCACGCTTTGCCCAACGACGTGAGCCTTCGATAGTGATCTGCTGTGGGGTACGGATACCAGCCACAACGTCCTCACCCTGAGCATTGACGAGATACTCGCCGTTGAAGATGTTTTCGCCAGTAGCGGCATCGCGGCTGGAGCATACACCGGTAGCTGAGGTGTTGCCCATGTTGCCGAATACCATGGCCATAACCGAAACGGCGGTGCCCCACTCGGCGGGGATACCTTCCATCTTGCGATAGAGGATGGCACGCTCGTTCATCCAAGAGTCGAACACGGCGCAGATAGCACCCCAGAGCTGCTCATATACGTCAACGGGGAATGCCTTGCCGGTGCGCTCTTTGATCATAGCCTTGAACTTGGTGACGAGTTCCTGAAGTCCCTCAACAGGAATGTCCTTGTCGAGAACAACGTTGTACTCCTCCTTCACCTTCTCGATGATGGCCTCGAAGGGGTCGATATCGGTCTTGTTGACAGGCTTGAGGCCCATCACAACGTCGCCGTACATCTGAACGAAACGACGATAGGAATCCCATGCGAAGTGAGGATTGCCGGTCTTCTTCGAAAGACCTTCGACAACTTCATCGTTAAGGCCGAGGTTGAGGATGGTATCCATCATACCGGGCATGGAAGCACGGGCACCTGAACGTACAGAAACGAGGAGCGGGTTGGCGGGATCGCCGAAGGTGTTGTTCATCAGCACCTCGATGTGCTTGACAGCTCCCAGCACTTCATCCTTGAGGATTTCAACCACGTTGTCCTTGCCGATCTGGTAATACTCGTTACAAACATCGGTGGTGATGGTGAATCCTGGAGGAACAGGTACACCGATAAGGTTCATCTCGGCAAGGTTAGCACCCTTGCCACCCAGAAGGTTTCTCATGTCTGCCTTGCCTTCGGCCTTACCATTGCCGAAGAGATAGACGCGCTTTTTGTTTTCTGCCATAATTAGAATTAAAACAGGTTTGTTATATAAAGTGAATAACTCGCAAAAATGATTGGCCGCCAACCATGAGGCTGACGCTTCCTTATTTTATGCCGCAAAGATACCGAATTTAGTCGATATCTCCAAATTTTAGGCGAAATTTTTTCTTCCTAAAGGAAAAAAGAAGGGGGAAAGGGGGGTTTTAAAGGGATTCTTAGGGGTTTTTAAAGGGATTCTAAGGGATTCTTAGGGATTCTTAGGGATTTTAAGGGACGTATGTTTCTTGGGTTCCATGCTCTACAGGCAAAGGTGACGTCCCTTAATATCCCTTAATATCCCTTAATATCCCTTAATATCCCTTATTATCCTTATTCATATACTCCATAGTCGGGCGCATCCTTGGGCGCCTTGACGACCTTGTCGGCATCGACTTCGAACGTGGCGACGAGATCGGCATTGAGGCGAACGCAGAGCGTGGTCTTGCGCTTGTAGATGGGATTGCCCTCGCTGTCGAGGATATCCATGCCCTGGCGGTCCTTTTCGACCTCGCTCCTGCTCACCGTCTCGCGAATCTCGTAGAGTCGCGCCACGTGTCCACGAAGTGCACCTTCGAGGATGAGCACCTTGTCGCCGATCTCATACTTGGGTTTTTCGACCGAGATGAGCCAATCGGCCTGGCACAGAGCCTTGAACTCGTCCATCTCGATATCGGGGATGGGCTGCGGCCAATGGCGGGTGCGGTCGTTGAGGAATCCGACGACGTACTCGGAGTATCTGCTATGGAACAACGGGTCGCGATTGTCGAGGACAGTATGCACGAAGATGAGACCAGGGGTCTGCACCTTCTCCTTCCACACCATACGGTCGGAATACTGGATATGCATGCGCTTGAGGGGGACGAAGCACTCCATCAGCACCTTTTCGGGGTCGATGGCGATGAGGAGGTCCTCCTTCTTGGCTTTGCCACGACGCTTGCTTTTCTTTGTGTCGATGCCCATCAGATAATCGTGAATCTGCATCTCGTGGCCGGGGTGCACAAACACGGCATACCAAGCAAGGGTCGAATAGTGCTTCTTCTTGGCCATGCGGGTCAGTTCGGCGGGATCGTTGAGCTCCTGAAGAGTGGGGAGGATCTTTTTGGGTTCGTTATTATCGGACATATTGGGAGTTTAAGAGGGGTTAAGAAGGGTTAAGAGGTTCTTGGTGAAGACGGGCCAACTGTACTTCTCTCGTTCTGCGGCGAGGCCGGAGGTGAAGTCGGGATGCTTGGTGGCGAAATGAACGAGAGCTGCAGCGATGGCCTTGGGGTCGGGATCGACCACATAGCCCACCTTGCCATCGGGGACGATTTCGGCAAGGCCACCCACGCGGGTCACGAGCATCGGCTTCTGGAAATGATAGGCGATCTGCGTCACGCCACTCTGGGTAGCCGACTTGTAGGGCTGGGCAATGAGGTCGGCAGCTGCGAAATAGTAGCGCACCTCGTGATCGGGCACAAACTCGGTCTTCCATACGATGCGGTCGTACACGTTCAGGCGCCTAGCCAGTTCGACGTACTTCTCGCCATTGCTGTAGAACTCGCCAGCCACAATGAGCCGTACGTCGGCAGGTCCCTGCTGGAGGAACGAGGCAAAGGCCTCGATGAGCCAATCCAATCCCTTGTAGTCGCGGATGAGACCAAAGAAGAGGAAGTAGCGGCAAGCGGGGTCGAGACCGAGGTAACGACAGCCTTCCTCGCGCGTGACGGGTTGGCCAAAGTTGTCGTAGAGCGGATGGGGTGAAAACACACGCGGCTTGCCCTCGTTGACCTTGAACCTGTCGACATCGTTGAGCACGCTCTTCGACATCGCCACATAGCCATCGACCGAACGGCAGAACCACCACGTGAACGGACGATCGCCGGGACGCGACTCGTGCGGGATGAGGTTGTCGAGAATACTGACAACACGCGTTCGACCATTGCGACGAGCCAAGGCGGCTATCGTGCCGAAGCAGGGACCCATGAAGGGCAACCAGAACTTGATGATGAGCAGGTCGGGCGCCTCGCGGCAGATTCGGCGACCCACGCTGATCCAGTTGAAGGGATTGCATGAATTCACGCAACGCGTGATCCTGAGGTCGGACGGCGCAGGCTCCTCGCTGTACTGCGTCTTGCCGGGGAACAGGAAGCCGGGATACTGCAAGGTGAAGGTATAGATCTCCACCTCGTGTCCTTCGGCCAGAAACTGATGGGCCAGACGCTCGTTGTAGACAGCCAGGCCACCACGATAGGGCCATGCAGTGCCTAAAATGATTATTTTCATACTCTGACAAATGCTAAATGACAATTGCGGGCGAAGCCCTCGTCGGTGTCACCATCGCCGATCATCACCGTCCTTTCGGCCCGCACATCGGGATAGGCTTCGAGCAAGGACAGCCACATGCCCGTCTGCGGCTTGCGCCGAGGGTCGGACTCATCGACACCTGTAGCATAAAAGATGTCATCGACATGGAGTCCATATTCGGTGGACAGGATTTCGCACATACGGCTGTGAATGTCGTGAAGCGCCTCTTCGGTCATCACTCCACGCCCGATGCCGCGCTGGTTGGTGACTACAAAGACACGACGGAACGTTTGCCCCAAAAGAGATGCCCACTGGAGGAACTCGGGAAGGAACTGAAACTCCTGCCACGTCTTCACATAGTCGTTGGGTCGGCGCACGTTGATGGTGCCATCGCGATCGAGGAGCAAAGTGTCGTAGCTGCAATAACGTGCGAGGAATTCGAATTGTGCCCGCTGATAATCCTCGGGGATGCCAATGTCGATGAAGAAACCATCGGAGACATAGCCATAGAGGTCCCTCACCTGGACGTGTGGCTCAAAGACCTCCTTCTCGAACGAAAAACGCTCGGGCAAGGCGGACAAGTCGAGCCGACTGCGGCGAATGAGATAAACCCCGCCATTGATCAGTCCGTCCTCGCAATACTGCTTCTCGTGGAAACACGTAATGACCTGAGAGGCGTCCATCGATACACGTCCGTAGCGGTCGAACTGCTGCATCTGACGCAATGACAAGGTGACGACAGCATCGGGATGCTGAACGTGAGACTCAAACAATCGGCGAAGATCGACATCGAACATCGTATCGCCATTGAGGACCAACACATCGTCGCTCATGCACTTCGACAGAGCCAGACGAATACCCCCACCTGTCCCCAACGGAACTTCCTCGACGGCATAGTCAATCGGGAAAGGGAACTGACCGGCGACCGAACGGATCCAGTCGAAAATGACTTCGCGCAAATATCCTACCGAAAGCACCACGCGGCCAACTTCGGGATAGCGT
>JAZQBS010000197.1:0-20245 GCA_045545875.1 Bacteroidales bacterium
TCCATTTGGGCTGTATGTTCTCCCTCTGTCAGTTGTGTCATATTCAGCAGAATGTAATACCTAAAAATGATGATTTGTTTTAAACGCGGCAAAGATACAAAGAAAGATTACACATTATTCTGATTTTTTATTATTTCTCCAAATTGTCCATTTCAAACAGTAGGAATTTCCAAAAATGACAATCGTAGTTGACAAATTAATTTGAAATGAATAGTCTTTATCTGCAAGTTTGTCAGTAATTTGTGTCGTTTCATAAAAACGCTTATATTTGCATCCGTAAACTATCTTAACCCAATAAACAATGAAGAGCACTTATCTAATTTTAGCAATGCTTTCGGGAGTGGCAACTGCAGTCTTTGCACAAGAACAGCCCGAGAAACCTGAGTTCAAACACCCCCTTACGATTCCTCAAAGTCTTGACGAGGTGCCTGCCGTACTTGGTGTGCCTAAGGATGCTGCCAAGGCATGGCAACGGCCCGATATCAACCAGGTGAACCGTATGCCCATGCATACTCATCACTTCGCCTACGAAAGTAGAGAGGTCGCCTATTGTGGCAGGCCTGAAGCTTCGGAGCGTTATCAGACGCTTAATGGAACTTGGGACTTCTTTTGGCAGCCCGATGCCGACCAAATGCTCGACGGCTTCTACAAGCCTGAGTACAAAACTGCGGATTGGAAGACCATCCCCGTGCCCGGATGCTGGGAACTCAATGGCTTTGGTGACCCCATCTATGTGGGTGGCGGTTTCATTTGGGACCATCGTGCCGAGAGCAATCCGCCTTTTGTGCCCATCAAGGAGAACCATGTCGGCTATTATCGACGAAATGTCACCATTCCTTCAACATGGCGTGGACAACAGGTTATTGCCCACTTTGGCGCCGCTGGCAGCTGCATGTACCTTTGGGTCAATGGAAAGTTTGTGGGTTATAGCGAGGATAACAAACTGGAAGCCGAATTCGACCTTACTAAATATATAAAGGTAGGGCAGGAGAACCTCATTGCCGTGCAAGTGTTGCGCATGTGCGACGGACATTACCTCGAGGACCAGGACTATTTCCGCTATTGCGGTCTCTACCGTGATTGTTATCTTTATGCACGTGGTGGGAAGAATCGTTTCGACGACATCCGCGTTGTCGGTGACCTTACAAACGATTACAAGGATGGTGTACTCACAATTAACGCTGCTGTTAAGGGTGGGGGGCAGGTCGATTTCGTTCTCGCTGATGCCGATGGAAACGAAGTGGCTTCGACCACATTGTCTGCTTCTTCCTTGACAAAGGGCGTGAAACTCGACGTGAAGGATGTGAATGCATGGAGCGCCGAGGTGCCCTATCTTTATCAACTCACCACTACCTTGCGCAAGGGCACGAAGGTCATCGACGTCATTCCGCTTAAAGTGGGCTTCCGAAGCATTGAAATCAGCAACAAGGTAGCTGGCGTTCCACAACTTCTCGTCAATGGCAAGCCCATACTCATCAAAGGCGCCGATCGTCATGAACTCGACCCCGATGGAGGTTATGTGGTCAGCCGCGAACGCATGCTCCAGGATGTGCTTGAGATGAAGAAGATGAACATCAACGCCGTGCGTACCTGCCACTATCCCGACGACAACTATTGGTATGACCTTTGTGATAAGTACGGACTTTATGTTTGCGCCGAGGCCAACCTTGAAAGTCATGGCATGGGCTATGGCGAAAGGACTTTGGCCATTCGTGACGATTTCCGCCCAGGTCATCTTGAGCGCAATCAGCGTAACGTACAGCGAAACTTCAACCATCCCTCCATCATCATTTGGAGCCTCGGTAATGAAGCCGGTTACGGCCCCAACTTCGAGGCTTGTTACGATTGGGTCAAGGCCGAGGATGCTTCGCGTCCAGTGCAGTACGAACGTGCTGAGAAACTTGGCAAGACCGACATCTTCTGCCCGATGTATTATGGCTATCGTCAGTGCGAGGAATATTGTACCAACGAGTCGGGAGAGAATTGGCGCACCCACGAATTGGAACCTTTCGACAAGCCCCTCATCCAGTGCGAATATGCCCACGCCATGGGTAACTCGGAGGGCGGTTTCCGCGAATATTGGGAACTGGTGCGCAAATATCCCAAGTTCCAGGGTGGTTTCATCTGGGACTTCGTCGATCAATCCTGCCGCTGGACCAATGCCAAAGGTCGTCAGATCTGGGCATACGGAGGTGACTGGAACGAATACGATGCAACAAGCGGTAATTTCTGCGACAATGGTCTCATCGCTCCCGACCGCACCTGGAATCCCCATGCCTACGAGGTACAGTACTACTATCAGAACATTTGGACTTCGTTTGTCGAAGGTAACACAACTTCCAACTTCGTGCTTAATATACGCAACGAGAACTTCTTCCGCGACCTGAGCGATGTCATACTTTCCTGGAGCCTCGTTCGTGAAGGAGAAATAGTAGAGACAGGGTTCGTCAATGATATCAAGGCAGCACCACAACAGGACGTCCGTCTGAAGCTCAACGTTTCATCGTCAATTGATCCTAAGGATGAGTATTTCCTCAACCTTTCATATAAGCTTCGTCGTAGTGATGGTCTCCTTCCTGCCGGCATTGAGATTGCTCGCCAGCAACTTGAGGTAACAGATCCTTCCCAATTCTACCTCAATATGCCCTATAGCATGACCCGGGCTCCGTTCCCTTGCGCTTATAGAAGCAACCTTTCGAAGCCTGTCCCTGCAGTCTCTGTCTCGTTCGATCCCACTACAGGCTTCCTCTGCCAATATGTAGTGGATGGCGTCAACTATCTAGCTGAAGGTGGCCAGCTCACTCCCAACTTCTGGCGTGCACCCACTGATAACGATTTCGGTGCAGGCTTGCAGCGACGTCTCAGTGTTTGGCGTGAACCCGAGATGAAGTTGACGTCGCTTGACGACGAAATGAATGCTCAAGGGAAGCGTGTTGTCACAGCCCATTACGATATGCCCACAGTCAAGGCTGAATTGGTATTGACTTACACGATTGATGACTACGGACAAATCGATGTTCAACAGCAGTTCGTCACTCATGGAAAGGCTTATCCTACCCATTTTCCACGTGGTCGCCGTCCACAAGAACCCACTGCTGACGAGATTTTGCCAATGTTCCGTTTCGGAATGCAGTACCCCATGCCTCAGCAGTTCGAACAACTGACTTATTACGGACGTGGTCCTATCGAGAACTACTGCGACCGCAAGGATTCGCAGTTCGTGGTTATTTACGAAAGTACTGTTACCGATGAGTTCTATCCTTATATCCGTCCTCAGGAGAATGGTAACCACTGTGATGTGCGTTGGATGCAGCTCGCAACGCCTAATGGCCACAAGCTAAAGATTGTGCCATTCAATAGTGACGATCAACTGCTTTCGGCCAGCGCACTCCACTACACCCAGGCTTCTCTCGATGAAGGCGATGCCAAGCGTAATCTGCATTCGCCTGATATCGATCCTGCTCCGCTCACCAACGTCCTCATCGACTACAAGCAGATGGGCCTCGCTTGCGAAAACAGTTGGGGCGCTGTGCCTCAGGAACCTTATCTCGTTCCTTATCAGGACTACACTTTCTGCTTCTCGCTTATACCATTGAAATAAGTGCAAAACCTAATTATTATAGAGGCCCGACTTGCAAAAGCAGGTCGGGCCTCATTTTTTTTTGTAGTCACTATATTATTTATAGTTACTATAGTTATAATAGCTACTATTTGGCATAGTATTCCTCCAGTCGCTTGGCTTCGCTCAATTTGATGGGGATGATACTGCCGTGCTTAGGAGATACGAAGTTCAAGGCCTTCATCACACCCTCGTTGAAACGTCCAAGTGGGGTGAACGTCTTGAAGTCGGAAGTTTCTACGAAGCCGAAGTTGTGAGGATGAACACTGAAGACGTCGTACATGATTACCCATTTGTCCTCACCGATGCGCTTCCAGCAGTTAGGAGCTTCGCATGCTTTGGGTTCTGCATCGATCTGCTCTGCGTGGTAGTCGTCAAAATGATTGACCTTGTCTGAAATCATATATTTGATGCCGCCCGGATCCTCTTGGGCTACGTAGGTCATGAAGTAGCGACCATCGGGCATGGGACAGATGTCAGCATCGAGGACCTGGATCGTTGGATCGGGATATTCGAAGAGCAGCTTTGGTTCGGACACCAGTGTGGTGAAGTCTTCATCGGCATAACTGTAAAAGAGTTTGGTACGACCACCGTCGCCCTCCGGTGTCTGACGAATGGTGAAATAGACCATCATCTTTTGCTCATCGGGGTCCCAGATGGTTTCAGGTGCCCAGGCGCAGCCAATTTCGCTGAAGTTTTCGGGGAAGAGCTTGTCGATGCGTGCCTCGTTGTGAGTCCAGTGGATCAGGTCGTCGGACTTCATCAGGATGATGCCGCGATTGTTGCCCCATCCATAGCGGTCGTCACGTTCCCACTGTGTGTCACGCAATCCTGCCTGTTTGCCGAAGATGTGTAGGTCAGTCATCACAATATAGAACTTGTTGTCGGGGCCGCGGTAGATGTGCGGGTCGCGAATGCCATGCTGTTCGGCGATGCTGTCGCCAGCGATGATAGGCTCACTGCCGTTGATGGCCTTGAACTCATATCCGTCATAGCTGATGGCCATGAAGAGCGAATGTGTCGGGTCGTTGAAGTAGGTGAAGAGGTAGGCACCATCGGGCTCCACTTCCTGCTGCTTGTTGGTACATGCACCAAATGTCAGGGCACACAATGCCAAGGTGATGATGGTCTGTTTCATGTTTGCGATTGGTTAATAATATTATAAGTGTTTGTTCAAGGTGATATAAACTTATTATGGCCAGACAGTCAAAATTGACAATCTGGCCATATAAGGAATTCGTGGAAAAATTACTTCACCCAAACCTTGCGACCTCCGACAATGTACATGCCTGGTGCATGAGTGTCGTTGAGGCGCTGGCCCTGCAGGTTGTAAATCTCCTTGTTTGAAGTTTCGTCGGTGAAAATCTGCTCGATGCCTTGCTCTGGGTCAAATTTGAAGCTGATTGTTGCACCAGCATTTTCGCCCACTTTGGCAACAGGCAGGTAAGCAGTGTTAGGAGCGAGGGTAGTGCCATTGAAGAGAGCCATAACAGCCTCATTCGAAGCATCTGCACCAAGCAGGTAGCATGACTCAGACTCTATCAGCATCTTGTCAACGGTGCCTGCAAAGAGGTTACCTGTGGTCTTGGAAGCTGTTTCAGAGCTCATAGACAATGTGTAAGTTTCGTCAGTGCCGCAAAGTAACATGCCATTCTTGGCTGGCAAGGTCTTGCCTGAAGAGATAGCGGTCAACATAAGGCTATATGTACCATCACCATTGTCCTCATATTTGGATGCATAATAAGCAGTCAAGCCAGCAGGCAGGAGCACTGCATGATCACTACAGAAGCTAGCCCAGCGCTTGCCCTTGCTATCAGCAGCACCCATGGTTACGGTAATATCGGTGTCGAAATCATATTCAATGATGTTTGAGAAGTTCTTCCAACCAGAGGCGTTTTCATAGGTCGATTTGCGGCCAGTTGGAACATATACCTTACAGGTAGTCTTGTCCACATCATTGAATGTTGTCGAGATGACTCTCGGAGGATTGTTTCTGTTCACGTAGATCTCTGTGAGTGCAGAACAACCAGCAAACGTCTCATTCTCGATGGTCTTTAGGCTGCTGGGAAGGATGAGCTTAGTCAGTTTTTCGCAATCTCTGAATGCCTCATAGTCGATAAATGTGACTCCGCGGCCAATCTCAATGCTCGTTAGGCCACAACGTTCGAACGAACTGGGCTTGATGTTGGTCACAGTACTAGGAATCTTGACTGTCTCAACATTGGCACAATCGATGAATGCAAGGATACCGATGGTGGTAACTTTGTAAGTGGCTCCTTCATAGACGAAACTGGCAGGAATGTCAATTACGCCAGAATAGGTCTCATTGCTGTTGGCTACCTCTGCAGTCATGTTCGACTGGTTCAACTCGTAATAGATGCCATCAACCAGCACGGAAGCCAAGGAACTGGTCGAAATGAAGCTCACAAATGTAAAGAGTGTGAGCAACACTGATAATTTGATTTTGTTTGTCATATTTTTTTAAAATAAATGAATTGTATCAAATTTGACGGCGCAAATATAAACCTTTTTTTTCCTTTCTCCAAATATTTAATCTTTTTTTTAAAAAAGAGTCGTCAAAAAGTTCAGCATTTCTAAAAAATGTGCGAAATAGCGCGGATTGATGCCATTTGTAGATGTCAAAAATGGGAGCCTTCGGGAGATTTTAGGGGGTATCGACTGATTAGTGAAGGAAAAATTTCTTCGGTAAAGAAATATTGTGTATCTTTGCGCCCGATTATTAACAGACCGAGCATGACCCCCGGTCACAAAACTATAAAGAAATGAAGAAGGATCTGCATCCAAAAAACTATCGTCCTGTAGCATTCAAGGACATGTCGAATGACGTGACATTCATCTCACGTTCGACCGTAGCCACCAGAGAGACCATCGAGATTGATGGCGTTGAGTATCCATTGGTAAAGCTCGAAATTACTTCGGCCAGCCACCCATTCTACACTGGCAAGCATAAGCTCGTCGATACTGCCGGCCGTGTTGATAAGTTCCTCAGCCGTTATGGCAATCGCACCAAGAAGTAATTTTTGTGAATGATATGTATCAAAGAAACGGACGACCTGAAAAGGTCGCCCGTTTTTTATTATGTCTCTTATTCGATGTAGTTGTTGTGGAACTAATCCGTATAGTTACTTGAAGAAGATGGCATTGACGATGAGGAAGATGAGCATAGCAGGAGCTGCCATAAGCAGCGAATCGAAACGATCCCACAGGCCACCATGGCCAGGCAGGATATGACCTGAGTCCTTGACGCCCACAGCACGCTTGACGAACGACTCGATGAGGTCGCCAAATGTTGAGAAGATGCTGACCGTGAGTGCCATGCCAATCCAGGAAAGGCGAGAGAGCCGGACGCCTTCGTGAAGGCTGATACCGAGATGGCGCCAAATATAACCGCTGTAGGAAAGCAAAAGACCCAAAATCATGGCGAAAACCACACCACCGAAAAGTCCTTCCCATGTCTTCTTGGGCGAAACACGAGGGAAAAGTTTGTGGGTGCGCATCAGTTTCGAACATGACATGCCAGTAAGATAGGCTCCCGTATCGTTGATCCAGATGAAGAAGAAGAGCGAGAGGATGAAGATTGGGCAGTAGTCCTTCCACATGTCATCCATCGGGAATGCCTTGGTGTGGAAAGCGATGAACGAGAGCAGCGACATTGGGCCTGCAATGTAAACCTGTCCCATAATGATGAAGGCAAGTTCACGCAGCGGATTGACCTGACGGGTGTAGAGTCGGCTGATGAACATCAGCATCATATAGATAAGATAGACGACGAAGATGGACGTGGGGGTGATGTGCGACGCTGCAAGGAAGGCGCAGACGAAGAGCACCATGCCGCCGAAGCTGTGGACAGGTCGGATGATGTGACATTCACGCGATACATTAATCAGCGTGAAGTACTCCCAAAGGATACCGAAGGTCAATAGGGCAAAGAAAATGACAAAAGTGTAGGGCCCACTCAAGATGGCCCAAATCATCAGAGCGACCAAGAGCAGGCCGGTGATGGTGCGTTGAATCAGACTGGGGAGTTTCATATCAAATAGATGGTCCACGGCTCCTCTTTGGAAAAGAGAAACCGTGGATGATAGGGTTAATGATTTGCATTATTGTCGGCAGGAGCCTCAGCAGGCTTCTGCTCAGTTACTTCACTTTCCTTGAGAAGTTCGTCGGTGCGAGATGTCCAAGGCCGTGGACCAAAAATCTGCTCGACGTCTTCGGTAAAGATGACTTCGCGTTCCTCGAGGGTTTGTGCGAGGCGATTGTGACCATCCTGGTGAAGGATAAGCAGTTCCTTGGCGCGTTGGTACTGCTCGGCGATGATCTTGGAGATCTCCTGGTCGATAACCTTGGCGCGTTCCTCGCTAAACGGCTTGGAGAAGCTGTACTCCTGGCCGGTGGAGTCGTAGTAGCAGACGTTTGGCATGGCTGAGCTCATGCCGTAATAGGCTACCATAGCATAAGCCTGCTTGGTGACACGTTCGAGGTCGTTGGCGGCACCGCTAGAGATGGCACCGATGAATAGTTCTTCGGCAGCACGACCTCCGAGGAGTCCGCAAATCTGGTCGCACATGGCTTCGTAGGTGACAATCTGGCGCTCCTCGGGCATGTACCAAGCGGCTCCAAGGGCATTGCCGCGGGGCACAATAGTTACCTTGACGAGCGGATTGCCGTACTTGAGGAACCACGATATGGTGGCATGACCTGCCTCATGGACTGCGATGCTGTGCTTCTCCTCCTGGGTCATGACCTTCGACTTCTTTTCGAGACCACCGATGATGCGATCGACTGCAGCATTGAAGTCCTCAGCATCTACAAATGCCTTGTTGTTACGGGCAGCGATTAGAGCTGCCTCGTTGCAGACGTTGGCGATGTCGGCACCCGAGAATCCGGGCGTCTGACGAGCGAGCTTCTTGATATCAAGGTCTGCAGCGAGACGGAGCGGACGCAGGTGTACTTGGAAGATCTCGATACGATCCTGCAGTTCTGGCAGATCGACGTGAATCTGACGGTCAAAACGACCGGCACGTAGCAGGGCCTTATCGAGGATGTCAGCACGGTTGGTGGCAGCGAGGATGATGACGC
Organism: Bacteroidales bacterium; assembly: GCA_045545875.1. Taxonomy (GTDB): domain Bacteria; phylum Bacteroidota; class Bacteroidia; order Bacteroidales; family UBA3663; genus Liminaster. Next base: position 8,720 of record JAZQBS010000197.1, read on the forward strand.
CTGAATTGGTGCCGAAGCCGTCCATCTCGGTGAGCAATTGGTTGAGTGTCGATTCACGTTCGTCGTTGGAAGGTGCTCCACCACGGCTGGAACGGGCACGTCCAACAGCATCGATCTCGTCGATGAAGATGATACAGGGGGCCTTCTCCTTGGCTTGACGGAACAGGTCGCGCACACGGCTGGCACCTACGCCCACGAACATCTCGACGAAGTCGGAACCTGACATGGAGAAGAAAGGAACATCGGCTTCTCCGGCTACTGCCTTGGCCAAAAGTGTTTTGCCAGTACCTGGAGGGCCTACGAGAAGGGCTCCCTTAGGAATCTTGCCGCCGAGGTTGGTGAACTTCTGTGGATTCTTGAGGAACTCGACAATCTCCTGTACCTCCTGCTTGGCTTCGCTGAGTCCAGCTACGTCCTCGAAGGTGACGCTCATCTTGTTGTCTTTTTCATAGACCTGCGCCTTGCTGCGACCCACATTGAAGATGCCGCCGATACCGCCACCACCGCCACCATTCTTGCTGCCCATGCCTCGGAAGAGGATGAACCAGAAGAGGAGAATCATGATGAGTGGGGAGAGGATGTTGAACAGGATGTCCCACCCGCCGCCGGACTTCTCGTAGCGAACGTCAGCCTTGAATTGGCTGTCTTCGGCTTGGCTCCACCTTTCGACATCTTCGGCAAACTTGTCGGCCGAGGGGATGTTGGTCTCGATGGAGAACTCGCGGTTTTCGGCCTTGGCTTGGTCATAAGCCTGCTTAATGCTCTGAAGATTTTCGGCTTCGGGTGCCTTCTGTAAGCGTGCAACGCAGATGCCCGTTTTGGTGTTGACGACGAGTGAACTGAAGTCACCCTCCTGTGCCATGCGTCCGAAGTCGGAATATCCTACTTCGCGCGAAGTTTCGCCGCCCGAGAAGAAATAGACACCGAAGAGGATGCCGATGATGATGAGGTAAATCCAGTAGAAATTGAACCCACCGCCCATGCGCTTGCCACCACTAGTGCGTGGTGGCTGAGGGCCGGGCTTTTCGCTCTTTGGAGCTGGTTTTTTGTTTATGTCTTTTTCGTATGCCACGGTTTCAATTAACAATTAACAATTAATAATTAACAATGAGGTTCCTTAGTCGAGGTCGGGGACTTGGGTAATCTTGGCATCTTCCCAGAGGCTTTCGAGACGGTAGAAGTCGCGTGTCTCGCGCTGGAAGATGTGGACAAGGAGGTATCCGTAGTCGATGGCTACCCACTGCCTGTTTTGCAATCCCACGACGCCCTGACGATGCTGGCCAGACTTCTTTTCGACATAGTCGATGAGTTTGCTGGCAATGCCCAGCACATGGGTAGAAGAGGTGCCTTCACAGACTACAAAGTACTGGAATGCGGCTTCGTCGAGCTGGCGCATATCGATGACACGGATGTCGCGTGCCTTGCTGTCCTGAAGACCTTCGATGATGATTTCTATAAGTTCGTCTGTCATTTTAAATATTTTGCGCGCAAAGATAGTTATAATTCTTGACATTTCGGCATAAAATTGAAAAAAAACGTGCAATCTTTGAGTTTTTTTGCAAAATTCTTGCTTATAAGTGAAAATATGAGTATATTTGCATCGCAATTTTTGAAAGTAAAGTTACAATATCAACAATAATTCATCAAAATGGAAATACAAGGACGCATTATTCAGGTCATGCCTTTGGCATCGGGAGTGAGCAAGGCTGGCAATAACTGGAAGAAGCAGGAATACCTGCTGGAGACTAAGGACCAATACCCACGCAAGGTTTTGTTCTACTTTTTCAATAATACCGTTGACCAATACCCTCTTCAGGTGGGCGACGACATCATTCTGAGCTTTGACATCGAAAGCCGCAGCTTCGTGGGTCGTGACGGCGTAGAGCGCTGGTCGACCGATATACGTGGATTCAAGGCTGAGAAGGTGACTGATCAGCAAGTCCAGCCTTCTGACTTCAGCCCTGCAGCACCACAGTATCAGCAGCCTCAATATCAGACGCCACAGCCTGCCGTGCCGCAGTATCCTGTCGATCCGACCCCGCAGCCAAGCAATACAGACGATCTGCCGTTCTGAAAAAAAGACCCTCATAAGAAAAAGGCCCGCAAGAAATTGCGGGCCTTTTTTAGTTAGCCATTTCGGCGATAAACTTGATGCGCACTAGTCGTATCTCTTCTTCGGTATAAACGGAGCCCCATTCCTGAACTGCAGCTTCTAGATCATCATTGGGTGACTCTTTGAAATACTGGTAAAGTTCATCAACATCCTCCTTGTCCATTATGTCTTCGAGGAAGTAGTCGATGTTGATGTGGGTTCCGCTGGCAATGATGGCCTCCAGGTCATCGAGCAGTTCCTTGAAATCCATATGCTGACCTTGTGCTAGTTCGTCGAGGGCGATCTTTCGGTCGATGGCCTTGATGATGTCGAGTTTCTTCTTGCTCTTGTTGGCAACGGTGCGTACACGCAAATCTTCGGGACGCACAATCTCATTCTCGTCGCAGTGACGCTTAATGAGAGCGCAGAACTCCTCGCCGTAGCGTTTGGCCTTTCCTGCACCGACACCGGGAACATTCTGCAGTTCCTCGATGGTGATGGGGTAGGTAGTTGCCATCGCTTCGAGGGAAGGATCCTGGAAGATGACGTAGGGCGGAAGTTCGAGTTTCTTGGCTACCTTCTTGCGGAGGTCCTTGAGCATATTGTAAAGCTCCTCGTCGGCAGCTGCGCTAGCACCTGCACCCTTGACTTCCTCTTCCTCCATCTCGTCTTCGTCGAGTTCGACAACGATGCTGAATGGTTTGGGACTGTTGAGGAACCGCTTGCCGGCAGCGGTGACCTTGAGAAGGCCATAAGTCTCGATGTCCTTGGCAAGATACTTATCGACAAGGGCTTGACGGATAACAGCATTCCAGATGTCAGGCGTCTCGTCGTTGCCCGAACCAAAGCACTCGAGCTGGTCGTGCTGATAGCCGACGACTTCGTCGGTGCGGATACCTTCCAAAATGGTGACAACGTAGTCCTGCTTGAACTTTTCCTTGAGAGCGAGGACGACCTCGATGACGGCGCATAGCAGTTCCTTGGCCTCTAAGCGCTTTTTTGGCTTGCGGCAGTTGTCACAGTTGCCGCATTCGTCGTCCTTGTAATCTTCGCCGAAATAATGTAGTAATGCTTTTCGGCGGCACATCGACGTTTCGGCGTAGGCTTGTGTCTCCTTGAGCAATAGTCGCCCGATCTCTTGTTCGGCGATAGGCTTGCCCTGCATGAACTTCTCAAGCTTGATGAGGTCTTTCTCACTATAGAAAGCGATGCACTCGCCTTCGCCGCCATCGCGACCAGCACGTCCGGTCTCCTGATAGTAGCCTTCGAGGCTCTTGGGCATGTCGTAGTGGATGACATAACGCACATCGGGTTTGTCGATGCCCATGCCGAAAGCGATGGTAGCTACGATGACATCAACATCCTCCTTGAGGAAGGCATCCTGATTCTCGCTACGCACGGTAGAGTCCATGCCTGCATGATAGGGGAGCGCCTTGATGTTGTTGGCCTTAAGTACCTCGGCAAGTTCCTCAACCTTCTTGCGGGAGAGACAGTAGATGATTCCCGATTTGCCAGGACGCTGCTTGATGTAGCGGATGATGTCGCGATCGATGTTGTCGTTCTTCGAACGTACTTCGTAGTAAAGGTTGGGACGATTGAAGGACGACTTGAAGACAGTGGCCTTCAGGATGCCGAGGTTCTTCATAATGTCCTGCTGCACCTTAGGTGTAGCAGTGGCGGTAAGCGCGATAAGAGGACGAGAACCTATCTCGTTGATGATGGGGCGGATGCGTCGGTATTCGGGGCGGAAGTCGTGACCCCATTCGGAGATGCAATGTGCCTCATCGACGGCGAAGAATGAAACCTTGACAGTACGTAGGAAGTCGATGTTCTCCTGCTTGGTGAGCGACTCGGGGGCGACGTATAGCAGTTTGCACTTGCCATCAATGATGTCCTGTTTTACTTGGTCGATGGCAGATTTGGTCAGGGAAGAGTTGATGAAATGAGCTACATTGTCTTCTTCGGAGAAGTTGCGCATAGCATCGACCTGATTCTTCATAAGTGCGATGAGGGGAGAGATGACGATAGCCGTCCCTTCCATCAAAAGTGATGGGAGCTGATAGCATAGCGACTTGCCTCCACCGGTGGGCATAAGCACAAAGGTGTCGTTGCCCTCCATCAGGTTAGTGATAATCGCTTCTTGATTACCTTTGAATGTGTCGAATCCGAAGTGTAACTTCAGACTTTCGTGCAATGTCTTGTTCATAATCTCAATTTTCTATCGCAAATATATATAGGAATTATGACACTACCAAATTTTTTGCAAAGAAAATTCAATTTATACATAAAAAAACTGCTATTTCACAATACAAATAGCAGTTCGAGGGGTTAATCCTGTAGTTTTTCGAGTTTTTCGGAGGCTTCGAGCCATTCAAACGATACGTCATCCATCTCGCTCTTGAGGGCTGCATGGCGGATGTAGAGCTGCTGGTCTTGGCTTCCTTCAGGTGTTGACATGCGGGCTTCGAGCTCGTCGATTTGGGTCTGAAGGGCTTCGAGCTTGTCCTCGATGGCCTTGATTTGCCTTTCGAGCTTGGCAGTTTTTGCCTTAAGGGCTTTTTGCTGCTCGAAAGAAAGGCTACGACCACTAGCGCTAAGTGGCGGAAGGCTGGCTGCTGCGACACGGGGATTGATGGTAGGCTTGGTCGAAGTTGTAGCAACGGAGGATGCGGAAGACTGAGGAACTGACGAAGACGTGTTAGCAGGGGCAGCGACGGTAGATTGCCGCTTCTCGAGTTCCTGGAGACTCTGAAGGTTCTTCTTATGGAGGTAATCGTAGATTCCACCGAGGTGCTCCTTGACTCGCTGATGACCAAACTCATAGACTTTCTGAACCAAACCATCGAGGAAGTCGCGATCATGGCTTACGAGGATGACTGTGCCGTCGAAGGCTTGAATAGCATCCTTGAGAACTTGTTTGGAGGGGATGTCGAGGTGGTTGGTGGGCTCGTCGAGGATAAGCAGGTTGACGGGTTGGAGCAAGAGACGAATCATGGCCAGACGGCTACGTTCGCCACCTGAAAGAACGCGTACAGGCTTGTCGATGGCTTCACCACCAAAGAGGAATGCGCCTAGAATGTCACGAATCTTGGTGCGGATGTCTCCTACAGCCACTCGGTCTATAGTGTCGAATACAGATAGATCGTCATCGAGAAGTTGAGCTTGGTTCTGCGCATAGTAACCAATCTTGACACCATGGCCGACCTTGAGGTTCCCGTCAAACGGGATTTGTCCCATAATGCACTTGACAAGTGTGGATTTGCCTTCGCCATTACGGCCAACGAAAGCCACCTTATCTCCACGGCGGATGGTGAGATCGACGTGGTCGAAGACGACATGGTCGTAGGCTTTGCGCACATCCTGGCAGATAACGGGGTAATCGCCTGAGCGAGGAGCAGGAGGAAACTTCAAATTAAGGCGAGAGTTGTCGACTTCGTCGATTTCGATGGGCACCTGTTTTTCGAGCCACTTGATGCGCGACTGGACCTGTATAGCCTTGGTGGCCTGGTAACGGAATCGCTCAATAAAGTCACGCGTTTCCTGTAATTCCTTCTGCTGGTTGACGTAGGCACGACGCTGCTGCTCGATGCGTTCCTGATGTAGGACAACGTACTTCGAGTAGTTGACGTTATAGTCGTGAATGGTTCCGCATGTAATTTCGATAGTGCGGTTGGTGACGTTGTCGAGGAAGGCGCGGTCATGGCTCACCAGCACCACACTGCTGCCGCTTTGGGCAAGGAACTTCTCGAGCCACTGGATGGATTCAATGTCGAGGTGGTTAGTGGGCTCGTCGAGTAGGAGAAGGTTGGGCCGCTGCAAGAGGATCTTGGCAAGTTCTATTCGCATGCGCCAACCTCCCGAGAACTCACAGGTGGGGCGATCGAAATCGGTGCGTTCGAAACCGAGGCCTATGAGGGTGCGTTCAATCTCGGCATCGCGGTTCTGCGACTGTATGACGGTGAGCTGTTCGTTGAGCTCGGTCATTGCTTCGATGAGGTCCGCATAGGACTGTGACTCGTAGTCGGTGCGCGACTGCAAGATGCTGTTCATCTCGGCCAGTCGCTGCTCGAGGGCGATGGTCGAAGCGAAGGCCTTCTCGGTCTCCTGACGAACGGTCATCGTGTCGGTGAGTATCATTACCTGCGGCAGGTAACCGATAGTGAGCTCCTTAGGTTTAGATACACGACCACGGGAAGGAGACTGTAAGCCGGCAATGATTTTTAGCATTGTGGATTTGCCGGCACCGTTTTTGCCAACAAGGGCAATACGGTCGTGACGATTGATAACAAAATTTACGTCGGTGAAGAGCGGTTTGATACCGAACTCCACCGACAACTGTTCAATACTTACCATTTCTCGTTTTGCATTGCATCAATAAGCAGCGTCTCGTTGTTACGAGTACGCTCAAGCATCTTGAGGAGTTTCTCCATAGCCTCGACGGGGGTGTGTTCGGAGAGGAATCGGCGCAGGATCCACATGCGGTTGGATGTGGTCTGGTCGAGCAGGAGGTCGTCGCGGCGGGTAGATGAGGCAAGTAGGTCAACAGCTGGGAAGATGCGCTTGTTAGCAATCTTACGGTCGAGCACAAGTTCCATGTTGCCGGTTCCCTTGAATTCCTCGAAGATGACTTCGTCCATCTTCGATCCGGTCTCGATAAGCGCAGTCGCGATGATAGTAAGTGAACCTCCTCCTTCGATGTTACGTGCTGCACCGAAGAATCGCTTAGGCTTCTGGAGGGCATTGGCTTCGACACCACCCGAAAGGACTTTGCCGCTCGATGGGGAGACAGTGTTGTAGGCACGGGCGAGACGGGTGATGGAGTCGAGGAGAATGACCACATCGTGACCGCATTCGGTGAGACGCTTGGCCTTTTCGATAACCATGTCGGCCACCTTGACATGACGGTCGGCAGGTTCGTCGAAGGTCGAAGCGATGACTTCAGCGTTGACGTTGCGCTGCATGTCGGTCACTTCTTCGGGACGTTCGTCGATCAAGAGTACGATGATATATGCTTCGGGATTGTTTTGGCTGATAGCAGTAGCTATCTCTTGGAGGATGACGGTCTTACCTGCTTTTGGAGGTGCCACAATCATGGCTCGTTGTCCCTTTCCGATAGGGGCGAACATATCGATGACGCGGCATGAAGGGCTGTCGTCATGTCCCTTTGTGAGATTGAACTTCTCATTAGGGAAGAGTGGCGTGAGATGTTCAAAAGGTACGCGATCACGCACGAACTCGGGTGTGCGGCCATTGATCTTATCGACGGAGACGAGTGGATAATTGTGTTCACCGACGCGAGGTGGACGAATTGCACCCTCGACGACATCGCCTTGCTTGAGGTTGTTCTGCTTGATTTGCTGTTGGCTGACGAAGATGTCGTCAGGTGAGGAGAAGTAGTTGTAGTCACTGGAACGGAGGAATCCGAAGCCGTCGGGCATAATCTCAAGCACACCACAACCTGTGAGGACACCATCGAACTCGTCACGGCTTGCAGGTATTACGCCATTTTCTTCCTCCTCTTCTTCAAGTTCTTCCTGCACTTGGTTCTGGGTAGCGGTCTTGGCTTCCTGTTCAGCCTGATTGCGTTGCTTTTCCTGCTGCTGATTCTGCTTCTTCTTTTTCTTGCTGTGGGTAGTAGCGTGGCCACCGCTGCCGAACATATCCTGGAAGAAGTTCTTATTCTTCTGGATAAGTTCCTGCGTACCGTCGTCTTCTTGCGGCTGGGGTTCTTCGTAGTACTCGTTGTCATCGTCCGGATATCCCATTTGGTCGTCGTAGCCTTCGGGTTGATCGATGTACCCATCGGGAGCAGGCATATACTCTTCAGGATACTCTTCGCCCTCGTAATAGGGCGGTTGTTCCTCTGGAAAACCATCGTCGGGGTATCCGTCGTTAGGATAACCATCAATAGGATATCCGTCGTTGGGGTAGCCATCGTTGGGATATCCATCGTTTGGATAGTCATCGGGATAACTGCCCTCGTCGTAATATGCCTGCTGCTCCTCGGGATAGTTTTCTGGGGAATAACCTTCGTCGGGCATTGTGGGCTGAGGTGCATCAGTTGGAATTTCGGCTTCTGGAGCTGGTGCGGGGTTGACAGGTTGGGAGGGCTCAGTAGTTTCTTCGGAGAAAATGGAGGGAGTCTGGGCTTCCAATTCTGCCTTGCTCTTGCGGCCACGCTTCTTGGGAGTTACTACTTCTCCAGATGTTGTGTCAGCAGATTTGGCGGTCTTTTTGCTACGGGAAGATTTCTCTTTGGCGGTTGCGTCGGTGGCGTTGGCTGATTTTGGCTTGCGGCCACGTTTCTTTGGCGCATTTCCTTCGGGGACACTTTCAGCCTCGAGGATTTGCGCGACGCAATTGTCAAGATTGCTAAAGTCGGGATTGGGAATGTTGAGCGACTTAACAAGAGATACTATCTCCTCAAGTGGCATATTATACAATTCTTCTGCGGAATGCATAGTAATATAAAAATAGGAAAATAATCAAAAGGGAAAAAAGGGGGATGCACAAATTGGAATAATAGTGAAAAGAAACTGGCATTTTGATCTTATTGTGCGGCGCAAAGATAGTGTTTCCTTTTATAAAATGCAAATTTTCTTGCGACTTTTTTGGGAAAAATAACAATTTCTTTGAAAATAAGGGCAGAATAGACGACAGATATTACTATTTGCCCTCTTTTTGTGCATTTTTCCTCCATTTGTTCCATGGCCAAAGATCGTAGAGATTGCGGAAGTCCTTACGGAGAATAAAGCCGATGCCTTGGGTCGTGAGTGCGTTGTTGATCGAATAATCGCGCTCGTTGTAATGGCTGTAAGCCTTAGCACGTATGGTACCACTAAGGTTGATCAGAAATTCAATATCGAAGTCTCCGATGAACGAGTTTGTGTTACCCATACCGATACGATTGGCGGGATCGCGATAACCGACATTGCCATTGAGCAGCAAACGATCGCCGAGAAGGCGAGTGGAGAGGCTGAGGTCCATTTCCATATCGCTGAAGTCGCCTTTGTCGGTGCGGAAATTGGTGCCCATTGTGAAGTTGTCACTTATGTGACCCAATATCTGGTTGAGCTGCGAGGTGATGCTGGCACTGGCAAATGATGTGAGTTCGGAGCCAGTACGGCTTTGCGAAGATTGCACATACTGTGGTGTATAGAACTTGGAGAATAGGAGTAGGTAGATGACTTCCTGATTGAGCATCTCCTGCGTGCTGATGGTGTTACTTACGTAGGCATTGATTTCCTCGCTAACATTCTTTACCTCAAGGTCAAAGTTGATGATAGGCGCGGAAAGCTGCCCCGTGATGTTAAGGATTAGATCGACGGGCACAGTGGTACGACTCAAAGAACCTAGTTGTACGATGGATTCGTCGAGGTCAAGGAGATTAACTGAAGGGATGTTGTAGCGGCAATCAAGGCTGAGCTCGGCTTCGCTTGGCACGCCATTGAATCGAACATAGGAGGTGTTTTGAAGTTTGAACTCCTTGCTCATTAGGTCGCCTTTCACATTCATTTTATAGCTACCTTGGCTGATCCGATAGGTGCCTGCGAGTGTGATGTCACGACGCGGGTCATAACGTATAGAGAGATTGCCGCTGCCGCGACCTTGCAAAAGATCCTCAGACAATGGGTCGAGCTGGATGAAGGCTTGGCATTGTTCGGTTCCGTTGACCTGCAGGTCGACTTGCAGATCAGTAGGCTCTTCATCGATGTTCATAGTTTGAACAGGCGGAGTCTGCATACCGTTATAACCTGGTTCGTCCACGCTGTCGTACAATGATTGTAGTTGGTTCTTGTCGCGGAATGTAAGGAAGGAATAAGCCTCCTGTTCGGGGTCAATATCTTGTTCGTAAGGAGATAGATAAACCCACGACTTGTCGGTGGTGCCCACATTCATGCTGACACGATGTTTTCCGTTGCCGCCCTTCAGTTGAGCTTGTCCTTGCACGTAGATTTGTCCCCAATAGATACGACCAGGTTTCTTCTCACGATCGAGTGCCAGGAATCCCTGGTTGGCTTGCGGCATATCTACTTGGACGTCGTAGAGGAAGTTATGAAGGTACTGATGGTCAATGCGGGCATCAAGAGTGAGCGGATGACCATGGCAATCATCAACATAAGCATTTTCGACATAAATAAGGTTTGGTTCGAGGTGAACTGTATCGGCGATATGGAAGTGTGCACCGATGAGATCGTGAGTGAAACGTCCATCAAGGTAAGGATGACCTGTGAGTTGCAAGTGGTCAAAATCACCGAAGAGACGTACCGGACCCGTTATGCGCCCTGAGAACTGCTGCAGGATACTCCCTGTCCAGTTGTTGATGAAGCCCATGGGCAGATGATCGGGTTCGACACGCAGGTCCATTGTAGCGGGCGAAGTGAGCTGCAAATCGAATTCGGCATGAGACTTAAAGACAGAGTCGGTGGTAATGTCGGCAGAGATGGTGGCAAACTTCTGGGGTACCTGTACTTCGGCAGAGAGGAAGGCGTTACCAAGAAGCGTGTCGATATAGGAGAAGTTTTGCACGTAGAGACTGTCTGTCTTGATGAGAAGGTCAGGCTCGCTGCTGATGTAGATGTTGCCGGTGGCTTGGCCTCCGAAATGCATATAGTTCTTTTCGAATCCTCCAAGCACCTGGTCAAGATCGAAATGCTTCAAACTGAAGACCAGATCCTTCTTGCCGCTCTTGCCCAATGAACCTGATGCAGCCAGTTCCTGGGATTTGCCTGAGAGTTTGAAGTTCTCGATGACATAGTCACCTTCTTCGTTTTGCATCAGATGAGCACCTGAAAGTTGAACTTGCTCGCTGTTGAAGAGTAATTGGGTCGGTTCGAGAGTGACATCGAGAGGGTCGGGCACGATGCGTCCTTGTAATGTGCCAACGAGGCGATGCTGTTGGGTGAGTGCCTCAAAGTCGAGGATGGGATAAAGCACACCATTGCCATCGTCCTCAATGTCGAGTGTGGCAGCCAAGGCTCTACCATTCTGCAGATCGAGAGCAGGAAGTTCAGCATGGGCATCCACAAAGTGGTTGGCCGAGTCGATGCGTGCTTCAAATAAACCCTCGCGATTCATGGCAATGGGGATGCTGAGTATCGCGAAGAAGTCGTTAATGACAGGTATTCTTCCCTTGATGTGATATTCGTGGTTTAGACGGTTGCGGTCATAGGTGATCTGAGCAATGGAACTCTGTAATTCTCCTCTTTCGGAAGTCCCCTCGAAAACAATATTTTCGAGATCCAGATGCTGATCTCCCTTTTCGAGAAATAGATTAGAAATTTTCATATCACCCTCGGCATCGCGCCAGTTGGACGCAATCACATCGGCATGAATGCGCGCGGAGATAGTCAAACTGTCGAGGTGCTTGTTTTGTGTGAGCTTCAGTCCGTTGGGATTAAAATGGTCAATCGTTCCATCCATTCTGAAATGGC
>JAZQBS010000198.1:0-9749 GCA_045545875.1 Bacteroidales bacterium
AGTAAAAGGTAAATTCGTTTCAGTAGAGGGTATTCGCAACTATGACTCTACAGACAGCAATGGTCAGCCAGTCACCAAGTGGGTGGTGAAGTATCTTACAGAGTTCGACTATCCGAAGAAGGATGGCACGATAGGCAAGCAACAGATTCTTGCCGAGGCCACTTTCAACGAGAAACCCAACCTGCAGCTGGGTGCCATCGACGACCCGAATGTCTATGAGATGCAGTTCCACTTCAAGGTGCATCGTTGGAAGAACAAGGAGGGTGTGCCCTTCATTTCGCAGGACATCATTCTTCAAAAGGCGAGTCAGAGCGTCATTTAAGGTGGTTAAGAGAGGTTAAGAAAGGTTTGAATGGTTAAGAGAGGTTGTCTGCCCATAACCCCCTCTTAACTCCTCTTAACCCCTCTTAACACAAAAATAACAACATGTTATTCAACAATCCCATCGACCTTGTAGATGATCATGGCCTGGTGGAGTTCGACACGCTGCGTGACTTCTATCTGAAGGTGTTGCAGCTGCTTTATCAGGACTTTCCGAAAGGACATATCGACTACATGGTCTTCCTACACGATTACACTTTGCTGAGGGGTTCGCCCCTCGGCGAGTGTTGCAGGGACATCGAAAGAGGGTGGGAAGAGTCTGAGGATTTCTGCATCAAGGTACATTGGACGTATGGTGTGCAGACACGCGACAAGCTCACCGACCTCCTTCGCAAGATGACAAGATTCACCACAGGCACATATTTTGACCTTCGTCAGTTTGATGCTGCATGGAGCACCTTCTTCCTATCTATTAATAAAGAGTGACATCCCCAAAGGGTGCCACTCTTATTTGTTTCAAAAAATTGCAAAATTGTAAAATTGTAAAATTGTTTTTTTGTTTTTTCATTTTCATCAATTCTATTCAAGCGGCCCTTCAATGACCTTTCGGAACACGAACATCTCATCGTCCTCGCTCCAGTTTCCGCTTTCCTCGTCGGGCACGGCGGGACCATGATGATACCTGTTCCAGAACTCCACGATATGGAAACCGCAGCTGTTGACATAGAAATGGATGTTGCGCTTCTCGAAATAGGGAGTGATGGCTTCCCAAATGCGGATCTCGGGATGCAATGCCTCGACGGCACGCCACGCTGCCTTACCGATGCCACGGCTATGGACTTTGGGTGAAACGAAGAGCAACTCGAGTTCTCCCTTCGCTTCGCCCTTGTCGATGCTCAGTACCACACCGCCCACGAACCTGCCATCGAGAACGATGCGGTAGGTTTCGGCACGTTCGCCATCGATGCTCCGCTCGATGGTGGTGCGCGAAATGACTTCCGAACCTTCTTCGGTGCGGTCGTCGCGCATGCCAAACTCTATCTGGGCTCCATAACGGAATGCCCACTGAAGGTCGAGGATGAATTGCTCGCGGTCATCCTCGTGCAAAGGAACAAGTGAAATGGATGGTGTGCTACTCATTTGATTTTCAGAAGCAGTTGTTCAAGGGCCTTGCGACGTTCGGGCCAAGTCTTGTAGTCGGAGGCCTTGAGGGTATAGACTTTCATGTCGGCGTTGTTCGAATTGGCTTTGGCTGAAGCCTCGGCCACCATGATGCAGGGCTGCGTCTTGCCTTCGGCGAGGAGCTTGTCGGCAATGGCTTCGGCACCGCCTACCTTGAACCAGCTCTCGGAAGTGTCGTCGGCGCCATAGACGAGACGGATGAGGACTGCGGGATTGCCGGTGGGTGGACAGTAGGTGGCAGGATGGTTGCTGTCGTTGAGGTCGTAGCAGACCTTTCCGTGCGCGATGTCGCCCATGGTGGCAAGGCTATAGGGATTGGCGGGATTGTTGCAGACACTGTACTTGAAGCCCTTGTCGGGCGAGAGATACATGTTGCTCGGATCGGCGACCTGAGTGCCATCGACCAGGAAACAGTACTTGAACACGTCGGTGCCGTGGTCGGTGAGGGTGACGCTCCACACGCCCTCCTCGTCCTTCTGCATCGCCAACGGCTTTGCGTCGAGTTCGGTCTGCAGCAGCACTTCACGGGCATCGGGCGCCTTCATGCGGAAGGTGATGCCCTCGGTGACGAAGTCGGGCGAGATGATGGGACGCGGGAACAGACGTGCCATGACGCCCGGGGTGAAGGCCTGCTCCTTGCCCGTGGCGGTAAGTGCGGGTTGTCCGTTCTGCATGGCTTCCTCGGAGGCTTCGGGATTGAAGAGTAGGCGGAAGGTCTTGTCGAGGAAGTACTTGGCGTTCATCCACGTGTGGCCGAACTTGTCGTGGGTATATTCCTTCACGGAACGGATGCCCTTCTTGTCGAGGAACTCCATATAGTCGCGTGCCGTGCCATAGAGGAAGTCGTCGGTGCCCACGCCGAGCCAGAACAGATGGATGCGGCTGTTGGTGTCGGCGCCATTGTCATAGACATCGGGCAAAGAGGTGGATGTGAAGGAACTGTAGGAACAGAGATAGGAGAACTTGTCGAGGTTCATGAGTCCGCACGAAAGACCCTGGTTGCCGCCGCGCGAGAAGCCGCCTATGGCACGGTGGTCGCGATCGTTGATGGTGCGATAGTGACTCTCGACATAGGGCATAAGGTCGTTCACCAGGTCCTTGCCGAACACATCCATGCCGAAGCCCATCGGGTCCTGCGGAGGCGTGGGCAGCAGCTTGAGGGGATTGCCGTAGGGCAGCACGATGATCATTTCCCTGGCCTTGCCCTCAGCCACGAGGTTGTCGAGGATGTAGTTCATTCGACCTACCTTATAATAGACCTCTTCGGTGTCGGTGGTTCCGCTGATGAGATAGAACACGGGGTACTGTTCGGCGGAGGAAGCCTTGTCGTAGTACGAAGGCGGGAGATAGACGATGGCGTTGTTGGTGCCGCCGAGACTCCTGGAAAAGTAGTGGATATACTCGATCTGTCCGTGGGGCACGTCCCTGATGTCGTGGGCGAGCGAACCGGTCGTGGAGGGGATTTCGAGCAGGCTGTTCTTGAATCCCTCATTGGGGAAATACTGCGGGTTCTGCGGGTCCATCACGCTGATGCCGTCCACAATGAAGCAATAGGGATACATGTCGGGAGCTGCAGGTCCGAGGGTGACTGTCCACAGGCCTTCTTCGTTGCGCTCCATTGGGTTGCGACCGGCAAACTGCACATCGACCTGCACGTCGGTGGCGTTGGGGTTGTCATAATAGAAGGTGACCGTGCCGTCGTCGTTGCAGACGGTGGAGGGCTGCGTCTTCTCCTGCTGGCATCCGGTCAAGGCGCAGAAGCCGAGGGCCATGGAAATGGCAAAACTGAATGTTTTCATTTTCATAGTGTTATTTAGAGGTAATTTTTTGCTGCAAAGATAATGACTTTTTCGCAATGATAGGTAAGGAAAAGGATAAAAAAATGCATTATTCGAAGGAATAAAATGAAAAAACGGGATAATAAGCTTTGTTATTTCAAAAATAAAACATATATTTGCAGCAAGATTTTTTATTTTAACACGAATTATCGCGAATTCATATGTCACACAGACGACACGGATGGACACAGATAATCAGTGGGCCCGAATAAAGGCACACAGAAAGCACGGAAAGCACAGAAAATTGACATCAAGAGAGATAATATCTGTGAGTTCAGTGATTTCCGTGTGAGATAAAAAGGGTTGACACGGATGGACACAGATTTATGATATGCATAATTCATGTCGATTTATGATAATTCGTGTTTAATATAAAGCCACAATATTTATCATTAAATTGTTAGATACTTATGAAAAAGACATTATTATTAGTTCTGGCAATCTTTGCCACGCTGAACAGCGGATTGAAGGCACAATCCATTACCGATCACTATGCCCTGCTCTATTCCGGCATGTGCTTCACGTTTTTCGAGGAAGATGAAGGTGTGTCCGACCAGGGCTTCAATGCCGGTGTGCTTTTCGGATACAACATCACGAGGAAGGCTGTCCCGTTGTTCCTGCAGTTTGGCGGCGAGCTGATCTACGAGGGAACTACCGACGATGGCGTAGAGGAACGTCTGGCTTGCCTGGCTGCACCCGTCAATCTCTCCTACAAGTTGGGACACCGCAAATTCAATGTGGAACCCTACATCGGCGTGAACCTCCGACTGAATCTCCATGGAAATGCCAAGGGAAAATCTGATTCATCGAAACTGGATATCGATTACTTCGATTCGGAGGTCAAGGCAAGGCGTTTCCAGTTTGGTGCAAACCTCGGCCTGAACTTCAACATCGTCAACTTCACAGCGGGCGTTCGTGTGAATTCGGACTTCACGGAATACGCGAAGAATGTGGATTCGAAGGTCAACCGCATTATGCTGACCGTGGGATACACGATGTAGCCGAAAGGCATCTGTTGAGGTTCGCTACTGTTCGGGTTTCCAGATGAACAATCCTTCCGAGGCGACCTGTGGGGCAAGCAGCTCCAGGGTCTCCTCGCTGGGGTTGTAGATTGTCATATAGATGTCGTCGGCGCTGAGGGTGATGAGCGTCTCCACGGCAGGCAGCATGACGTAGAGCATGCACAGGTCGGACAAACTCTGGCGGACCATTGCCTCGATCTGCGTGGGCAAGGGATTGGTCTCCCAGTGGTCGCCATCGGTGCTGAACGCCAGGTCCTCGTAGCAGTTCAGTTTGAGCAAGATGTTGGTGAACCTGCGGTAGAGGGCGTCGATCAGTGGACGGGAACGAAAGTGTTCCTCGATGCGGAAATACTGTCCACGGCTGTGTGCAGGCACCTGCTTGGGCAGAGGGTCAATCACCCAATATGTCTTCTCCAAATAGTCTTCTATGGTCATTTTCTTATAAAAAACGTGGTTTCGGGAAAAAAGGAAAATATAAACGTAAAATGTGTAACTGATTATTCGAAATAATGCCCTATCTTTGCAGCGTGAAATTTGAAATAAACAAACTAAACGGATTATTATGAAAATCAAAACTATGCTCACAGCCGCACTGGCATTGGTCGTTTCGACGGCATGCAGCGGCGCAAAACAAGAAAAAGCAATGGAACAGAAAGGTAAGGCTTTGGTAGTGTTCTTCTCGCATGCGGGAGACAACTACGCAGTAGGAAACATCGAGGTAGGCAACACGAAGATAGTGGCCGATTACATCACGGAACTGACGGGTGCCGAACAGTTCGAAATCGTGACGCACAAATACGACGGTATGGCCTATACCCCACTCATCGACCTGGCAAAGGAGGAGGCTTCGAAAGGCGAACTCCCCGAGTACGAGGGCGACGTGGACATGAGCGAGTACGACACCGTGTTCATCGGTGGTCCCGTATGGTGGGGCACCTATCCGCAGGTGATGTTCACCTTCTTCAAGAAGCACAGGGACGACCTGAAGGGCAAGACCGTCATCCCCTTCACCACTCATGAGGGCAGCGGCCTGGCCAATTGCGCGAACGACGTGAAGAAGGCCTTCCCCGGCGCCAATGTCCAGAAGGGTTTCAGCATCTATGGCCACGATGTGAGGGACGGAAAGGACAAGGTCACCAAGTGGCTCAAGGAACTGGGATACTGATTTCTATTTCAACACGAATTATCGCGAATTAACGATAATTTATTTGTAGAGCCTCGGTATGCTGACAATTGGCTCACAGCACGCCGAGGCTTCGACATATCAGCAATCGCTCTTCTTCCTTCGGAACATGTCCTTCAATCGCTTGTAGCCTTCGACACCCAAGATGGTGAGGCCACCGTACTGGCAGGTCTTTGCCATGCCGAAGAGGACGGTCCAAAGAATGCCCTTTGCTGCTGCGCTGATGGGCAAAAGCATTTGGGCAAAGGAGAGAATATAGAAGGGGATGCAGCTGAGCAGGACGATAACTCCTGTACGGAACGACAGCGACTGCAGCCACGTCTTGATGCTGCGACCAATGCGCAAGAAGAATTCTTTCATATGTTTGTTGAGATTGATAAACAGGTTTCGTGTCAATATCCCAGGTCCTCCCCTACCAGTACCACGACGTGACGACCATTGGGAGAATTGCGGAGGAAGTGAACGTAATTGCAGATTGACTGCGGGGAATTGCAGTTATGGCAAGTGCCATCGACGTGACAAGGCGTCTGGACATCGAAACGCGCTGCATTGGTGGGTGCTGCCGTACTGCGCGCACGGGCAACGGCAGCCTCGACGTTTTGTGCAACCTTGTTGAGTCCGATGACAAAGATGACCTTCTTCGGACCCCAGGTGATGGCAGCCACACGATTGCCATTGCCATCGATATTCACGATGACGCCATCTTCGGAGATGGCATTGGCGCTGGTGAGATAGACGTCGGCGGTAAATGCCTTGAGATAGACGGCCTGCTTCTGTTCGGGCGTCGTGGCAAGGTCGCGGTCAAGCACTTCGAGCGTGCCGCGATTACGAAGATAGCCGGGAATACCAAGATCGCGGACGGTCATCGTGCCGCCCCACGTCACACTGCTCCCATCGTCGATGAGCTGGGAAACCTTTTGCACAGCCTCGGCAGCCGTGGGACAATAAAAGGCCTCGATGTGGCGACGATGAAGATTATGAATAAGCGTCTTGGCAAGGCGCTCATTCCTTATTTCCTGAGGTGTCATAAGATGTTCTGACAAGAGTTTGAGAAGTATCGATTAGAAATAGAGGCCGATGGTGAGCGCCTTGAATTCGGGACCGCGATCCTTCTTGAAGGAACTCATGGGCGAATACTTGACATAGACGCCGAAGTCGCCGGGGAAATGCATGATGCCCAGGACATCGACGGTGATGGGACGAATGCCGATGTTCTTGGTGCTGATGTCAAATTCCTCGTCACCTATCTCATAGCTGTTTCTGATGCGATTGTAGAAGTTCCAGTTGACCATTGCTCCTGCAGAAATGGCGAACTTGTCGGAAAAGCGCTGCTTGACGAGCAAGGGGATGTTGAAGTTGAGCGTGCTGATGCGCGCCTTAAGATCGGCCATCTCTCCTTCGCGTTTTGCCACTTTGATCACGCCATTGTCCTTGAATAACATATTGTCGTGACCACTGAGGGTATAGAAGCGAAAGCCGATACCCATACCAGCAGAAAAGGTGGTCTGCTTGTGGTTGGGCTTGTAGTCGTACTGCGCGAAAGTGAGGTCAAACTCCCACGAGCGGAATGGGGCGAAGTCAAAGCCTTCGGGCACATTGGTGGGGATATTCACGCCGATGAATCCGTGGACTGACACGTCGTTTGGATCGTCATCGTCGGACACAGTGTAAGTGTAGGTTTCATCGCTGTCGGTTACAGTTGCCTCGACATTATTTGATTCCTGTGCATTCGCATTCATTGCAAATGCGAGAAATGCCATAAAAAAGATTTTTTTCATTGTCCTTAGTTTTTTTAAGTAGTTTTTTGCGGGGCAAAGATACGCATTATTTCATATATAAACAAAGGTTTTTTGCAAAAAAACTTAAATTTATCGAGATTTGTGTATAGATAATATAGAAAAAATACGTATATTTGCAGCGAACTATTCGACTATTGGGTAATTCCGAAAAAGACGAAAACATGAATAAAGATAGCATTCGCATTGGGGAAAGAGCCTGCACCATCTATCGGACGGAAATGCCGAAATTCCTGCTTGTTCAACCCATCGACGAACACGACCTGGAAGTGCTGGATACTGAGGTCGAAACGATACAGACCTTGACAAGAACATCATTTACCCTTGTTGCCTTCGAAATCAAGGATTGGCAGAGCGAACTGACGCCATGGGCTGCACCGGCAGTCTTTGGGAAGATTCCTTTTGGCGATAAAGCTTCCGAGACGCTTGCATTCGTTGATGACGTGCTGATTCCGAACCTAGAACAACGGCGACTCTATGACAAGGACACGATGCGATGTCTGATGGGAGGATATTCATTGGCTGGCCTTTTTGCCTTATGGGCAAGTTATCAGTCCTCGCGATTTGATGGCATTGCCGCTGTCTCGCCATCCGTCTGGTATCCACAATGGATAGCGTATGCCGAGACGCACCGACACTCGACTTCTGCTGTCTATCTCAGTCTCGGGGATAAAGAGGAAAAGGCCAGGAATCCTGTGATGGCACAGGTCGGCAACTGCATTCGCAAACTACATGGACTCTTGACCGAGCAAGGCATCTGCACCATCCTTGAATGGAATTCTGGAAATCATTTCCAGCATTCCGATGAGCGGACTGCCAAGGGTTTTGCCTGGATCATCAATCAATTTAGTCAATCATGAACATAGAAGACTATCGCGAGTTTTGCCTTTCGCTGGGCGATGACGTGGAAGAAAAACTGCCTTTCACGGCATTTCGATATGCCGGTGACGTGCTGGTGTTCTATGTATATGGACACATGTTCTCGTTCTTCGACTGCAACAATTTCAGTGTGGTAACGCTCAAATGCCAACCAAACCGCATCGAAGAACTGAAAGCTCAGTATAGTTGCGTCACCGAGCCCCACAACCTTTCACCCAAACATTGGATTGGTATTGATCCGAATTCCGCTCCCGATGAATTGCTTCGGGATTTGACACGGAATTCATACGAGATAGTTAAGGCAAAATATAAGAGTAATAAAAACAAAAATTAGAAACTATGTCAATACGAGCAAACATCTATATTCGAGAGAGTAATGATGATAGAGAAAAAGAAATATTATATCATCATTGCGATGGCTATCCAGAAGGTGTAGGTAGAACGTTGAGAAGCATTCTGCATAAATTGCCGAAAGAAGGTACTATGACATTGTCCAAGCAAAGTCTTGCCAAGTTCATTTGTGAAAATGACCCTGATTTCAGAATCACTACTCCTTATTATGCTGGTGATGCAGAGTATATCTATGAGGTCAATCTATCCAAGCGCCGAGTTGATTATGAACATCTCTATACAGGTGAACAGGAATGGCTTTGTGACTTTTAATTATCTAATATCGTCTCTTTATAGTTTTACTTTTTAGTTATTCGTGCCAAATAGTCGTAGTGTTCGCCTTCGTAGATCACTTCGACTGTATAGCCGTTTTCCTTGGCCTTTTGACGAAGGGTGTTGGCATCGATATAGAGCCAGGGGAAGGGTTCTCCAATTGAATCCTTGTAACGCATCATATAGCGTAGTTCGCCATAATAGGCCGTGTCTTCGGGGTATTCGATGACACCATCTTCGTTTTCGAACACATAACTGATGTCCGAAGAGTCGCAAAGAAGCTGACCACCGGGAGCAAGTATCTTGTCGAGTTGCTGGAAGAAAACCGGCAGACGATCGAGGGTGCCGACGATGCCGATGCCGTTCATTAGCATAAGGATGGTGTCGTACTGGCCTGTGAGTGTGAAGAAGTCCTGATCCAATACCTTCTTCACTCCACGTTGCTGCATAGTCAGGACGGAAAGATGGGAAATGTCGATGGCAGTCACATCGATGCCACGTTGTTGTAGGACAAGTGAATGGCATCCCGACCCTGCCCCAACATCAAGTGTCCTACCCTTTGCCAAATCGAGTGCCTTGCGTTCTGTTTCAGGCATTTCCTCGAAGGTGCGGAAAAGTGTAGGCACGGGGATTTCGTCCTCTTCGAACATCGGCGAGAACACACGCAATCTGGCGGCTTTACCCGTTGTAAAGTAGTCGTTGATGGCTCGGCCCATCGGATCGCGTTTACGATTGATGTCAGCGTTTGTATTGAGTTTTTTCACTTGCTTATGAACCATATCAATAATGCTATTTGAGCACATAGAATGAGTGGAATGCCATACTTGAACTTCTTGTGCAGGGTCTTGTGATGCCAGGTTTTCAT
>JAZQBS010000199.1:0-13980 GCA_045545875.1 Bacteroidales bacterium
CTTGGCCTCCGACTTTGCGGCAGTGCGCCGTTCACGCGCCACTCGCCGAGCGAGTGAGGATCGCTCTTGGTACGGTTGCGTATTTCGGCCTCGGTGATGTTGCCTGCCCACACGCCGGCATAGGCCAGGAAGAAGCGCTGCTCGGGTGTGAATCCGTCGATGGTACCGAGGGGATTGTCCTTCATGGCGTTCTTCAGTGCGTAGAAAGCCACCTGCAGACCGCCGTGGTCGGCCAGGTTCTCGCCCAGAGTGAGTCGTCCGTTGGCATTTAGGTCGGGCAGCACCTTGATGGCGGAGAAGAAGTCGGCATACTTGCCGGTTCGCTCCTCGAAGTTCTTGCCGTCGCTCTCTGTCCACCAGTCGGTCATGTTGCCGTCCTTGTCGTAGTGGCGTCCCTGGTCGTCGAATCCGTGGGTCATCTCATGTCCTATCACCACGCCGATGGCACCATAGTTGAAGGCATCGTCGGCGGTCATATCGAAGAAGGGCACCTGCAGGATACCTGCGGGGAAGCAGATTTCATTGGTGGTGGGGTTGTAGTAAGCGTTGACGGTCTGAGGAGTCATGAACCACTCGTCCTTATCGACAGGCTTGTTGTAGTGCTTCTCCTTGTCGAGGTTCCAGTAGAACTTGCTGATAGCATAGACGTTATCGACGAGGGTCTTCTTAGGATCGACAGTGAGGCCCGAGATGTCCTCCCACTTGTCGGGATAGCCGATCTTGATGTAGAAGGTGCTGAGTTTCTCGAGGGCAGCCAGCTTGGTCTCCTCGCTCATCCAGGTCTGAGCCTTGATGCGCTCGCCGAGGATGGTCTGCAGGTTGTGAACGAGGTCGAGCATCATCTGCTTCGACTCGGCGGGGAAGTACTTCTCAACGTACATCTGGCCTACGGCTTCGCCCATAAGGCCATCCACGCGGTTCACAGCGCGACGCCAGCGTGGCTGCTGCTCCTTGGCACCGGTGAGCTTCTGGCTGTAGCGGAAGTTCTCGTCAACGAACTCGTCGCTGGTGAGGCCGCTGAAGGCGCTGATGGTCTGCCACTCGTAGATCGACTTGAGGTCCTCGAGAGGAGCCTTCATAAGGATCTCGCAAGCCTTGGCAACAGGTGCGGGCTGGCCGAGGTCGATCTCGGTGGTCTGGTCGTAGCCGTAGTTCTTGAAATAGGTGTCCCAGTCGAACTTGCAGAGCTTGCTGGCCTCGGCAACAGACATCTTGTGGTAGTTGCCCTCGGGGTCGCGAAGCTCTTCCATCGAGAAGCTGACCTTGGCGATCTCGGTCTCGTACTTCAAGAGGTTCTCCATCTTGGCCTTGGCAACGGCTTCGGTAGCGCCGGTGAGCTTATAGACATTGACGATGTGCTCCTTGAAGGCCTCGCGCACCTTGACGATGGCAGGATCGTCGGAGAGATAGTAGTCGCGATTGCCGAGGCTGAGGCCGCCCTGGCCTACACCTACGATGTTGACCTTGGCATTCTTCTGGTCGGCGCCAATGCCGATGCCGAAGAGAAGGTCGTCGTGCTCGGTGGCCATCATCTTGAGGAGATCCTCGCGGGTCTGGATGGCATTGACCTTATCGACGTAGGGCTTGATGGCAGCGAAGCCCTCCTGGTTGAGGCGCACGGAGTCCATCGAGAGGTTGTAGAGGTCGCCAATCTTCTGAGCCACGGAGCCGGGCTCGTTCTGCTGGGCAGCGATGCCCTGGATGAGCTCGGCGAGCTGCTTGGTGTTGTCGTCGCCCAACTTAGTGAATGAGCCCCAACGTGGGAACATGTCGGGCTGGGGATTGTTGTCAATCCAATGGCCCGTAGCGTACTGGAAGAAATCATCGCCTGGGCGGGCGGTGGTGTCCATGTTGCTGTACTCAAGGCCGGTGGTCTTGACTGCAGTCTTCTGGCAGCCGGTGAGGGCTGCGGCGCAGATTGCGCTCATAAGAATCAGTTTTTTCATTTTAGGTTTATAATAGGATTCGGAATATCTTGATAAGAATGCCGGAAATGTCGGAAGCAACGGAATCGTCACCTCTCAAAGTCCCTTGGCCTTGGCTTCGTCCCAAAGGGCATCCATTTCGGCGAGGGTCATGTCGTTGAGGAGGCGGCCCTGCTTCTTGGCCTCAGTCTCGACGTAGGTGAAACGTCGGAGGAACTTCTGGTTTGTCTTTTCGAGCGCATTGTCGGGCTTGATCTTGTAGAGACGTGCAGCATTGATGAGGCTGAAGAGCAGGTCCCCGAACTCTCGTTCGGCACGTTCGCGGTCCATGTTGCCGACTTCGGCTTCGAATTCGCTGATTTCCTCCTTGACTTTTTGCCAGACATCTTCGCGCTGTTGCCAGTCGAAGCCAGCATTGCGCGCCTTGTCCTGCATTCGGTATGCCTTGATGAGGGAGGGCAATCCTGCGGGAATACCCGAGAGGATGGTCTTGTTGCCGCCTTTCTCCTTTTGCTTGACGACTTCCCAAAGTTTCGAGACATCGTCGGCATTGTTGACATCCTCACCGCCGCGCACACCTACCTGCGAGATGAGCGAACCATCGGGATTGAAGACGTGGGGATGACGAAAGACGAGTTTGTCGCACATCGCATTGCATATATCAGCAAAGTCGAACTGTCCTTTTTCTTCGCCGAACATGGCATAGAAGAAGATCTGTTCGAGAACGTCGCCGCACTCCTTCTTGATTTCATTGGGGTCACCCTTGATGAGGGCTTCGCCGAGTTCATAAACTTCTTCGATAGAGTTTTGGCGGATGGATTCGTTGGTCTGCTTGGCGTCCCACGGACAATCCTTGCGAAGCGTCTGCATTACACCGAGGGCACGAGCGAAGGCTGCAAGTTTCTGATCGAGGTTGGGGACGGGGTGATGTTGTTCCATTTATTCTAATATTTGGAGCGCAAAAATAACAATAATTATTTGAACCACCAAAATATATTTGTTATTTTACCTTATAAATGTTTGTTTTTAAGCAGAGATTAGCCTTTTTGAGTGGTCAAATGACCAAAGAAATTGCTACAATGACTGCATGTCATTCAGTTTCTTGTAGATACCGCCAAGGGCAATGAGTTCTTCGTGAGTGCCACGTTCTACGATTTGTCCTTCGTGGAGTACGCAAATCTCATCGGCATTCTTGATGGTCGATAGGCGGTGGGCAATGGCAATGGTAGTACGGCTTTTCATCAGTCGTTCGAGAGCCTCCTGTACCAAGCGCTCCGACTCGGTGTCGAGAGCCGAAGTGGCTTCATCGAGGATGAGGATGGGTGGGTTCTTGAGGATGGCACGGGCAATGCTGAGACGCTGACGTTGTCCACCAGAGAGTCGTCCGCCTCGGTCGCCGATCATTGTCTGATAACCTTGTTCGGTCTCCATGATGAACTCGTGGACATTGGCAATCTTTGCAGCAGCCTCGACTTCGGCTTGTGTGGCATTCTCGACACCGAAGGTGATATTGTTGAAGATGGTATCGTTGAAAAGGATTGCTTCCTGGTTGACGTTGCCGATAAGGGTACGCAGGTCGTTGATGCGTACATCACGCACGTCCTTTCCATCGATGAGAATTTGTCCTTCAAGCACATCGTGATAGCGCGGCACAAGATCAACCAAGGTGGATTTGCCCGAGCCTGACTGCCCCACAAGTGCGATGGTCTTGCCTTTGGGTACGCGAAGGTTGATGTCGCGCAGCACCATTATTTCGGAGTTCTTGTATTTGAACGAAACATCCTTGAAATCGATGCCTTCGTTGAAACCTTTCAGTTCTTTGGGATTTGCGGGATCGGTAATGTTATTCTCGGCTTTGAGGATCATGTCGATGCGGTCCATCGAGGCAAGTCCCTGCGGCACGTTGTAGAATGCCTTCGAGAATTCCTTCAAGGGATTGATGACACTGTAGAGGATGACGAGGTAATAGATGAACATGGCGGCATCCATCGACGAGTTGCCGCCTAATATCAGCCAACCGCCGAACCAAAGGACGATGACAATCAGGACGGTGCCCATGAACTCGGAGGTGGGATGAGCTGACGACTGGCGGATGGCCATACTGTTGAGCGCTCCGCGATAAATGTCGTTGGTGCGTGTGAAGCGCTGCATCATCTTGCTTTCGGCAATGAAGGCCTTGATGACGCGCAGTCCACCCAATGTCTCGTCGAGTTCGGTCATGATCTCACCCCACTGGTCCTGTACAAACTGCGACTTACGCTTCAGTTTGCGGCTCACCGAACCCATGATCCAGCCGGCGATGGGAATGAACAGCAGGACAAAGATTGTAAGTTTCCAACTTAGTATGAACATTGTGAAGAAGCACACCAGGATGGCGATGGGCGACTTGATGAGCATATCGACCGACGAAGTAAGAGCCGTTTCGACGACCTGGACATCGGCGCTCATCCTGGCCACGATGTCACCCTTGCGCTCTTCGCTGAAGAACGAGAGGGGCAGTCGCAGCACCTTGTTGTAGAGTTCCAGACGGATGTCCTTGGTGATACCTGTGCGGAAAGGTATCATCACGGCCGACGAAGCAAAATAGGATGCTGTCTTGATAGCAGTCATCACGATGAGCACTATGCCCATGGCAATGAGTGTCCATAAGGCACCATGGTCGGCGATGAGTTGGCTCACGTACCAGTAGGCATCGTTGATGAGAACATCCTTGTCGAGGTTCGACCAGTCGATGGCCTGATAGACATATTCCTGCCGATCAACTTGGAAGAGGATCTGCAGGATGGGAACCAGTGCGGCAAACGAGAAGATGTTGAGCCACTGGCTCAAGAAATTCAGGATGATGGACCACACGAGGTTGGCCTTGTAGGGACGAATATATCGTCGTATGACTTGGAAAAACTGTTTTACCATATTATTATTATAAGGTAATTTTGAACTTGAGCATACGTTCCTTAAGCATCTCCTTGGGCACTACGCGCTTCACGGCATCGGCCACAATGTTGAGCATTCGCTCTCGCATATAGTCCTGACGGATAACGAGCGAAATGGTTCGGAAGAATTTCGGGCCTTGAATGGGGCGAAGATTGCGTTGCATCTCGGCAGGCAATGCCGTCTTGAAGAGTTCGGGAATAAGTGTATAACCTCCGTTGGTGTTGACCAGGTTAATGAGGGTATGCAGACCTCCCTGCACTAGGGTCGTGTTATGGAAAGTCTCTTTGTGCGTGATGTTGGAGAGTTGCGGATAGTGGTCGTGGAAAGCGCGCATCGCCCAGATTCCACCATCCAACAGGTCCTCGGCGCGCAGTGAATCGCGTTGCCAGAGTGGTGACGTGGGTGACACATATAAAAGAAAACGCTCGGTGTAGAGTTCTATCTCGAGGAGATTGGTGTCTTGAATCTCTGTGCCCGAGACGATGGCCATGTCAAGTTCGGCACGCTGAAGACGATCGATGAGTTGTTCGGCAAACGACTCGTGGACGGTGGTGTGAACATTAGGATAATCCTGCCGCATCACTTTGGCCATGGCAGGATAGAGGTAGGGGGCAACCGACGGGATTATGCCGATGAAGAGGTTTCCTTTGTCGGAAGCCTTCTCGTTGAGGACAAGGTCGCGGAGTTGTTGCGAGTTGTGGAGGATGACACGGGCCTGGCTGATGATTTGTTTGCCTAGTGCAGTGGGTTCGATGGGATGTTTCGAACGGTCGAAGATCACCACGTCGATTTCCTGCTCCAGTTTGGCTATCGTGGTGCTGAGTGTGGATTGGGTCACGCCACAGGCGGTGGCCGCATTCACGAAGTGACGATGCGTATCGACGGCTACAATATACTCCAACTGCTGGAATGTCATCCTGGATTGTTAAAAAATAAAAATGGTTTGACGAAAATTTTTTGCCTCGCGAATTGTTGTCTCTAAGCAACGGAAAAGGACATTATTGATTTTTATCGATGCAAAGATAGAAAAAATCTGTTTGCATAGGTCAAAACTTTTCCATAATTTTGCACCCGCAAAGGAAAAAACTGTGCTTTTCTCCGTTTTGCAACCCATAATTTGTATTTTTTTCTCACTATTCATTTAAATACTCATGATTCAGAAAGTTATTAAACGCGACGGTCGCACTGTCGATTTTAATTTTAACAAGATCGAAGACGCCATCCGTAAGGCCATGGCGCAGACCGAGAAAGGCGTGGATGCAATCCTCGCCGCAACAGTAGCAGACAAGATTGCCAAGAACGGTGACGCCTTGATGTCAGTGGAAGCCATTCAGGACCGTGTGGAGGAGGAGTTGATGGATTCCGAGCGCAAGGAAGTGGCTCGTGTCTATATCTCTTATCGTAATTCCCGTACCATCGCTCGTCGTGCCAAGACGCGCGAGGTGTTTGAGGAGATCATTGGTGCCAAGAAGAACGACATTACCCGCGAGAATGCCAACATGAATGCCGATACACCGGCAGGCATGATGATGAAGTTCGCCAGCGAGACCACCAAGCCTTTCGTCGATGACTATCTGCTCGACGAGGATGTGCGCATCGCAGCGCAGAACGGCTATATCCACATCCACGACAAGGACTACTATCCCACCAAGTCGCTCACCTGCGTACAGCATCCGCTGAACACCATCCTGCAGCATGGCTTGAAGGCAGCTCATGCCGAGTCACGTCCGGCCAAGCGCATTGAGACCGCATCCGTCCAGGCTTGCATCTCACTCGAAACAGCACAGAACGAAATGCACGGTGGACAGGCCATCCCCGCTCTCGATTTCTATTTCGCTCCCTACGTGCGCCTCACCTATCAAGAGGAGATCCGCAACCTGGAGAGCTACGAGGGCAAGGACCTGAGCCATCTGATGAATGTTGAATTCACCGATTACCTGAAGAAGGACCTGGGCGACCTCACAGGCGACGAGCGCATCAAGCAGCAGGCCGTGAATCGCACCGTAGGCCGTGTACATCAGGCTATGGAGGCATTCATCCACAACATGAACACCATCCACTCGCGTGGTGGTAATCAGGTGGTATTCTCGTCGGTCAACTATGGTACTGACACTTCGGCCGAGGGACGCTGCGTGATGCGTGAGCTCCTCCATTCGACCTACGAAGGTGTCGGCAACCATGCCACTGCCATCTTCCCCATCCAGATCTGGAAGAAGAAGCGTGGTGTGAACTACCTGCCCACCGATCCCAACTACGACCTCTATCAGCTCGCCTGCAAGGTGTCGGCACGTCGTTTCTTCCCCAACTTCCTGAACCTCAACGCCTCCTACAACTATCATGAGTTGTGGCGCCCCGATGATCCCGAGCGTTATCTCTATGAGGTGGCTACGATGGGTTGCCGTACGCGTGTCTTCGAGAACCGTTTCGGCAAGAAGACGTCCATCGGCCGCGGCAACATCTCTTTCACCACCATCAACATCGTGGCTTTGGCCATCGAGTGCATGAGCGAGCCTAATCTGGATCGCCGTGTCGAGGTGTTCATGCTTCGCCTGAACGAGATGCTCGAACTTGTTGCCAAACAGCTGCACCAGCGCTTCGAGTTCCAGAAGACGGCTCTTGCCAAGCAGTTCCCACTTGTGATGTCTTGCCTCTGGGTAGGTGCTGAGAAGCTGAAACCCACCGACACCATCGCTTCCGTTATCAACCAGGGTACCCTTGGTATTGGATTCATCGGTTTGGCCGAATGTCTGATTGCCCTTTGTGGTCATCATCATGGCGAGAGTGACGAGGCTCAGAAACTTGGTCTTAAGATCATCTCCTTTATGAAGAAGAAGGTCGGCGAGTTCTCCGATCGCTACCAGCACAACTACTCGGTGCTTGCCACACCCGCCGAAGGCCTGGCAGGACGTTTCACTCGCATCGACAAGAAACGCTATGGCATCATCCCAGGTGTGACCGATAAGGATTACTACACCAACTCGAACCATGTGCCCGTTTACTACAAGTGCTCTATCCGTCATAAGGCTGAGGTAGAGGCTCCTTATCACGATCTGACAGGTGGCGGTCACATCTTCTATGTCGAGATCGATGGCGATGCTACCCACAATCCTGAGACTATCAGCAAGGTGGTCGATCTGATGGACGAGCTCAACATGGGCTACGGTTCGGTGAACCACAACCGCAACCGCTGCATGGACTGCGGCCATGAGGATGCCATCGAGAACGAGCAGGTATGCCCCGAATGCGGTGGTCACAACATCGACCGCCTGCAGCGTATCACAGGTTATCTCGTAGGTACTACCGATCGTTGGAACAGCGGCAAGCTGGCCGAACTCAAGGATCGTGTTACCCACTCATAAGGCCGTTCTATGTTGAAAGACATATTTTACGCCCTTATTTGTTAAATTAATAAAAAATGTACCGCAGGAATTTGTTTTTGTCAAAACTTATGAATATCTTTGCGGTACATTTTCATTCTAATATCAACCCACATTTCATTATTCACCAACTTAAAATTAAACTATTATGCAGAAAAAATGGATTTGCACCGTTTGTGGTTATATTCATGAGGGTCCAACACCACCCGAGCGTTGCCCACAGTGTCGCGTACCCGCTTCGAAGTTCAAGGAGCTTGTTGAAGAGGAGGGCGGACTCCAGTTCGTACAGGAACACGTCATCGGCATCGCCAAGGAGTATGGCGTTGATGAGGAGATGATCAAGGACCTGAATGCACATTGGCAGGGCGAGTGCTCCGAGGTCGGTCAGTATCTGGCCATAAGCCGTCAGGCCGATCGCGAGGGCTATCCCGAGGTGGCTGATGCCTTCCGTCGCTATGCTTGGGAAGAGGCTGAGCATGCTGCCAAGTTTGCTGAACTTCTCGGCGACGTTGTTTGGGACACCAAGACAAACCTTGAGAAGCGCATGAACGCCGAGGCTGGCGCTTGCGAGGACAAGTTCCGCATTGCCAAGAATGCCAAGGCCAAGGGCTGGGATGCCATCCACGACACCGTTCACGAGATGGCCAAGGACGAGGCTCGCCACGGCAAGGGCTTCGAGGGTCTCTTCAACCGTTATTTCAAGAAATAACCCGTTCAACTGATGAGACGAAGGGTGTGCCATTCCGACACACCCTTCTTTTTGGACAATGAATATCTCCCTTTATCAACAAGACATCTGTTGGCTTGAGCCGGAGGCCAACTACAAGAAGATTGAGACGGTCTTGAACCAACTGCCCGAGACCGACCTCCTTGTTCTGCCCGAGATGTGCAGCACGGGATTCGTTACATCTCCTGAGGCTGGTCAGACGGAATACTTCGCCGACGTCGAACATCGCCTGCTCGACCTCTCGCGTCGTTATCAGACCGCCCTTTGTGGATCGTTTGCTGTCACTCTGTCGCCGCAACGAGAAGCAGCCGGGAACAGCCGGAATAATCGCAACCGTTGTTACTTCGTTACCCCTGAGGGAGAGTTGCATCATTACGACAAGCATCATTTGTTCCACATCGGTGGCGAACGCCGTGGCTACGAGCCGGGACAGGAGCAATGTATTGTCTCATGGCGAGGCATTCGTTTCTTTCTGGTTGTCTGCTTCGACTTGCGTTTCCCCGTCTGGTCGAGGTTTGCGCCCGACAATTCCTACGACATTCTGATCTGTGTGGCCAACTGGCCCCAGAAGCGCCGTCTGGCTTGGGAGACACTGTTGCCTGCCCGTGCCATCGAGAACCAGGTGTTCGTCGTCGGCGTTAACAGGGTGGGAGAGGATGACATCTGCGTTTACGATGGTGGTTCGCGCGCCATCCATCCCTATGGTCATATCCTAGCCCAATGTGTCGATGGCGAGGAGGGTGTCTGTACCTTCACGCCCGATATGCAAAAACTCGAGGACTTTCGCCGAAAGTTCCCGAGTCAAGCCGATTCCGACAGATTCTCCATCCTTAAACGGTGAGGATTCTGCGGCATAGTCAAAAAAGTGCGCTGTGGTTCAGAAGAGGTTTTTCTTCTTCATGTAGAGATAGCCCATCAGCGAGAGGATTGCCGTACCTACAAGTATTGCGCCAAAGGCGAAAACGTTGGTTTCAAGCCCATTCGGCACATTCATGCCAAAGAAACCGCCGATGCCTGTAGGTATCATCAGGATGATGGTGATGGTGGTCAGGCGTTTCATGATGGCATTCAGGTTGTTCGAGATAATCGATGCATACGATTCACGCTGGCGCTCGAGCACCTCGCTGTAGATGTTGGCCGTGGCATATGCCTGCTGGAGTTCGATCTCGACATCATCGAGCAGATCCTCGTCGTAGGGCAGGTGGCGCAGATGCTTCTTCAGACGCACCATAACGACTTCATTGCCACGCATCGAAGTAACGAAATACACGAGGAACTTCTCGATGCCCATCATCTTTTGCAGTTGTTCGTTCTGCAACGATTCTTCAAGGGCTTCTTCGGCTTGCTTCATCATCACGTTCATCTGCTTCAGGTACTTCAGGTACCACACCGAACTGCTGAGGAAGATTGAGAGCATCAGGTCGTAACGTTGCCTGTCTTCGAATTGTTTGCGAATCGTGTAACGGATGAAGTCATCGATCATCTCGGTCTTGTAGTAACAGATGGTGATGAAGATCTCACTATGAATCAGAATAGCCAAAGGCACGGTCGAGAAGATGGGGTCACCATCTTCGTCAAGTTCCTTGTTGGGCACGCGGATAAGGGTCATTAGCCAACCGGATTCGCTCTCGGTACGCGGGCGTTCTTCCGTATCCTCAACGTCCTGGATGAAGTCCATAGGCGCACCAAAACGGCTCTCCAAGTCGCTCAGTTCATCTTGCGATGGCTGCGTAACCTGGACCCAGCAGTCCGATTCCCATTCGGGGAGTTGCCTGAAGCCTCCTTTGCACTTCCAGTATTCTGTCATGTCGTTGCTTCTGTTTCTGCGTTCAAAAATTACCTTTTGGCAACAAATTTACCCAATTCACATTGTTTCGCGTGGCGAAAATAATCTTTTTTTCGATAGAATGGTCTAAATATTCGAAAAAATTGCTATTTTTGCAACGATTTTTCGCGTAAGTCAGCAATTTTGCCCACTTATTAAAGCAATTTTAGGCATGGAATGGAACTCCGAAATACAGCAATTCATCACCGATCATCTATCCGACGATACGGTGCGGTTGCTGCTTTCGGCCCATCGCTATCCGACCATCGACATTCCCTTTGCGGTTGACCAGATTGAGGCTCGTCGTCGCCTTCGAAACAAGTTGCCAGAATGGTATGTTGAGCCGGATCTCATCATGGGAGGTCGTGTCCCTGCCGAACAGTGCTCGTCGAAATCGACGGCACGCTACAAGCGGTCGATCATGCTGCCCGATGCGCGCAGCCTGTGTGATATGACGGGTGGAATGGGTGTGGATTTCTGGTATATGTCGCGCAATCTGGATCTTGCCTACTATACTGAATGTCAGCCCCACCTTTGCGCAGCTGCCCGACACAATTTTGCTGTCTTATCCGCAAAGTTTGAAGGGAGAAATCCCCGAATCGAGGTGCGAGAAGGCATTTCCACCGAACTTCCGATACCCGATGTTGATGTGATCTACCTCGACCCCGCACGTCGTTCGAATGATGGTGGTCGTATCTTCGAGATAAGCGATTGCCAACCCGACGTCGTTGCATGGCAGGACGACTTATTGGCACATTGTCGCCAACTCATCACCAAGGTCTCGCCCATGGCTGACATTTCGCGCACCGTCGCTCGTCTCCGTCACGTCAACGATGTCTATGTTCTTTCGGTCAAGGGAGAATGCAAGGAATTGCTTGTCTCGCAGTGTCCCGATGCCTCTTCATCGGAGCTAGAAGGTCGTTATTCAATCCATTGTCTCGACTTCTATCCTGAACGAATCATTGAGTTCCATTTTGAACATCGAAGCGACGATGCTGCTTCAGGAAGGCATCGTTCCGACCGTATAGCCGAAGGGTTGAGAACTTGGTTTTACGAGCCCGATGTCAGCATCATGAAGGCACAGGGCTTCGATGCGCTGCTCGGAGCCTATGATGTGCAGATGCTCGACCGTGATTGCCATTATTTCACATCTTCGACGCTGATTGCAGACTTCCCCGGTCGAATCTTCGCCATCGACGAGCAGTTGGCATTTGCATCACACAATTTGAAGATGCTTCGTGCACGCATCCCCCAGGCCAACATTGCCGTCCGCAACTTCCCGCTCACAGCCGATGCGTTGCGTCGTCGCACAGGCATTCGCGATGGGGGAGAGGTCTATCTGTTTGGCGCCACGTTGGTTGCTGTTGGTCCCGTTCTCATCCGTTGTCATAAGATTAATTCCGTTTGATATGAAAACTATTCGTTATGGCGTGTTTCTCGTCTTGCTTCTCCTGCCTTCGCTTTTGACCGCAAGGACCAGGAAGACTAACGACGGTGAGCCTCAAACGTTGGCCGAACTTCTTGATGGCCTTTCACTTGCGTCTCCGTCGCAATGGTATCAGGGCATGCCGTTTGTCTTCCTCAACGAGCGTGTTGGGCTGAGCCTTACAGCCGAGGTGCCTGCCGAGGCGACCGATACAGCGAACATGCGTGGTACAAGGTGGTTCTACGACTCGATGGTCTCTGAAGAGGATTGGATGGGACAACAACTTTTGCAGTTGCGTTTCATTTCGCCTCAGGGTCATGCTTATCGTTATAGCACAGGCCGTCCGATGACGGCAATGACCGACACGACCTATCATCCTGCTTTGGCTATCATGTATCCCGAGGAATTGATTCGCCAAACCGATTCTCTTTTACGTGCGCGTACATTTTATATATTGTACAACGACGACCGTATCTTTTATCCTGCTGACTCCCTGCCAGGGATGGTAGCTCATCAGAAGTTTGTGCCTGTCCGTATCGATTCGGTCACCTATGGAACGGAGACGGCTCCTCTTCGTGTGGCATTCACCAAGGGTGACGAACAGGGTTATTTCCTGGCGTCGCTACCCGGCTCCCGTCAGAATGCTACCTCGACACCTTTGACACGCTATCTGTCGATGACTGACCCTTACGACCAGCATCCTGATATTACTTCCGAGATTTGGGCAAAGATTCAGTACAGCCAGGTGCAACCCGACATGACTTCCGAAGAAGTGCGCCTCTCCTGGGGCCGTCCTTCGCGTGTGGAGCGTGGTCCATCTCGCAATGGCGTCGTTGAGTTCTGGTATTATAGCAATAACCGCATTCTCCAGTTTTGGGATGGCCGGCTCAGCAAGATAGGAATCCTATAAATATTCATATATGTCAATTTACTTATGACAAAGAAACAACGTTACGAGGGCATCATCCGCTATTTCCTCGATCATAATCCCAATGCGCAGACCGAACTTATCTATCACACCCCTTTCGAATTGCTCGTGGCTGTGATTCTTTCTGCTCAATGTACCGACAAACGTGTCAACATGGTAGCGCCCGACCTGCTCCGCGCTTTTCCCACGCCAGAGCGGATGGCGCAGACCACCGAGGCTGAGATCTACGAGTACATCAAGTCGGTCTCCTATCCCAACAATAAGGCACATCATCTGCTGGCCGCCTCCCAGCGCATCGTCAGCGAGTATGGAGGCGAGGTGCCATCCGACTACGATGCCTTGCTCTCGCTCCCCGGTGTGGGACGCAAGACGGCCAATGTCATGGTCTCGGTGCTTTGGAACGAACCCCGTATGGCGGTCGATACCCATGTGTTCCGCGTTTCCAATCGCATCGGATTGACCTTGAACAGCAAGACGCCCTATGAGACTGAGATGGAATTGACGCGCAATATCCCCGAAAAATACATTCCTCAGGCCCATCATTGGCTCATTTTGCACGGTCGTTACGTTTGTACGGCACGAAATCCTAAGTGCAAGGACTGTGGAATAGCCGAGTTTTGCAAGTATTACGCAGCTAAAATGAAAGACTCGGATGGCAAATGAGCGTAATTCAATGCCGAAAAGTAGCTAAAATGACGATTTTTTGAAAAAAGTCTGCAAATAATTTGGAGGCATACGAAAAATCCCCTATCTTTGCACCCGCTTAAACGATGAGACGGTAAGTCGAGCGGTTAAGCGACGATCTTTGAAAGAGTGAAATCTTGACAAAGCGTTACTG
>JAZQBS010000200.1:0-57362 GCA_045545875.1 Bacteroidales bacterium
CATCAGAGCAGATGTTTGCCGCCAGCTTCCTTCAGATTCCGCGTCGCCACGGACACCCTTGCCTTTGGCTGTAGCCTTCCCGTTATCAGGGCGGCTTGGGGACTTACACCCGTTAGAATATGCCCATGCTGGGCGAACCAAGAAATAGCACTTTGACGGCCGTCAGAGTGCTATTACCTTATATATATCTTCCAATGAGCGCGGACTGCCCACATTTCCGGGGAAGATAATGTAGGGGAAGCGTTCGGTCATCACACATGGAACGCTGTTGATGACCTGTCCCATCACACGAGCCGTCTTGACTGCGAGGCCCTTGGTCAGGATGTCATGACTCGTTATGCCTCCCTTTGCCACTACATAATTGGGACAGACAGGGAGTCGGCGGACAATATCAACGAGAAACTCCGAAACTGTTTGTCCCAAACTTAGGCGTTGTGTTACATCTTCGATACGAACCTCCTTGCGCGCAGTATAAACTACTGGCGTAATTCCATTGGAAGATAATGACTTGATGGATTCCAAGGTCCTGGACATAAGGGCATCGGAATGATTGAGGATGTCATCAATCGACAATTCAATGCCTTTTACACCGGATAACTTGAGCAGATAGTCAAGTTGCTCTGTAGTCTTCTTCACATGCGAACCCACGATGAAGATACCTGTTCCATTCGCCTGGATTCCCAAATCCTCGCGAGAAAGGAATGGCTTGTCGACTATGCCGCTCATAGAACGAGGCAACGAAGAGGAACTACGAATGACGATAGCACACTCCTCCCCTTCCAATTCGGCAAATAGGGCATCACGGAAGGAGTTTAATTCTTCATAGTTCTGAGCATTCACAATGTCGTAGTCTTCTGGATTTCCTCCTTTCTCCCGGATATAATCCACGAGATGGGAATGCTTATATCCAAAGACATTATCGCGTGCAAATTCGCTTTCAGAGACAGGAATAAGCCGTTCTCCATCGCGCAAATAGTGCGTACCATCAATCGTAAAGCGCCCACTTTCGATGAACGCGGGTGCAAAAGGAATCTTGGGCCATACCTTGTAGCCGTGTTTCATCAAGACTTCGCGCATCACATTGGGCTCCAACGGGAAATGTCCCCGCAGACAGGAGTCACTACGACTGACACAGATGAGACGATAACCAAATTCCTGATTCACACGAATGACAGTTTCGAGGGCTGTGGTCAATGTCTTGCGAGCCGCTTCGGCAGTATGCGCACGTGTATTAGTCAGGATATAGAAGAATGGAACCTCGTCGAGCATTGCCATACGGATGTTGTCGTCGCTCCAATCGGTGACCAGCAGACAACCATGCACGGTTTGGATGCCTGTCGGGTCATCGTCGAAGACAACCATACGCGTCGTTGGATGCAAATTACTTAGTTTCATTGATGATAGGCTTTTCGGGATTTATGAAAGCAAAAAGGATGGCGGAGAGAATCAGCATGCCACCAATCATATAGAGGGGAAGATTGTAGTTGTGGGTTGCATCGAGCAGATAGCCGAACATCAGCATGCAGCAGAATCCGCCAAGATTGCCAAACGTATTCATCGCGCCAGAGATGGAACCTGCAAAGTTCTTGCCCAAGTCGATGCAGAGTGCCCATGCCGAAGGAAGCATAAGATCGAAGATGCCGAAACAGAGCGAGAGGAAGACGAAGACAGCTGTCTTGCCGGGGATGAACGCTGCCAGCACCATACAAACTGCCGATACAGCAAGGCAAACGGAACCGAGGGCCTTACGTCCCACCTTGATGCCATATTTGGCGGTGAGTTTATCTGTAAGATAGCCGCCTGCGATATTTCCGCACATGCTCATTATGAAGGGAATGGCTACGGCATACTTCAACTGTTCGGCCGAGAAGCCACGTCCTGCCTTCATAAACTCGGGGAACCAAGAGAAGAAGAACCACGAGCCAAATGCATAGAAGAAATACATGGCGCAAAGCATCCAGAACTGCCTGTTTCGGAAGATGGTGCCCCAAGGGATCTTGACTGATGGTTTATTGGAGGTTTCCCGTGGGGTTACTGCGGTTGCTTGCGGTTTCTTGTCACGATAGTAGAAGAACCAAATGACTGACCAAACGATGCCGATGGCACCCAACAGATAGAACGAGAAACGCCAACCCTGATTGTTGACCAGCGGGATGACGATGAACGGAGCGGCCGCGCCTCCGAGACGTGTAGCTGCCCATACGTAGCCCTGAGCCTTGCCTACCTTGTCTTTCTCAAACCATCGGCTGATGACGCTGGTTGAACAAGGCGAAGCGCCGGCTTCACCGATACCGAAGCAGAAACGGATGGCCAGCATTGACATGAGGCCTCCTGCCAATCCCGTAAAACTGGTGAAAGCGGACCACCACAGCACAATGATGGCCAGGACCCAACGATGACCCATCTTGTCGCCAAGAGCGCCTAAAGGGATCTGCATCAAGCCGTAGGACAAGGTGAAGATGCTCATCACCCATCCCCAGCCGCTTTGATCAATGCCGAGATCGGCCTTGATCTCCATGCTCCAAAAGGTGATGCAGGTACGATCGAGGAAGGTGATGACACTCAGGATGACGAGGAGTGCAAGGATGATATTTTTGCGATTCATTTTATTTATTCCAATAAGTGCCAATTTCAAGCATCTCGCGGGCTTCGGCGGGTGTGGCAGGTTCGCAGCCCATGGCACGGATGAGGGCGACAAGGCGCTCAACGAGCTCGGCGTTGGTGCGGGCGAGTTTGCCTTCGGCATAATAGAAGCTGTCCTCGAAGCCGACACGCACAGCATTTGCACCCATACCGATAGCGCAGGCAAGAATCGAGAAGTCCTTCATCAAGTCGTGATTAATGCCCCACGACGTACCTGGTTCGGTGAGGGCACAAAGCAGGGCGAGGTTGCGACCTGTAGCCGAGAGATTACTTGAACCACCGGGACCAACACAGAAATTATAATGGAGGGGACGGCGAATGACGCCTTCGTCGGCCAACCTTGTACAACATTCGACATGCGAGAGGTCGAACAATTCCATCTCGGGTACGACGTTGGCTTCTTGCTGACGCTTTGCCCAATAGCGCAGGTCGGGCATGGTGTTGATATAGACAGTTTCGCCAAAGTTAACCGAACCCATATTCAACGAGGCAATCTCAACCTCGGGAACGTTGAGGCTCACGCAACGATCGGCAAGCGAGAGATCTGACAATCCTCCCGTCGAACCTTGGATGATCATATCCGAATGCTCGCGGATTGCATGAATGGTTTGACTGAAGACATCAAGTTCGAAGGTTGGATTGCCTTTCAAGTCACGGGTGTGGAGATGCACCTGACATGCGCCAGCCCGATAACAGTTGAGTACATCTTCGGTGATCTCTTCGGGCGTAAGCGGATTCTTGCATCCTTCGGGAATAGGTTTGCCAACATGGCATACGGGTGCCACGGTAACGATGATTTTTCGCATAGCTTATGTGTGTTATAAATAGATGTGCGTTGGTTTCCTCCTTTTAAGACGCAGGAGGCGACGTATTACTAGATGGTGATTTCTCCCGAAATGTTCTGAAGCATCAGTTTTTCTATCTCAGACTGACTATAACCCTGACCCAAGAGGAACATGAGTTTGACGACAGTGGCTTCGGTGGTCATATCCATAGCGCCAATGACGCCAGCCTTGCTGAGTTGGTTGCCCGTTTCGTAGATACCCATTTCGACCGAACCACCGAGGCATTGCGACACATTCATAATGATGATGCCACGTTTGACGGCATTGTGGAGTGCATTCAAAAACCAGTCGTAGGTCATGGCATTGCCCGCACCATATGTTTCGAGTACGACACCTCTCAGCGATGGGATTCCGAGTACGGCCTCGATGGTCTGTTGGGTGATACCGGGGAAAAGACGCAGCACAACTACATCGGTACCCATCTTATAGAAGGGTTTGATTTGATCCTCGTTCGAGATGTGGTTGATGTGGTGATGTGCCCAGGTGATGTGTACGCCCACACGGGCCAAAGGAGGGTAGTTGGGCGAAGAGAATGCCTTGAACTCTTCGCTGCTGAGTTTTTTGGCTCGATTACCGCGGAACAAGGCACCTTGGAAATAGATGCAGACTTCGGGTACCATCGGCATGCCGATACGGTCCTTTGCTGCGGCTATCTCGATACTGGTAATCAGATTTTCCTTGCCATCGGTACGCAGTACGCCGATGGGCAACTGCGAACCTGTCAGAATCACGGGCTTGGCGAGGTTCTGAAGCATATAACTGAGCGCAGAGGCCGTATAAGCCATCGTGTCGGTGCCATGGAGTACAACGAAACCATCGTACTTGTCGTAGTTGTCGACAATGACGTGTACCATGTTGGCCCAAAGGGTCGGATTCATATTGGCTGAATCCAAAGGCGGGTTAAACTGAATGGTATTGAAGTTAACCGAGACACTTTGCAACTCAGGGACATGACTCAGCAGATGGCTGAAGTCAATTGGCTCATGAGCCCCCGTATGGGGGTTCTGAACCATGCCGATGGTACCACCGGTATAAATGATCAATACATGCGGTAGCTCGGGTTTAATCGGTGTTGACGCGAACGCGTTGTGTGCGGGGTTGATTAGCATTGCGTATGTTCGTCTGGGTTACTACTGATTGTGCAAGGCTAAGGAACGACTGACCTACCATCGAGTTATGGTTGAGGACGATAGGCGTGCCTCCATCGCCATTCTCACAGATGCTCTGCACGATGGGAATCTGTGCGAGCAGAGGTAGTCCGGTCTCATCGCTCAGTCGCTTTACACCCTCTTTGCCAAAGAGGTAGTATTTGTTTTGAGGAAGTTCAGCTGGTGTAAACCATGCCATATTTTCCACGAGTCCAAGCACAGGGACATTGATCTTTTCGTTCTGGAACATATCGATGCCCTTGCGACAGTCGGCCAAAGCCACTTCCTGTGGTGTGCTGACAACGACAGCGCCCGTGAGGCCAAGTGTCTGAACGATGGTGAGATGGATGTCGCTGGTTCCAGGGGGAAGGTCGATGAGGAAATAGTCCAATTCGCCCCAGTCGGCATCACCAATGAACTGCTTGATGGCCGAACCTGCCATCGAGCCTCGCCAGATGGTGGCAGAATTGGGATCGATGAAGAATCCTACTGAAAGAATCTTCACGCCATATTTCTCGGCAGGAACGAGCAAGTCGCGACCATCCTTATTGATGGCATAGGCCTGGAAATCCTCGAGGCCGAACATCTTGGGGATGGATGGGCCGAAGATATCGGCATCGAGCAGACCTACCTTGTAGCCGAGCATCGAAAGACCGACGGCAAGGTTAGCAGAAACGGTGCTCTTGCCTACTCCGCCTTTGCCAGAAGCGATGGCGATGATGTTCTTGACATTAGGCAACTGCTTCTCGGGAGCAGGACGTGGGGCCTGCTTGGTCTTTACATTTATTTCGGGTTCGACCTCTTCACCTACCATCTGGCAGGCATGTCGGATATTGGCTTCAGCAGCACGAAGCACCGACTTCATGAAGGGGTCGGTTTGTTTGTCGAAGATGAGACTGAAGGAAACGTGCTTTCCTTCGATACGCATGTCATCGGCTACCATCTCGCTCTCGACGAGGTTCTTTTTGGTGCCGGGATAGATGACCTGTGCCAGGGCATCAAGGATGAGTTTTGGATATAGGGCCATGAATAGCAACTAAAAATTAATAATTAAAATTAACAATGCTGCTCGAGCGAACTGCGCTTGTCGCGGTTGTAGGATCGATAATCGTCGAGCGGGATCTCGACATCGGGTTCATCCCATTCTTCGCGTGGCCAAAGACGGATCAGCATATACTTGATGTCCTTGCCTCGGGCAAGCCATTGTTTCTCGTAGGCAGTCTGAATGGTCCGAAGGGCATCCCAGTCGATATGAGCATCGGCATCATGAGCTGCCTCGGGCGAATAGAGGTCACGCGTTGAGGCCAGTACTTCAAGGTGGTTGACCTTCGCCATCTCCTCGGTATAGGTGAAGAGGAAATTCGAGTCGCACTTCAAGTGGACCAATCCACCAGGCTGCATGATGTGGGCATAGCGGTTCAGGAAACGCGTGGAAGTGAGTCGTTTCGAGACCTTCTTCATCTGGGGGTCACAGAAGGTAATCCAAATCTCCGACACTTCGTCGGGCGCAAAGAATTGCTCGATGAGTTCGATGTGTGTTCGTACAAAGGCTACGTTGGCAAGTTGTTCCTTCAATGCTGCAGTAGCACCTGTCCACATTCGTGCGCCCTTGATGTCGATGCCGATGAAGTTCTTTTCGGGATAACGTCGGGCAAGACCAACAGTATATTCGCCCTTACCGCAACCCAGTTCGAGCACAATGGGATGCTCGTTATGGAAGTAATCTTCATGCCAACTTCCCTTCAGCGGGAATCCAGTAGCCTGCAACTGCTCGAAAGAATATTGAAGGCAGTTGGGATAACTGGCCATATCGGCGAATTTGGCTAATTTATTCTTTGTTGCCACCTATAATCAATTAACAAATAACAATTAATAATTAACAATTGGGTAGGAAGAGGAAGCTGAGGAGGAAGTCCCAGAACTTCCTGACACTCGGGATTTCGACGCTTTCCTGAGGCGAATGCGGGTGATGGATGGTCGGCCCCACTGAAATGATCTGAATATCGGGATAAATCTCGGTAATCACGCCACATTCAAGGCCGCAATGCACCTTGTCGAGTTTAAGACCAGGATTGGCATGCAGTGCCTTCTGCACCATCGGAGCATCCTTATCGATGTCCCAAGCTCCATAACTTGCGGCAAAATCCACGCGAAAGCCTCCTAACAGGAAAGCTGACTGGATAGCACTTGCACATGCACGTTTGCGTTCCTCGTTCATACTGCGAACCATCAGGAGCACTTCGGCTTCACCTTCAGCATTGGTCAGCACATGAGCCATATTGGAGCTGGTATCGACATACCCCTCTCCCATCGTCCACACTCCGTTGTGACAAGCTTCGATGGCATTGAGCAGATCGTCCTGTATCTCTTCGGGGATGAGGGCACCCGGCATCTGTACAGCCTGTGCAGTAAAACTTAGATTGGGTTCACACTGCCGATATTCCTCACGGAAAAGATCGTTATAGTAACGCACTTCGTCGATCACCTCATCGACTATTTCCTCAGGCACAGTGATGATGGCTTGTGCCTCACGAGGGATGGCATTGCGCAGCGTGCCGCTGTTGAAACTTCCCAGACGTGCCTCGAAACTGACGACCACATGCTTGAGAAAACGATTCATAAGCTTGCAGGCATTGGCACGACCGAGATGAATATCCATACCGCTATGTCCGCCTTGTAGACCTGTAAGGCTAAGCAGAACCGCAGCATCGCCTTGTGGAATGGAAGTATCCATCTTGTATTTCAGCGAGGCTGTCATATTGACCGCACCTGCACAGCCCGTCAT
The DNA here is from genome assembly GCA_045545875.1 of Bacteroidales bacterium. Lineage (GTDB taxonomy): Bacteria > Bacteroidota > Bacteroidia > Bacteroidales > UBA3663 > Liminaster. The sequence goes on from JAZQBS010000200.1 coordinate 7,422, forward strand.
CAGCACACCTTCTTCCTCACTATCGAGGTTAATAAGCTGTCGCGACCTAAGCCAATCAGCACTCAGTTTGCGAGCTCCCTGCATACCCGTCTCTTCATTGGCCGTAAAGAGGAATTCCAAGGGGGTGTGTTTCAAGATATCCGTATATTCAGAGGAATCGATCAAGGCAAGCATTGCAGCGACTCCGATGCCATTGTCAGCACCGAGCGTCGTGCCTGTAGCCTTCACTTCATCACCTTCGATACGAAGCTGCAAGGAGTCTTTGGTGAAGTCGAAGGTGACATGCTCGTCCTTTTGAGGAACCATGTCATAATGGGCCTGCAGGCAAAGGACGGGTGCTTCGCCTGTACGCACCAGAATATTACCAGCTTCGTCAAAAAGCGTCTCAAAGGCGTGCTGACGGGCGGTTTTCAAGATGTAATTGCGCAATTCGTCAAGGCAACCGCTGGGATGTGGCAACTGAGCGATGCTGGCAAACTGTGTCCATAAGGCTTTCGGTTCAAGGTCAATAATTCGGTTCATTTGGTATTGTTCTTTTTAAGTGCTACAGCGATGAAAGCATAGAGACCCATCAGGAGGACAAACGCCTGTTCGATTATCCATGCCACAACGGCAAATATTATCGCGTGTTGATTGTCGATTCCATATTGGAGCAGGGCGAAAATCACCATTGCCTGCCATGCTCCCAATCCGCCCTGGATGGGCAGCAATTGGGACATCGTGCCCATAACAAAAACAGATAGGCAGGCAAGAAGGCCGAGATGACTGGTGAAATCGAAGAAGTAGAATTGTGTCAGCGTGTTCAAGAGATAGAAGAACCAGATAAGCACCGACCAACCGATGTAGCTCCATATATTAGGCAGGTCCTTCAGTGAAAGGAAGCCTTTCCACATATTCTGGCCTACGCTGACAAATGACTGATAGAAACTCATCCGCTTGAGTTTCGGACGGAAAATCCAGAAGAGAAGGAGCAAAATCACCAAAATCACCAATACCCACAGCCAGCCAGGAACAACCGACGTGGATTCGGCCCTCATCTCACCACCTGCAGCAGCAATGGCTTCGGCCTTACTGTCATCGTCGAAAAAGAACTTGAGCAGCACCTTGCCCTCAAGGACTAGGCAAAGGAGAATGAACGAAGCACTACACATGATGTCGGTGAGACGTTCGGAGAGTATCGTACCGGCAATGGTTGAAAAAGGCTTGCGGTTGTTTTGGGCGATGTAATTGCAACGCCAGAACTCTCCCAGACGAGGGAAGACCAAGTTCATACCATAGTTGCCGAAGAACGAGATGCTCATCATATGAAGCGACGGATCAACTCCAACAGTACGCAACTGCTGGCGCCAACGAATGCCGCGAACCACGTTGGCGAGTAATGCAAAAAACCAGGAGATGATGACCCAGGTCCAATTGATACCGCTTTTGATCGTGTCGAACAGCAGTTGCATATCGACCTTCTTGAGGATGAACCAGACGATTCCGATACCGAAGGCCAGAGGCAACAGGACCTGGATGATTTTCTGTAGTCTTCTCATACTGAACCGTTAGTCTTTAGGAACCTTCTGGCAGAAGGTGTGATAGGCAGCCATTACCTGATTGACATAATTGATGGTGAAAGCTCCATTGAACTTGCCTTGCTTTACTACCGACATACGATAATACTGCGGGTCGGACTTGAGGCGAAGGCAGTGTTCGACATTGTTGGGCCACACATTTGCCTTGTAACCCAGTGTCTCAGCCAAACGTATAGCATCATAGACGTGGCCAATGCCAGCGTTGTAGCCTGCCAGCGAGACGCACATCAGATCCTCGTCCGAAATGCCGGGCACACGATTGCGTATACGGTCGGCAATACGCACGTAGAGTCGACATGCCAATTCGATGTTAAGATCCGGATCGAGCACATCCTCAGGTTCGTGGCCGAAGATACGAGCAGTCTGTGGCATCAGTTGCATCAGACCGATGGGACCCTTGTGCGAAACGACGGCATGGTTGAAGCGGCTCTCGATGAATGCAATACCAGCCAACATACGCCAATCGAGGTTAAATTCCTTGGCCTTGCGCTTGAAGATATCGTCATAGGGCGAGATGGCACCATCCTTCATCTTGAAACTGCTTACGATCAAGGGACGCTTGTTCTTCGGCTGTTTCTTGCGACGGGCGACGATGGTGTAGTGAGGGGTCTGGTTGTCGAACTGTTCGGCAGAAACCGAGTCGATCTTATATCTCAGCGTATCCGACACATTTGTTAACATCCATGCCAGCGAATCGATGCTGCCAGGAAGCGTATCCGACACAACAAGCGTGGGGTAATAGTCGCGCATCAGTCGGGCAACATTGCATCGCAACATCACAGCCTCAGTGAGGCCGACAATCATCGAGTCGGTCAAGAGCTCAGTGTTCAGGCTGTCGCTAGGTATCGTATCAATGACATATGGCCGGAAATCGAACTGCTTGCGAATATTTCGGTCATTATAGACATTCCACTGGTGGGAATCCTTGATGAGCGACAACTTGTACTTCGGTAGTTCGGCAATAGCACTGTCGGTCAAGAGCGAATCCTTATATGCATCGATATTCAGTTTGCGAGCCGAAGCTATACACTGCCCGTCGGCCCAACGGGGACCTGTCGGACGGAGATACCAATAGCCTTCGACCACGCTATAGGCCATCGGCCAAATGGCCACATCGGCAGCCCCATAGAAGAGACTATCGGCAATAGCATTCTCGCTCTTCACGAGCATGATATTCAGCTTCAGTCCCAAGGCTTCAGCCACCGTCTTCGCATTCTCATACTCGTTGCCGTACCATCGGCCACGATATTGGAAAGCGGTAAAACTGGTGGGCAATGTGACAACATTCAGTGTGTCGGAAGCTACGATTTCAGACCAGGTACGCGATTTGGGAGCACGTTCGATTTCAATGACTTCAACCTTCTTGTTCACCTTGAACCACAGGAAACCTACAAGCACAAAAAGACCAATCGCAAGCAGTGTGCGCAAGCGATTGTAAACCTTTACTGAGGTCGGTTTGTTCGAGGTTTTGCCAGGTTGTCTAGCCACAGCCTATTTCTTGATTAAGAGATGCTGAATGAATTCCTTCAGCACATTGATGGCCACCGAATTGGATCCGCCCTGCGGAACAATCAGGTCAGCATAAGCTTTGGTGGGTTCAATGTGGAGGTTGTGCATGGGTTTGATGATGGTCTGATAACGGTTGATGAGGTCCTCGATGGTACGCCCACGCTCCACCACATCGCGGCGCAGCACGCGTATCAGTCGCTCATCACTGTCGGCATCGACAAAGACCTTCATATCGAGGATGGCACGAATCGAAGGATCGACCAGGGCCATAATACCTTCGAGGATGATGACCGGACGAGGCTCGATGCGCACGGTCTTGGAGAGACGCGAACAGGTTGTGTAATCATATACAGGCTCGTCGATAGCTCGGCCCTCACGCAAGAGGGCGAGGTGCTTGTAGAGCAGTTCCCAGTCGAATGCGCGGGGCTCGTCGAAGTTCTGAGCTCGACGCTGTTCCCATGGAAGATGCGAACTGTCCTTGTAATAACTGTCCTGCGAAACTACTGCAACACTGCCTTCTGGTAGACTCTCGATAATCTTGCGGACCACAGTCGTCTTTCCCGATCCTGTGCCGCCTGCTATACCAATGATCATATTATTATATTTTTGGGGCAAATTTACAAAATATTTGTGAATTGTGGACCTTTTTACCAAGAAAAAATGCAAGTTGGCACTAAAATACTTGTTTTTTTTCTGTTTTTACCTTAATTTTGCAGCGATAAAATACACTTTGATGCAGATTCTGACAAAAAACACAATCAAGGAAATACGTGCCCTGGAACAACGAAAGGGCCGCAAGGAGCAGCATGCATGGCTGGCTGAAGGGAACCGAATGGTGGGCGATCTGCTGGCTTCAGATGCCTTCGCCTGTCGACGACTGGTGGCAACCAGTGAGTGGTGGGAGGAACATCCTGAATTCGCCCAAGCAGCGGACGAATACTATCAGGTCAGCCCTGCCGAGATGCAGCGCGTATCGCTGCTACAGGCTCCACAGGACGTGCTTGCCGTCTTTGACCTGACACGCAAAAACATATCTGCCGATGCCTCTGATGACCTATGTATACTTCTTGACGAAGTGCAGGATCCCGGCAATCTTGGCACCATTATCCGCACGGCTGACTGGTTTGGCGTGAGGGACATCTTCTGTGCGCCAGGCACGGCCGACTGCTTCAACCCCAAGGTTGTACAGGCCACGATGAGTGCATTGGCTCGCGTGCATGTACACTATTTTGCTTCGAAAGAGGAGGAATGCGAATGGTTAAAGGCCTACGAGGGTCCCATCTACGGCACATTCCTCGAAGGCGACAACATCTATGCCATCCGACTGAAGACGCCCGCTGTACTCGTCATGGGCAACGAGGGACGTGGCGTTTCGCCCGAAGTGACAGCTCTGGTCACCGACAAACTACTTATCCCCCACTTCGCGTCGAATGGACTGCACGTCGAGTCGCTCAACGTCAGCGTGGCTACTGCCATCTGCCTGAGCGAAATGAGGAGAAGCCAAGCCTAACGAATAGAAGTCTACACAAATAAAATATCCCGCGCGAGATCAGTCACAAGAACGATCAAGCGCGGGATACCTAGTATTAGAGGTTAAGGAAGATTATCTTACGCAGTAGTATTTGCGTATTTCTTCGCCAAGTGGAACTGATAGCGATAGACGAGGCAGGCGAGGCCAAGATAAGCAGCAGCCTGTATCCAAAGGATGCGAATCTCGGGAAGTATCTGTCCGATGGTTGCACCCATGGAGTTGACACGAACAAAGGCACGAACGCCGAAGGTGCTGGGGAAGAGCCATGACACGCCCTGCCAAGCTGCAGGAATGCTCGTCTGCGGCCACGACACACCCGTGAGGAACAACAGAGGCACCGAGACGAAGACCATGATGAGCATTACATTCTCGCGGTAGCGCACAAGGCAAGAGACGGTCATACCGAAGAAGATGCTAGCCACAGTGTAGGGAATCAGCATGAGCAGCAACGTCCACCCGTTGGCAAGTTGCGGGAACGAGAACATGTGGGGTACGGCCATCGAGAGGTAAGCGGCAGCGATGGCACCCAGCATACCGTAGCAAAGGGCCTTTCCTGTGACGATGCGATAAGCACCGCTATAATGCGAGTCATCGTCGGGAATAAGCCTTCCGTTGCGATTGCGTTCGCGGGCTGTGCCAGCCGACATACCGATACCGAGAGCAAGAGCCTGTTGCAGGAGAATCATGAGCACAGCAGGCAACACACAAGAACCATAACCGCCCGAGGGGTTGAACATTGCCACATCGTCGACGAGCAAAGGTTGAGCGGTGATGGCATCCTCGCGCTTGGTGTAGTTACCCGCCTTCTTGATGTTGAGTCCAGCTCCCAAACGCCCAGCTTCCACCATGGCAGTCTGATAGACGGCCTTGTAAGCAAGCATGAGCGACATGTCGCAATAGACACTGATGGTGGCTTGTTCGCCGCGGTTGATGAGTGAGGCAAAGTCAGACGGGATAAGATAGACACCCTTGGCAAGTTGACGGCTGATGAGCGAACGTGCCTCGTCGAGGTCCTGGGCATAATAGGCTATACGTACGTCGGGCGTGGCATCGCAGTCGTGGATGAACTGACGCGAGAGCGCCGAGTGAGACTGATCGACCACCACCACGGGCACCTCGTGCACCGACTCGTTGTTGTAGATCCACGAATAGAGCAGCGGGTAACCCAGCGGCACCAACACGAGGAACATCAGCACACCCTCGTCATGGATCACCTGTTTCATCTCCTCGCGCCACACGTAGAGGATGTCGGTGACGTGTTGCTTGTATTTATGGAATATAGACATAGTGGAGAATTGCGTTTTTAACTTTGCGTAGTACGAGCCAGGGGAGCAACGTGAAGGCTATGAGCGCCACGAGGTGGAACCAAGCGTCGATGACGGGGAAGCCGTTGAGCACGGTCACCTGATAGAGCATAAAGTAGTGACGCATGGGGAAAAGCCACGACATGGCCTGCAACGGCGGGTCCATACCCATGACGGGAAATGCCGAACCGCACATCGAAAGACCAAGCACCGACCACAGCGAACTGATGCTCATCGACATGCGCAACGAGGGCATAAGACCAAAGGTGAAGATGCCGAAGCCGAGTGAGGCAATGACCTGCAGGACGTTGAGTCGCACGAGGCTCCACACGCCGCCTGTTCGCGGGAAGTGGAGGAAGTTGAAGATGTAATACTGGTAGAGGAATATCACGAGCAAGAAAACCAACACGTGAACAATGTACTTGCCGAGAATGGCCACCACGATGTTGCCGTCGGCACGCGCAAGCCATTCCTTGCCCGTGTCGAACTTCAGTTCCATACCCAAGGCATAAGCCGAAAGCAAAGCCATGAAGAGCATCATGATGCCAGGCACGAAGACGGTGGTGAGGCTGTAGTTATAGCTACCCTCGGGATTGGCAATCGGATGGGCATCGATGTTGACAGGCTGTAGAGCCGCCTTGATTTGCCGAGGCGTAGCACCTTTGGCACTGAGCGTGGCCTGCCCCACTGCCGCCGAACCAAGCATACCGAGGGTCTTCAGATCCTTCGAAGCCATCGATCCTGCCGTCAGACACGTCATCGTGTAGTAGTAGGATATCTTCGGCTGGCGACCTGACAGGAGTTTCGACGCCGTGCCCTCAGGGATGTAGAGATAGGCGTAGATCTTGCCCTCCTGCATAGCACTACGAGCCTCGGTGACCGTCGCGAAGCGATACATCACACGCGAACTCTGCATGGCGTCGAGATTGCGTACCAGGCCGCGAGAGGTTGCGCTATTGTCCTGGTCCACTACCCCGATAGGCAATTCGTGCGGCAGCCCATCGTGGAGCAACGTCGTGAAGAACAGCACGATGAGCAGCGGAAACCCCACCATGAAGAAACCATAGATATGGTTCTTACGCAGGATGATGTCAAGTTCCCGCAACGCGATATCGAGGATTTGGGAAATATATTTCATTCACTTATTCGCTTCGAATGTTCGCCTTTCACTTCTTCAGTATCGCCGACATACCTGGGCGTACGCCTTCGAGTTTCTCTTTCGGGCGTGCCTTCACCTCGAAGGTCTTCTGGTCGTACCGTCCGCTAGCCTTGGTGGCCTTCCAGACGGCAAACGAACCCTTGTCCTTCATGTGATAGATTTCCATTGTCAGTTCCTTGTCGAGAGCAGGCACTTTGACAGTCACCTCAGTGCCGACCTTAATGTCCTTCAATTGGTCTTCGCGGATATTGAATGTGGCCCACTGGTCATCCATCAGGGCAATCGACATGATGGGGCTGCCTGTGCCAATGAGTTCTCCAATCTTTGGATAAACATCGGTAACCTCACCGTCCATCTGTGCAATCTGCACAGTTTCGCGGATGTAACTGGTCACTTCCTGCACAGCACCGCGTGCCTGTCCTACCGATGCCGATGCTGCTCGACGCTCCTCGGCACGTGCACCATTGAGGGCCATATCGTACTGGCTCTGTGCGGCCTTCACCTGAGCCTGGGCCGATTTATAAAGGGCCTCTGCCTCGTCGCGCTTCTGAGCCGACACCACTTCCTGATCGAAGAGCTGCTGCATACGCTTGTAGGACTTTTCGGCAATCTCCAGGCCAGCCTTAGCCTGTTCGAGCAGTTGCCTTGCAGCCTGAATCTGCTCCTTGCGTGCACCATTTCGTGCCATATCCTCGAGGGCAGAAGCGGCATCTACGGCACTCTGTGCCTGTGTCATCTTTGCCATCACTTCGGGAGCCTCGATGATGGCCAGTGTGTCACCCGCCTTCACGAAATCACCTTCCTTCACGCGGAACTCAAGGATGCGTCCGGGCACCTTGCTCGACACACGATACTCCTCGACCTCCATTTCTCCCTGGATCACTTCGGGGTCGCGGCCCAGGGCAATCAGTCCGATGAGTGCCACGATAATTACAACTGATGCGAATCCCGCGATAGCCAGCAGGATGTTGTTATGCTGTTCTTTTGCTTGGTTTGTCATAATAACTATTGTTTTGAATTACTCTAATATACCCAATGCTTTCTGCAGTTCTACCTGCGAGAGTTTTAAACCGATTTCTGCGTCAATCTTCTGCGACTGTGCCTGCTGCCAGGCAGTCTGTGCCTCCATCACAGTGGTGTAGGACACGGTACCTTCCTTGAATCCGATGTTAGCCATACGCAGGTTTTCGTCGGCGTTGGCGATGTTCGCGATGGCCATCTCGAGTTTCTTGTTGGCCTCGTTGACACGGAAACTGCTCTGGTTGACTTGCAGTTCGATCATCTCGCGTGCGTCGGCCAGTTCAAGATTAGCGATGGCAGTGGCTCCTTTCGAGGCACGCACCTTATAATTCACGTCACCCCAGTTGAGGATGGGGATGCGCATGGTGACACCCACGTTCCAAACACCTGCAAACTTGTGCTCGAAGCCATTGAACGTATTGGGGTTCATCACCGCATAACCACCCGACAGCAGCACTTGGGGCATATTGCCGGCACGTAGCACGCGAGTGGTCTGTCGGCTCAAATCAACCGTGTTCTGAAGCACTTTCAGTTCAGGTCGGTTCTGCACGGCCAATTCCGTATCGGGCAAGGAAGAACCAACTTCGACCAGAATGTCTTCAGCTTCCTCGTCGGCCAGCGTCACCTGCTCATCGATGGGCAGACCGCAAAGTTGACAAAGCAGCATCTTCGACAGCACCAGTCCGTCGCTCACCTGCGTGAGCGCCATCTCAGCCTCGTTCTCACGCACACTTACAGTGAGGCCGTCACCTTTGGTGGCAACGCCCGTATCGATCATCTTTTGCACATCGTCTTTCAGTTTGCGCACCAAGTCGAGGAAACTCTCAGCAAGTTTCTTCTTGTGGTTGAGCGAAACCACCTGCCAATATGCCTGGTCGATGCTGTAGAGGATGGTTTGCCGTTTTGCCTCCAACGAGTTGGCAGCCATCTCTTCGTTGATGTCGGCAATCTTGTTGGCAGCGACGATGGCACCACCCATGAAGATGGGTTGATTGACCATCACGGCTCCTGCGAACAGGTTGCGCGTATCAGTGTCAAGTGCATCCACTAGTCCCTGTCCCACGCCATTGAGTAAATCCTCGAGACCAGTGATTCCTTGGTTTACCATCTGCCCGACAGCTTCTCTCGACAGTCCCATCTGTTCGAGTGCAAGAATTGTCTGGGGGGGAAGTTGAGAAAGCAAGCCGGATGTGTTTTGCAACATGTTGCCAGTGACAGCGGTTCCCATTTGCGGAAACATGCCTTTCTGATCATCGTTGAGCAGGCTGATCGACTTGCTTGTGTACTGATAGGTGCCTATGGCATTGACATGTGGCAGATACTGCGTGCGAGCCGACTTGCGCTGGTTGGCAGCTACTTCGAGTTTGGTGTTAGCTACGCTCATCTGTTTGTTGTTGTCGAGTGCCAGCGCCCTACATTCATCGAGCGTCAGCACCCGCTGTGCCGTTACCAACGAAGGCAACAACACCCATAGCACGAGCAACACTGCCCGCGCCATAACTGACGGTTTTTTTCTAGATTTTTTCATAGTAATTACATAAATTTATAAATATCAAAAAAGATTTATAAATGATTGTATTCAGAAATTCAGTGTTTTTTCGTAATCCGATGTTCGATTTCAAAAGCCCAGTTCACTATATCGCTTGATGCCTTTCTTGTAGTATTTCCAAAGGATACTGAACCGCTGCTGCGGGAATGTCTTGGCTGTACCGAAGCCCACCAGTTCGGCAGCGGTATATTGTTCGGCAATCATCTTCTCAGCCTCGCGATGGGCGTCATATACGGCCTTGAAGTTTCGGAACTGTCCCTGACGGAGGAAGTTGGCAGCTGCCACCCCATCCAATAACTTGCGTCGGCGCAACAGATGCTTGTACTGGTCGGCGGGAAGATTCTTCCACATCATCACGATGTTGTTACGGAAGTTGAGTTTGGTCTTCTTCGGATTACCCTGAGGCAGGCTGGCACCTCCCAGATGAAAGACCTTCGACTGGGGTACGCAGACGATGTCATAGCCCATCCTTCGAAGCCTCCAACACAGATCGATCTCCTCCATGTGGGCATAGAAACGACGATCAAGGCCACCAGCATTCTGATAGAGTTCGGTACGAACCAACAGGCAGGCTCCCGACGCCCACATCACAGGCCATGCCTCCCCTTCGGGCAAGTCGTATTGCCCAGTGTCCTCCTCCACCGTGTCGAAGATACGTCCACGACAATAGGGGAAGCAGAGGTTGTCGAGATAGCCTCCACAGGCTCCAGCATATTCGAACATCCGTTCGTTGCCGTCCTTGAGCAACTTAGGCTGCAAGGCTGCACAGTTGGGGTGGCTGTCCATGTAAGCAATCATCGGTTCAAGCCAACCTTCAGGGACACGCACATCGTCGTTGAGCAGTACGATGTAATCGGGTGACTCCATACGATGTACCTCAAAAACGTTGCCAGAGGGGCTTCTCAGTTCTTCCTGCTTGAGCACTGTAATGATGTCGATGGCCTGATTGTAGCCCTCGGCAAATCCATAGTTCTTATCGAGGGGGATGACCTTCACGCTCGGAAATTCTTCCTTCAGGAGCTGAAGGCTCTTATCGGTCGAGCCGTTGTCGGCTACTACCACCTCGGCCATCTCCTTGGGAGTATTCTTCACCACAGAAGGCAGATATCGGCGAATCAGGCCTTTCTGTTCGCCGTTCCAATTGAGTATGATAACTGCTGTTCTTGACATGTCAAATCGATAAGTAAATGATCAGAAGCTCAGCACGATGGTGGCTTGTGCGCCATTCTTGCGAATGCCCGGATGGTCGAGGTAGGTCAGACGTCGTATATATTCTATTCTCAGCACCTTGAAGATGTTTTCAAGGCCAAAGGAAACCTCCATATAGGGCGTGTTACCCAAACGATAGACGGTGCCGTTGCTGGGCAGACGGAAGAGATTAGGGTTCCTCAGCGTGCCATCAGCATTGAGTGCATCGGGATCGTTTTTCTCCGAAAGTTTGCCATAGACACCACGGAACGTCACCACTTCGCGCCACTTCAGGTGACGTACGTAGGGAATGTTGTTGAACATCAGACCGAGCATGCGCCACGATACGTGCCAATGGGCATACTGGTCATAGACGAACTCCATCGACTGGAGCTGCGAGAACGAGCCTTCCTGGATAGTGTAGCCGGTGTTGGCATTGGGTATGTAGAGCAGCGGATAAGGAGTGTCGCTTGTCCAAATCTTGCCCAGGTCGATGTTGACCGTAGCATGACCGAGCACATTAAGCCAGAAACGCTTCTCGAACGAGAACTCGGTGGCCTGGTAGTCGAAGTCGGTACCCATCAGGCCGTTGCGTGCCATCTTGTGTGTCAGTTCGAAGACAGGATGACGATGATCGACGCGAACACGCGAAGTCTTGTTTTCAGCAAATGCTTCCTTGGGTGCCCAGCGCAACGAGGCCGTTGCCAGAGCCATGTCGTAGTAACTCTGCTCCATACCTGTGCCCACCATTTCGAACTTGCCGAGACGTGTCTGGTATTCGCGACGTAGGTCGGCCTTCAACTTGAGGCTTACGTGGTTCCAGAACTCCAACGTATAGAGCAGCGAATTACTGCGCACATAGATGAACTTCGGCTGGTCGGCCTTGCGGAAAGAGGTGATGAAGTTGTCACGGTTGGTTTGGAGCACGAGGCCCAATTCCTTCGAGTCATAGGTACTTTCCAGCTTGAGGGAATGGATGGGGAACTCGTTGGCGTAATGCTTCTTGCGACGGAACGAATATTCGAGCGCAGCATCATATTTCCACTTGTGGTCCTCGATGGCATACACAGCATAACCAGAGCCGAAGAGATGATGGTTGAGGTTTGCTGTCGTGATACCGCCCACGCGCAGACGAATGTGTTCCAGACTGTTCCATGATACCGAGGTATTGATGGGTCCATAGAGGAACTTGGCGCGCTCCTCCACCTTGTCGTCGATAGGCACAAAGCCCTTGAAGAGCCAGGTGAGCACCTTCTCGCCGTATTTATAGAAAGGCACACCACGCATCTGGTTCATCATCGCTTCGACCGACTTGTCAGGATCGAAGCCCTTTGCAGGCCGATGTGTTTGCCAAAAAGCCAGATCGGTGGAATTGCGAATCAGGTCGGGCGAATCGGACTTTGGAGCAGCACCGAATATCTTCTTGTCGAGGGGCGCATCGCTAAAGTCGCTGTAGCGTATCATACGCTGTGCATAAAGACCCAGTGAACCAGCAGTAACGTTGAGCTCTGAGTAGAAACTCTTGCCCAATACGACACGTGTGCTGTCGGCCAGTCGTCCGTTCTCGAACTCAACGTGCAGATTTCGCACGAAGTTGAGGTTGATGTCGGGTGGGATGTTCAGTTCAGCTCGCTTCACCCAATAGGTGCTATCGAGGCTCACATAAAGGTGCCCTACAAAGCCGAACGACTGCGGCATGGCAGGTGCAAAGCCAAGGTCGATGTACCGGAGCCCATCATCCAGCTTCAGGGTGTCGAGGATGTAGTATTTGTAGAACGTAGGGCCGAACGACGAAAGGGGCGAGACGAACTTCTTGCGATAGAGGTAGATGTTATCCTCGTTGAGATCCATTTCAGGGAACACTTCCGTCTTGAGGAGGGCCACAAACTGTTCGGGCATCATATCATCCATACCGGCATGCTGCTCAGCCTCGGTGACAGTGCGGTTCAGGTTGCCGGCATTCTTCCAGTAATGCTTCTCAATGCGTTCGTCGGTCGAAACGGGCAACACAGGAGTACCAGTCACAATGGCTGTGTCGATGTAGTTTTCGATGAACTTGAACTTCTTCTTCCAACGTGCAAGGTGACTGCCGCTGAAGTTGTTCAGCGAATAGGTCATGTTGTCATAACGCGTTTCGCTGAAGTAATCATTCTCTTTGGGCGAATGGTCGTCCTTGTGTTCGATGACGTTACGTATCAGGATGACGGCAGGGTTATCCCTTCGGCGATAGCGTTCACGTTTAGGTTTGACCACCACTTCGCTCAGCTGCACGTCCTGCGAGAGCATCTGGATAGTCACGTTCATCTTACGATTGCCGGTCACGATGGTCTTCGTGTCGTAGCCAAGGTAGCTGAACTGAATAACGCTACCTGGACGGGCGAGCATCGAAAAGTTGCCCTGTGTATTGGTGATAGTGCCGTTGGTAGTACCTTTTTCCGCAATGTTTACAAAGTCGAGAGGCTCGCCTGTGATGCTGTCCAGCACCTGTCCCTGCACGGTGATACGTGCCACCTGCTTGTCTTGATTCCTATTCTGTGCCGACAGTGTAGCCGGCATAGCTCCAAGCAGAAGGATGGCGAGTATGGAAAGAAAGATTTGTCTTATTTTTTGATTCATATTACTTTTTCAGATTATTGCTTGTCAGTTGAGCAGCTTTAGCCAAAGCTTCGGGCTTGCCGCAATCGACCCATTCCCGGCCCGTGACATCGGCGCCAGCTATCGCGATCTCGTTGCAGACCTTCAGGTAGAAGTCGATGATTGAGAAGACATCGGCATCCTGTGCCAGCAGATAAGGCAGTAGACTTGGATCCACCACGTGGATACCAGCAAAAGCAAATGCCTCTCCAAGTTCGCCCTTCACCTCACCAGTCTTGACGTTGGTCCAACCACAGAGACGCATATCGTCGGTAAACTGAAGGTATCGTGAAGTCTTGCGCTGATGCACGGCAAGTGTTGCTCCGGAGGGACTTGCTCCATCGTGCATACTGGCATTGTCGAGATGCTTGACATAAAGATTACGCAGGTCGATGTCCGAAATGATATCGACGTTGTGGATCAAGATGGGTTGTGTCTGGTCGAAAAGGGGGATAGCGTGCTTGATTCCGCCACCAGTGTCGAGCAACTGCTGGCGTTCGTCGCTCACCCGAATATCTATGCCGAAATTATCGTGGGACTTGAGGAATTCGATGATCTGCTCGCCAAAGTGGTGGATGTTGACCACAATTCGGTCAAATCCTGCCTCTTTTAGTTTCACGATGTTATGTTCCAGCAGGGTTTTGCCGTTCACTTCGACCAGCGCTTTTGGTCGGTCATTGGTCAGCGGTCGCAGCCTTGTTCCCAGACCTGCCGCAAATATCATTGCATTCATTCTAATTCGTGATAAAGAGACTGTGATAAAGATCAGAAAATCGCGATACTTACCCCGTCACGGGTCTCCTCCTCGACATCACCATATTCAAACTGATCGAGCATCATCTCGCCCTCCTCGTCCATCACGGCATAGGAGAAATGCGTAATCCAGTCGCCCAGGATCATCATTCGGCTCTTTCGGCTCAGCATGATGTCGAGCATAATGTGACGATGTCCAAAGATAAAATAATCGGGCTCGAAACCCTCAGCAATCTTTTTCTTAGCGAATTGCACCAAGTGCTCGCGGTCTTCGCCCAAATAATCAGGAAACTCGTTGCCCGAAAGGCGGCTCTTGCGGCTCCACCAGTGTGCAAATGCGGTCGAGATGTCGGGGTGTATCCAACGGTACATCTTCTGGCATATGCGACTGTGAAAAAAGCCCGTCATAAACTGCAGCATCTTCGAGTCCTCGCCAAGGCCGTCACCATGTGCCAAATAGAGCTTCCGTCCATGGCGATTCACGACCTCGGGGCCCGTATGCAGTGTACAGCCGATTTCGTTGGGAAGATAGTCGAAGATCCAGATGTCGTGATTGCCGGTGAACCAATGTATCTTGACTCCCTTGTCGGCCATCATCGCCAGTTTGCCCAAGAAACGTGTGAAGCCTCGAGGCACCACATACTTGAACTCGAACCAATAGTCGATGATGTCGCCCATCAGGAAGAGTTCCTCGCAGTCGTCCTCTATCGATTCGAGGAAGCGCACTACCCTTCGCTCGTATTCCAACGGATTCTCGAGCGTTCCAGCGCCAAGATGGCAATCACTGATGAAATAGATCCTTCCCATTAGAGCATACCTAATTCGAGCTTCGCCTCTTCAGTGATCATATCCTGGTTCCACTCAGGCTCAAAGACCAGTTCAACATCACATGACGAGACCTCGCGAAGGCCCTCCACTTTCATCCTTAGGTCCTCCATCAGGAAGTCACCCTCGGGGCAAGTAGGCGCCGTCAACGTCATCTTGATGTGTACGTGCCCGCCATCCTCGACATCGATGCCATAGATAAGGCCAAGGTCGTAGATGTTCACAGGAATCTCGGGGTCATAGACAAGTTTGCAGACATCGACCACCTGCTTTTGTATTTCTAAAACTTCGTTTTCTGTCATATTTACTATTATTTTCGGGCGCAAAGATAATAAAAAAAACTGATAAGGCCTCTTTTTTTATTTAAAATGTGTGTTCTTCTCAAAAAAAACGCTATATTTGCGCCAAAATTTTAACTGTATATGGAAATCGAACAGCAATTATCGGCCAGCATCAAGGCCGCCGTTAAGTCACTTTACGATATCGAACTTGCCGACAAGCAGGTTCAGTTGAGCCCTACCCGCAAGGAGTTTGAAGGTCATCTCACCCTCATGGTGTTCCCCTTCATGAAGCAGACACCCGTCAAGAATCCCGAGCTGCTTGGACAGTCCATCGGCGAATGGCTCATAGCCAACGAGCCGCTCGTGGCAAAGTTCAACGTCATCAAGGGATTCCTTAATCTCTCCATCAATGCCGGTTCGTGGGTCGAGAAGTTACAGGGCATCTTTGCCAACCCGAACTTTGGCATCCAGCCCGTCAGCGACGATTCACCACTCGTAATGATTGAATATTCGTCGCCCAATACCAACAAGCCACTTCACTTGGGTCATCTGCGCAACATCCTGCTCGGATGGTCACTATCGAAAATTATCGCTGCCTGTGGCAATAAAGTAGTGAAGACCAACATTGTCAACGACCGTGGTATCCACATCTGCAAGTCAATGCTAGCATGGCAGAAGTGGTTCGATGGTGCAACTCCCGAAAGCACAGGAAAGAAGGGCGACCACCTCATTGGTGACTGCTACGTAGCCTTCGACAAGCACTATAAGGCCGAATTGCAGGACATCCTTGCCAACGACCCCGAGATACAAGGCATCCACGTCTTCAAAGACCAACTGCCCGATGGCACACTTCCCGAAGACGCTGAGAAAACCGCCGAGGCACGCAAAGGCGTAGCCGAAATGAAGTCCACCCTCATGCAGGAAGCACGTGAGATGCTCCGCAAGTGGGAGGCCGGCGACCCCGAAGTACGTGCCCTTTGGGCCAAGATGAATGAGTGGGTATATGCGGGCTTCGACGAAACCTATAAGATGATGGGCGTCGGTTTCGACAAGATCTACTACGAATCGAACACCTACCTCGAAGGCAAGGAGCTCGTGCTTGAAGGTTTGGAGAAGGGCCTCTTCTTCCGCAAGGCTGATGGTTCCGTATGGGCCGACTTCACCAAGGAAGGCCTCGACCAAAAGATTCTGCTTCGCAAGGACGGCACTTCCGTCTATATGACTCAGGACATAGGCACAGCCAAGCTCCGCTATCAGGACTACCCCATCGACAAGATGATCTACGTGGTAGGCAACGAGCAGAACTACCACTTCCAGGTCCTCTCGCTCCTCCTCGACCGTCTCGGCTTCAAGTGGGGCAAGGATCTTGTGCACTTCTCCTATGGCATGGTCGAACTGCCCAATGGCAAGATGAAGAGCCGCGAAGGCACAGTAGTCGATGCCGACGACCTGATGGCCGCCATGATCGATGATGCACGCGAAGCAAGTTCCGAGCGTCTAGCCGACATGAGCGACGAAGAGAAGCAGAACGTCTATCGCATCATCGGACTCGGTGCGCTCAAGTATTTCCTCCTCAAAGTCAATCCCGTCAACAACATGGTGTTCAACCCAGCCGAGTCGATCGACTTCAACGGCAACACCGGCCCCTTCATCCAATATACGCACGCCCGCATCAAGTCGGTGCTCCGCAAGGCCGAAGCAGAGGCCCTCAATGCCGAAGGCCTCGATGGGGTTGAAATATCAGAGAAAGAACAGACCATCATTCAGAAGCTGCTCGACTTCGAACAGGTCATAAAGCGTGCAGGCGCCGACTACTCTCCAGCACTCATCGCCAACTACACCTACGACCTAGCCAAAGAGTACAACCAGTTCTACCACGACACCTCCATCCTCAAGGAAGAAGATGCCCGCAAACGTCAGTTCCGCCTCGTACTCAGCACATGCGTCGCCCGCGTCATCAAGACCGCCATGGACCTCCTCGGCATCGAGGTTCCCGAACGCATGTAAAAACCGACAAGCAAACAGAGAAACAAAAATGGGTCTGTATCGAAAGATGCAGGCCCATTCATTTATCCGACGGAAGACAAACATTATAGAATCAGACACGAAGACAAAATATAAAATGAAATGCAGACGTGACAAAATAGAATTACAATTGTGGAAATGTTTGCAAAATCGAAAGAATGTCCCACATACGTTCGGCTATCTCTAAAGAATTTTGCTATATTTGCAAGCGTAATAGCTTGTATTTGCCAATTACAAGTGTATAAGCTTGTAATTACACAAAACAAGTGTATAAGCTTGTAATTACATAAAACAAGTGTATAAGCTTGTAATTTTATATAAAAAATATGTATGCAGCAATATCAGCAGATATAGTATCATCGACTTCGCTTTCGAAAGAATCCATGATAGAACTCAACGAAAAGCTAAGAGAATGCCTACAAATGCTCGAAGGACGCTATCAAGGATTCTGGGGAAGAATAGTGAGAGGCGACTCCGTAGAATGTGTTATGAATTGTCCTGCCGACGCCTTCGAAGTAGCACTCATCCTAAAGACATGGGTAAAGTCATTCGAACCAGATGACACACAAAGTTCGAAGCGCTTTATACGATATGGCATGAGGATAGCCATAGGTATCGGTGACATGAAGACCATCGATCGTGAATTAGACATGATGGACGGAGATGCCATCTATCGTTCCGGTCGAACCCTTGACAAATTAGTCGGAAGAGCTAAATATTCATTTTCCATTTCCATGGAAGAAAATGCACTTGGTCCCGAGTATCCCGATCCAGCTACAGCGTACAACAATTTTGGAAATGTTTATGATGACAATGACAGCTATGGAAAAGCTCAGGAGCAACATAAGAAGGCGGTAGCCATCAGTGAAACACTCGAACAAGCTTTACAAGTGATTTTCACGTTGGTCAATCAGCTGTTGAACAATGCTACACCCCGCAAATGCGAGACACTTTGTACAAGAATACTAACAGCCGATTCGAGTAAGACAGCAGAAAAGATGGGAATCTCTGTGTCGGGAGTCAATCAGACGCTAAAGGAACTTGGCTGGAGTGCCATCGAACAAGCAATTACCTATTATCGCAAAATCACATCGAACCTATGATAACCAATCTGCTGTTCAATCTGTTTATCGCTCACATAATAGGTGATTTCTATCTTCAAGGAGCTTCATCCTGTCAAAATAAAATATTGCATGCCGCCAAAGGAGAAGACTTATGGATGCATGCACTAATCATAGGGGCACTCTCGTGGGTTGCCACATTCGACATAAGGGGATGGTGGCTCGCCCTATGCATTATGGTGCTCCATTTTCTGACCGACTGGTTGAAATCATGGGTTCAACTCAAATGGAACATCGTTTGCATCGAAGAAGCTAAAGGAGGAAAGTTGGTCGATGGTGTCAACAAACGCTTTGATCTAAGGGTCTTTCTGGCTGACCAGTTGGTGCACCTCGCCATCATCCTGGTGTTTGCCCAATGGTGGATTGCAGAAAACAGCGATTGGTGCCAGTTGACATTCCTGCAGGACCTCTACGTCCAACATCCGCTAAGGGTAAAAACAACAGTTGCTATGCTCTTGGCGCTAAAACCTGCTAACATCCTGATATTACTGATTCTGGGAGCATGCAAAGTTCGCATAATCCAGTTAGAGAGTGAAGACCACGGCAACTTTCATTCAGGCGAACTGATAGGCTGGTTGGAGCGAGGCTTAATGCTTTTGTTTGTAGTAATGTCACAATACGAAGCCATCGGATTCCTGATAGCAGCAAAGTCCATCCTCCGCTTCAGCGAAGCATCGTCGGGCAGCGAAAAATCAGAATATGTACTGACAGGCACGCTTCTCTCATTATCCACTGCCCTGGCATTGGGAATTGCTGTCACCAGATTTATCTAATCAAGCCAGTCCCGGCCATGTACCGCGGATTGGCTTGCATTGTGTATAGGTGGCAGGACAACTAAAGACCTGGAATAATTCCTTATCGAATGACCTGAACACCTGTACGCCACGCTGATGGGTATCCCATCCGTCGGCTATAATCTGAAGAAAATAGTAAGTGCCATTATACATTTCCGTTTCCTGGTCCTTGTTCACCGAATGTTCGATGCAAACCGTATAGGGGGTATTGGGCGTATAAGCGTTCTTGTTGGAAGCGCCCTGAAGCAAAGCTGCGGGAAGATATCGCTGGCAATAGGGATCATCCGGATGACTGAATTTATCCTTGATGATTCGTATCATCTCAGCCTTGGCAGTAAAAGTGCATAAAACGGCGATGCACTTCTCACCTTCCTGCTGATTTCTGGCATAGATCTCCATCGCCATTGGGATGAGGGCAGGTACTGTGTATTCATTCCTGCCCAACAATTCGCGATAAACCTGCTCAAATTCCTTCGCATCAGAAGGAATATTGGTAAACGAAACGAGCACCGATTCTCTGCTCTTACTTACCGTGTACACATGTCCGTTGACCGTGATAGATTCTTGATTATTCAAAACTTGATTCATGATGTTATTAATTATGGTTTTGTATTAGATTATTGAATTATGCGGTAGATTAAGGAGACAGGTTCGCCTTGAGGCGTGATGCCTTCAGCACGGAGGGTATAGGTGGTGTGATAATTTAAGGGAAGAGGAAGATCTAGTGTGACGTGACCGGTGGGACCTGTGAAGTACTCGGGGTTCCAATAGCGGGTGGCACGGGGAGAGCGAGAAACGTGAATGTTGGGGAACATCAGTCTCTTGACATAGCCCAAAGGCATCTGGAGCTTGAGGTTGTCATGCCATCCAGCTTCATAGACGAGTTCGTCGAGGTTCTTCAAGTCGATGCGGATGATGGGAGAATCCGGATAATCGGTTCTTCCGATGGTTCGTGCAACGTCAGGAAGGATGAAATCGACGGCATAAATCATTTCGATGGGTACCTCCAAAGCTTTTTGGGGCAGATATTTGCCCAAAGAGTCTGTTTCGATAGGTATTTCGGTAGTTCCTATGACGAAACGAACAGGAACAAGCATACCATTAGACCTATACTTGGCAACATCACCATCGAAAGTAATGTCATCGAACTTCAAGATCATTTCCTTGACATCGTAATACTTATAATCAGAAAGAGTACGGGTATATTTTGTTTTTTGGGCTGAGCGAGTATAGATGTCATCAGGCTTGCTAGAGACAAGCATCTCCTTAACTTTCTGGTCGAGC
Source organism: Bacteroidales bacterium (assembly GCA_045545875.1). Lineage (GTDB taxonomy): Bacteria > Bacteroidota > Bacteroidia > Bacteroidales > UBA3663 > Liminaster. Next base: position 27,976 of record JAZQBS010000200.1, read on the forward strand.
TTCTCCTTTTCCTTGTCAGGAGCTGATTTGACGGATTTGGCAGTAGTATCAGCAGCTATCGTGTCGGGGTTCAACTTGAGGTAATACTGCTTGGCATCGGTTGGCAGATGCTTTATGGTCTTGGGTAGTGAAAAATTCTCAACCTTCAGTTCCCGAGTGGGTTTGCCATTGGGCGCATAAGCCATGATGCCGAAGAGGGTGCTGTCGGGATAACTGAGGTTTCGGAAAAAGAAGCTGCCATCATTATCGCATTCGGTGGTATAGATTTCCGGATTAGTCAAGTTCACCAACACGACCTTGTAAGGTTTATTGTATAGGCGGTAAGTGAGACGACCACTTACGCTCTGGGTCCTTTCATAGAAGAAACGGGGCTTATAGAGCACAGTGTCGCTGGCGACGGTTTCGATAGTGAAGAGATCGGGGACCAGGGGCAACATGTGCGTAATGGCTGCTGCCGTATCAACGGGTGTGAGACAATCGTCAGTGACAGAGATGGAAAGCCAAGTGGAATCGGGAGCATCGAAGGTGAAGCGCGTGAGTGTGTCGCGTCGATAATAGGAATATGGCCTAACAGAATCGGGTTGGAGCGTAGGAGCTTCAGGTCGATAGCCTTCGTGCAGTGGACGAACTACGTATCCTTTGGCGACATCCTTATCGGTGATAACATGAATGGTCTTGCGAAAAATGAACTCCTGGCTAGTTCCTAATATAAAATAGGTGTAGCCGGTGAGCGTATAATCGCCACTTACAAGTTCCTTGGGAAGAATCATGTGTCCGACGAAACGGCCTTCGCGCTCCAACAACTTACACCATGAGACAGCCTGGTCAATGCCGTTGCGTAAATCGGAGTAGACGAAGCGGCTGCTCCGATAACGCGGCTTCAATGTCTCGCCTTCCACCACCCAAGCACGCATCCAGACGGTGTCGCCAGGATGGTAGAGCTCTCGGTCGGTCATGATGTGGACTTTCTCTTGCGGGAACAAGCTGCGTTGGAGTCGCAGACGTTCAACAAGGGAATCTGGTATTTCGACCTGCGCCATGACGGGAGCGAGGAAAAGCAGAGACAAGAGTGTCAAAAGGACGCGCATATAGAGTAATTATATAGGCAGGAATATCGACATCAGTTCTTGAAGCTGTGGATGGGTGCAGGGATGCGGCCACCACGATTGACGAAGACGTCGCATGCAAATCGGTTGACGGGCATAATAGGGGCATAGCCGAGGAGGCCACCAAACTCTACCACCTCTCCTACTCCCTTGCCGATGACGGGAATGACGCGGACGGCAGTGGTCTTCTGGTTGACCATACCGATAGCGGCTTCGTCAGCAATGATGCCGGCAATGGTGGTGGCAGGTGTATCGCCTGGGATAGCAATCATGTCGAGGCCAACAGAACATACGCAGGTCATGGCTTCGAGTTTTTCGATGGTTAGGGCTCCAGCATTGACGGCATCGATCATGCCTTGATCTTCGCTGACGGGAATAAAGGCGCCTGAGAGACCGCCTACATAAGAACTTGCCATCACGCCACCCTTCTTGACCTGGTCGTTAAGGAGAGCGAGGGCTGCCGTGGTACCTGGTGCACCCGTACGCTCAAGGCCTATGGCCTGTAGGATGTCGGCCACAGAGTCGCCAATAGCGGGCGTTGGAGCCAACGAGAGGTCAATGATGCCGAAGGGTACTCCCAGGCGACGAGAGGCTTCTTGTGCGACAAGTTGACCCACACGGGTAATCTTGAATGCAGTCTTCTTGATGGTTTCACAAAGAACTTCGAAGTTGGTGCCTTCGGGCAAGTTTTCGAGAACATGCTTCACGACACCAGGGCCTGAGACACCGACATTGATGATGGCTTCAGCTTCAGACACGCCATGAAAAGCACCTGCCATGAAGGGGTTGTCATCGGGAGCATTGCAGAAGACGACAAGCTTGGCGCAACCCAGCGAATCGGATTCCTTGGTGGCAAGGGCTGTCTCCTTAATGACATCACCCATCAAGCGAACTGCATCCATATTGATGCCAGTTTTGGTGGACCCGACGTTGACACTGGAGCAGACGAGTTCGGTGCGCTTCATGGCTTCGGGGATGGAGCGTATAAGGAGTTCGTCGGCCCTCGTCATACCCTTCTGCACAGTAGCCGAATAACCACCGATGAAGTTGACGCCAACATCGTGGGCAGCACGGTCTAGTGTTCGGGCGATCTTCACGAAGTCGTGGGTTGTCTTGCAGCACGAAGCGCCAACGATGGCAGCTGGGGTAATAGAGATGCGTTTGTTGACAATAGGAATGCCGTATTCCTGCGAGATGGCTTCGCCCGTGCGGACAAGGCTGGAGGCGTAGCGCAGGATCTTATCGTAGATGTTCTGGCAAGTTTGGAGTACGGATTCAGTGGAACAGTCGAGCAGTGATATGCCCATAGTGATGGTGCGCACATCGAGATGTTCCTGGTCTATCATTTGGTTGGTCTCGAGGACCTCGGATACATTAATCATGGTTGGGCAAAATTAGATGCGATGCATCTGGTTGAAGATCTCTTCCTTCTGGCACTTGATTTCCAAGCCCTTGGATTGGCCGACGGCAGCGAGACCGTCACGAAGTTCGCTGAAAGGAACGTTGCAGTTGTTGATGTCGACGATCATCATCATTGTAAAGTAGTCACGGAGAGTGGTCTGGGTGATGTCGAGGATGTTGACATTGTTTTCTGCAAGATAAGTGCATACGGCGGCAATGATACCGATGGTATCCTTGCCTACAACGGTTATGACTGTGCGATTCATAGGGGTGGTTATTAAATGATGGGGCAGCCAAATATGGCTGCAACGAAAACAAATGGGACGCGAGGCGACGGAACCGAGCGACACGAGGAACTAATTAATCGCGACGGAAGATGTCGCGGGTGTAGACCTTATCCTTGACATCATCAAGGCAGGTGTCGTAGCGGTTGGCAATAATAGCGTGGGATTGATCCTTGAATGCCTGAAGGTCGTTGACGACCTTGCTACCGAAGAAGGTGGAGCCATCGGGAAGAGCAGGTTCGTAGATGATGACCTCTGCTCCCTTGGCCTTGATGCGCTTCATGATGCCCTGGATGGCTGACTGGCGGAAGTTGTCGGAGTTGGACTTCATGGTGAGACGATAGACACCGATAACGCATGCGTTGGGGTCATTGGATCCATACTGGTTGTTGCTTGTGTAGTCGTACCATCCTGCCATCTTCAGCACAGCATCGGCTATGAAATCCTTGCGTGTGCGATTGCTCTGCACAATGGCTGTCATCATCTCCTGAGGGACATCCTGGTAGTTGGCAAGGAGCTGCTTGGTATCCTTAGGCAGGCAATATCCTCCGTAGCCGAACGACGGGTTATTGTAATGGGTACCGATTCGTGGATCGAGGCCAACACCATTGATGATGGATGCGGTATCGAGACCCTTGACTTCGGCGTAGGTGTCGAGTTCGTTGAAGTAGCTGACACGCAGGGCAAGATAGGTGTTGGAGAAAAGCTTGACGGCTTCCGCCTCCTTCATGCCCATAAAGAGCGTGGGGATATCTTCCTTAAGGGCGCCTTCGACAAGCAGGTCGGCAAAAGTATGAGCGAACTCCTCTGCCTGAGGATTGCCGATAGCGGTGATGGCGGCGTTCTCCTCGGTGAAGTTCTTCTCGTCGATGTGGATGAGCTTGGGGAAACCAACGATGATGCGCGAAGGATAGAGGTTGTCATAGAGTGCCTTCGACTCGCGCAGAAATTCTGGCGAGAAAAGGAGGTTGAACTTCTTGCCTTTCAGTTCGGGCTTGTAGAGGAACTGGAGAGCGTACTTGACGTAAAGCGAACGAGTGTAACCGACGGGGATGGTACTCTTGATGACCATGACAGCATCGGGGTTGTTGGCAATGACAAGGTCGATGACTTCTTCGACGTGGGAAGTGTCGAAGTAGTTCTTGACGGGATCATAATTGGTGGGAGCAGCAATGACTACATAGTCAGCCTGTCGATAGGCGGCTGGGCCGTCGAGGGTAGCCGTGAGGTCACCACCCTTACCTTCCTTTCGAAGGGCGGGAAGAACCTCTGTGAGGTAACGTTCGATGTATTCATCCTGTATGGGGCTGATGCCACGGTTGATTTTATCAACCTTTTCGGGGACGACATCAACAGCGATGACTTTGTGATGCTGTGCCAACAATGTGGCAATGGAAAGGCCCACGTAGCCTGTACCGGCTACAGCAATGGTGATTTCGGAGAATGGATGCATAGTTAATCTTATATTGGGCAGCCAAACCTGGCCGCGACGGAGACAATCTTAATGAGTAAGCTGATAGAACAACTCTTGTAGGAGGTCGGGATCGGGCGAAGTAGCGGGACGACCACCTTTACTGCGAGCATCGAAATCACGAAGGATAGCGATGTTGCGCATAACAACGCGAGCATTGAAGTGATGCATACCGTCAAGAACACTCTTCGCTTGCGGATAGCTGCAACCTACCTCTTTCATGATGCCGTTGACGGAGCGATCCTGACAATAGTAGGCCATCATCATGTTCTGAAAGAAACTGAAGAGCGTGGAGATGACCATGGGCAAAGGTCCTGCCTTGGGATTACGCGCAAAATAAAGACGAATCAACTCGACACGTTGGCCGTCTTTGTGCGCGAAAGCTTCGACAAGTTCAAAGACATTGAACTCGCGAGATATACCGACATGGTCAGCCACATCCTGTGCCGTGATGGTGGTTCGTCCCTGTAAAGAGAGGCGGAGTTTGTCCACCTCGTGGGTGAGACGACTAAAATCGGCACCGATGAAGTTCTGGAGCATATCAATGGCCTTGGGTTCGGCATTGACACCAAGCGACTGCAGGAAACCGGGGAGGACACGAGGCAACTCATAGTCTCGCACTTTGTCGCTCTGATAGACCTCACCTATCTTTTTGCAAAGTTTTACTAGTTCGGTAGCACCGGTGATAGTGGCAGTCTTATAGGTGATGACGAGAATAGTGCTTGGACTAGGCTGCTTAAGGTAGAGGCATAGGTCATCGAGCTTGAAGGAACGCTTGTCGAGGGCCTGTGCCTCACGAAGCAGAACGAGTTGTTTTTCGGCCACCATAGGAAAACGACGACAGGCAGAGATAACATCTCCTATCGTGAACTCGCCTGCACCCGCAAAGAACTGCACCAGATCGAAATCCTTCTCGTCATCAGTAAGCACCGTGTCGAGGAGTAGGTTGGCGAGTTGGTCAATGAAAAAGGCTTCTTCGCCATGCAGAAGATAGACAGGAGCGTATTGACGCTGCTCAATTTGGGCCTTTATGCGCTGAAAATCGTCGGTTTTCTTTGCCATATCGAATTTCTTTTGTATCTTTGCAGCCTAAAATAATAACAAACAGCAATTAATAGTTAACTGGACTTTGGACAATCTGAATCTGCCATCTTACGAGGTTCGTACTCGGATAAATCCCAAGAACTCACTTGAAGAGATCTGGGATACTCAGCGTCGTCGCTGGGTCAAACTCACTCCAGAAGAATGGGTGCGCCAGCACTTCGTGCATTACCTGATCGGGACGATGAATTACCCTTCGGGAAGAATAGGTAATGAGGTCAGCATTCGCGTGGGACAACTGGAGCGAAGGTGCGACAGCGTGGTCTTCGGTGACGAAGGAGAAGCACTGATGATTGTCGAGTACAAGGCATCGAGTGTTCGGCTGACACAGGAAGTGTTTGACCAGGTGTCACGCTACAACATCGCGCTGCAAGTGGATTGGCTGCTTGTCAGCAATGGGATGCAGCACTACTGCTGTCACCTGAACCGTGAAGCAAATTGCTGGGAATTCCTTCCAACGATTCCAAACTATCAGGTGTTGAGCCAGCGATGACATCCTCGATGGTGTCAGGCTCGTCGCTACCACCTACTTCGACAAGTTGGTTGTCGGTAAGATGGATGACACGACCCGGAAAGTCGTTGAGGAAAGCCAGATTATGAGTTGACATAATAACCGTAGAATGCTGCTCCTTGCAAATCTTGTAGAGGAGACTCACGATGCGATACCCAGTCTCGAGGTCGAGATTGCCAGTAGGCTCGTCGGCAAGAATGAGACGAGGACTATTAAGGAGAGCTCGTGCGATTACAACACGTTGTTGCTCACCACCTGATAGAGTGTTGGGCATTCGTTTTTCGCAACCAACCATATCAACGAGATCGAGCACTTCGGTAATTCGACGACGACGGTCATCGGAGTTTTTCCAACCTGTGGCTCGAAGGACAAAGTCAAGATTGGCTTCGACACTGCGATCGGTAAGCAACTGAAAATCCTGGAAGATAATGCCGACCTTACGACGAAGGTAGGGTATCTGACTGGACTTGAGTGCAAGGAGATTGTATTCGTCGAAAATGCAGGCCTCGTCGCCCTCGAGGATGTCGAGATCCTTGTACATTGTCCGAAGAAGGGAAGATTTTCCTGCACCTACTTTGCCAATGAGATAGACAAACTCTCCCTCACCGACAGTGAGGTCCAATTGGCGAACGAGGACGTTATCACCTCGTGCTATGGTGACTTTCTGGTAGTGGATCATAAAAGGGGTATGAGGGGTTAATGTTTTTTCCACCCAGGCTGATGACGCTCGGCAAGTTCAGCCGCCATATCCTCGATGCGAAGACCCTTGCTAGTAAGGAGGACGATAAGGTGATAGAGCATATCGGAGCCTTCGTAGATGAGACGGTCGTTGGTACCATTGGTGGCTTCGATAACTAGTTCGAGCGCCTCCTCTCCCACTTTCTGAGCCATACGGTTGAGACCATCCTTAAAGAGGCTTGTGGTGTAGGAGCCTTCGGGCATCTCTTCATGACGTTTGTTAATGAAATCCTGCAGTTCGGTGAGGAAAAGCAGCGGGTTGCGTTCGTTGGTCTCGTTCCAGCAAGTGTCGGCACCAGTATGACAAACGGGTCCAGCAGGATTAACTTTGATAAGAAGGGTATCGTTATCGCAATCGTTGAGGATTTTGACTACACGAAGGACGTTGCCAGAAGTTTCGCCTTTAGTCCAAAGGCAGTTACGAGTGCGGCTCCAGAAGGTGACGAGACCTGTCTGGACAGTTTTTTCGTAGGCTTCGCGATTCATAAAGCCGAGCATAAGGACTTTATTGGTCACAGCATCCTGGATGACAGCGGGCACCAGGCCTTGGAGTTTGTCGAAATCGATTTGCATTCGTTTATTTGGGGTTATGATGGGTTATGATAGAGGGCAGCCAAACTTGGCTGCAACTTGAACACGCAAATGGCCTAGAACGACCACGATGGGGATACAAGGGGATGTAAATGGGCAAGATGAAAGCTCGCGTTAAAGGCGAACGTTGATACCGTGATCTGCAAGATATTGCTTGAGGTCACGCATGGGAATCTCGCCAAAGTGGAAGACCGAGGCTGCTAAGGCAGCATCAGCGTGGCCGATCTGGAAAACGTCGAGGAAATGCTCCTTGGAACCAGCTCCACCCGATGCAATGATTGGAATAGAGAGTTCGTCGGAGAGACGGGCAAGAGCCTCATTAGCAAAACCTTGTTTCGAACCGTCATGATTCATCGATGTGAAAAGAATCTCGCCTGCACCGCGTTCTTGAGCTTCATGCGCCCACTCAAAGAGGTAACGCTGGGTAGGAATACGACCTCCGTTGAGGTAGCAGCGCCATTGGCCATCGTCCTCAAGGCGGGCATCGATGGCGCATACACACTCCTGTCGACCAAAGCGCTCGGCAATCTCTGTGATGAGTTCTGGACGACGAAGGGCAGACGAATTAACTGACACCTTATCGGCTCCTGCAGCTAGAAGACGTTCGACATCACTGAGTTCGTGTATGCCACCACCCACAGTGAAAGGAATGGAAACCTCAGCAGCGATGCGACGGACAAGGTCGGTGAACGTGCGACGACCTTCGTGCGAGGCAGTGATGTCGAGATAGACCAGTTCGTCGGCACCCATCTGGCTATATTGCTTGCCGAGTTCGACGGGATCTCCAGCATCGCGGAAGTTGACGAACTGCACACCCTTGACAGTGGTACCATCCTTGACATCGAGACAGGGGATGATGCGTTTGGCTAACATCTTTGGAACTAACAATTAAGAATTAACAATTGTTTTTTTGGTAGCGTTCAAGTTCAGAGAACGTGATTCGACCCTCATAGATGGCCTTGCCGATGATGACTGCGGGGACATTAGCAGCTTCGAGCTGAAGGACGTCCATCATACAACTGACACCACCAGAAGCAATGACATAAAGGTCGGGGAACTCTGCCATCATATCCTTATAGAGTTCAGTAGAAGGACCAGCCATCATACCGTCGCGTGAGATGTCGGTGGAGATGACCTTGCTGACTCCACGTGCGGTGTAGCTCTCAAGGAATGTCTGCCATCGGGCATCGCTCTCCTCTAGCCAGCCCTGGATGGCGATACGACCGTCCTTGATGTCAGCTCCAAGGATGACACGGTCTGAACCATACTGCTGCAACCAGGCCAAAAAAAGCTGGGGCCGCTGGACAGCAATAGAGCCGCTGGTAATCATTTGTGCTCCACTTTCGAAAGCAATACGGACATCATCATCGCTCTTCAAGCCACCACCAAAATCGATGATGAGATTGGTCTGGGAAGCAATCTGTTCGAGGATATGATGGTTGACGATGTGACCGCCTTTTGCACCATCAAGATCGACAAGGTGAAGACGACGGATGCCGATATCTTCGAACTGACGGGCCGTCTCAAGAGGGTCCTGACTATATTCTTTCTTCGTATCGTAGTCACCTTTGGTAAGGCGAACGAGTTTGCCGTCGATGATGTCAACGGCCGGGATTATTTCTATCATAATAAAAAGTTGCGTAAAATCTGTTCACCTACAGGTCCCGATTTCTCGGGATGAAACTGAGTGGCCCAGAAGTTGTCCTTATGGAGGGCAGCACTATAAAAACCGTCATAGTCGGTCTGAGCAATGGTGTAGGGACAGATGGGAACATGGAAACTATGCACGTAATAGACGTAGTCGCCCTCGTGCAAATTGATAAACAATGGATTCGGGTTGTCGTTTTCAGCAGTCTTTTCGAACTTCTCTATGGTATTCCATCCCATCTGAGGGACCTTGAATTCCTTGGAAGAAGGACGGAAACGAACTACAGGTACATCAAAGATGCCAAGGCAATCGACATCACCCTCTTCGCTGTGACTGCAGAGGAGTTGCATACCAATGCAAATGCCAAGGACTGGCTGTCGGAGGTCGCGAATCACGTCAGCAAGGCCAGTATGGTTGAGATGCTGCATAGCTGCACGCGCCTCACCCACTCCGGGAAATATGACACGGTCGGCCTGACGAATGACGATAGGATCGTCGGTGATGACAGCATCGTGGCCAAGTCGGCGGCAAGCACAATAGACACTGTAAATGTTGCCTGCGTTGTATTTGATGATTGCTACTTTCATTTTAGTCGTTATACCATTGGATCTTGTTGCTGCGCGAAACGCTCGACTTCTGATACTTGAGGTCGGAGAGCATAGAGCTCTTGACAGCGATGTTCACATTGAATGACGCGAATTGGCCCAAGGGGTTGAGCGAAGCTGTAAGCGTCCAGCAATGCATGTCACGACTCGCGTTGATGTTCATATAGGTGACTTTGTTGAGGTTCATATCATAAGACGCATTGAACGAGAAATTCCAACCCTTTGTGGGTTGCAACGTTCCGCTAAAAGTGGCACTATGGACGATGCCACGATCAAATTCGCGCTTTTCTTTATTGAAAGTCTTGTACTGATAGCGCATTGAATAGGAGATGTTGAGCGACCAGGGCACAGTCCAGACAAGATAACCGTCGTCATCATACGATCCAGCAGTCTTCTTCTCCTTTCGTTTTCGTTTTTCGGCATTGCGTTGCATGCCTTCGAGGCTTGTCGGGTCGAGATCTTCCTCGACGTAGCCATCCTCACTGTCGAGGTCGTAACTTTCGTCTTCCTCTTCATCATCTTCGTCACTTCCTCGCCCGAAAAGTTTGGCAAGTTTCTGATTGTTGAGAGTATAGTTGAACGAATAACCCGTTGACATCAAGCGAAGGAATTCACCATCTTTCCAACGCGGACGGTCGTAATGACGCCCGTTCTCGTCGTACTTATAGACATCCCACGTCGTATTGAGGTTCATAGACGAGTTCTTACCCATCTTGATAGTAGCATTGATGGGCACAGTGGTACTCCAGCGCATCGAGTCAGCCACCATATTATAGGAGATGCTGGTGGACAGTTTGTCAATGATGGAAATCTTCTTATAGCCCGAGGAATCCTTGTCGGAACGTATCTTTGCCTCGATGTTGTTGTCAAAAGAAAATGAGATGGAACCACTACGACCCTGTGGAGCACCACCTTGCGTATAACCCTGGAAGTAATTATATCGAACCTCACGACGTCCGGTTACCGACGTACTGTCGGGGAGATAATAAGTTCCCCAACTGCCATATTTCTTCTCGCTGAAGTCGGGTGTATAACTGAACGAAATATTCGGCGAGAGCACATGACGAACGGCAAAGAGACGTGACTTCCACAAGGGCTTGAAGAAGCCATAGAGCTTGGTGGAGAAGCTTAAGGAAGTACTAAAGTCATAAGAGTTGTAAAAACCATAGACGGTATCCTTCGCTATACCTCCATAAGAACCATTGGAGTTAACCAAAGAAGGATCGTAGTACTGTACAGTCTTATGGCTGTACATACGGTCGGTGAAATTGAAACGCGGCGAAATCTGAATGTACTTAGCAGCAGTGAATGTAGCTCCGATGGGTATCGAGTGCTTGATGCCATTCTCCCAATCACGAAGAATATTTTTCTGTCCAAACTCGTTTTCCTTGGTTGTGACCTTGTTGGTCATATTCATGTTGTAAGTCATCGAGATCTTCTCGTACCAACGGTCGGAGCCACTCTTCTGCTTGCGCTTGAAGGGATACCAGGTGCTCATCGAGGCAGTCAACTGCGGCAATGTGACTACGAGGGTGGAGTCAGTAGTGCGCTGTGTAATACTCGTCGACGCTGTCAAATTCCATTTTGTATTTGGAATCTTGTAGCTTGCATTGACCGTTGACTGCTTGGTTGAAGTCGTCAGGTCGTTGCTATAGATCGAAGTAGTGTTGCTGCGTTCGTAACCTGAGGTCGTGAAGTTAACGTTAGCCGAAAGACTAAGATTCGGATTGAAACGCGAATCCTGGGAATGACTCCATGCGACCTTCAAATTTTTCTGCTCGACATAATCGGAAAGTCCCTTGTCGCCCGTCTTCGCCACAAGATAACTGAAGGAGAAATTGCCCTTGAACTTGTAACGGATGGCATAACGACTTTCGGCAGAAAGACCCCATGAACCCTTGGTATATATTTCGCCACGTAGTGCCAGATCGACATAATCGTTTATGGCAAAATAGTAGCCTCCTTCGCGCAAATAAAGACCCTTGGTCTGATCGGCACCGTAAGTGGGTACGATGACACCGCTGGAATATGATTTAGTAAAAGGGAAATAACCAAAAGGAATGGCGATGGGCAGTGGCACATCAGCCACGACAAGATAAGCAGGACCCGTGACGATATTCTTATTGGGACGCAAACGACCCTTGGTAAGCTCGATATAAAAGTGAGGGCACTCGGTCTGATCGCAAGTGGTGTAACGACCATTTTCGAGATAGATGTCGTTGTTGGGCATCTTCTTGGTAACGCCACCCGTCACGTATCCTTCACCTTGTTGAGAAGTAACGTCACAGATGAAGCCCTTGGCCGTCTTGAAATTGTAGGACATGGTGCGTGTCTCATATTCGCCGGAACTGTCCTTGAAGACCGGCTTGCCCTTAAGTTTTCCTGTAACGGTGTCGGGCACACCATTGGCATGCACGAGAGAACTGTCGAGCGAAAGTTGGAGACGTTCGGCATCAAGGGTGATGTCGGTGTAAGTAACCTGCGATGAACCATAGAGCCATGCCATGTTGCCGGCTGCGAAGACCAGTGAGTCCTGTGCCTTATAGTTGACCACTGCTGTCAATCCGCCTCCTTCTGGTTTAGTGGACACGGAATCGATTGCAAGTGTATCGACGAAAAGACTGTCAGTGGCAAAGGAAAGTGAATCGTGAGACAGAGGATCAGCAAGAGTGTCGGGAGAAACTAAGGGGAGAGAAAGTGAATCGACAGACTCCTGCAATGTATCGAAGACACGCAAAGGCAAAGGCTCAGCATAAACCCTTCTGCCGAGACACAGAGGTGTCAGCAGGAGGATTAGTGTAAGCAATATTGGGGCATTGCCCTTGTTTATATGTCGTCTAAAAAACGTATGCATTATTTAAAAACGCGGCAAAGTTAGGCATTTTCTTCGATTTTGCCAAACCTTTGCCGCACTTTTTTGCATATACGCGCGAAAAGAAAGGGTTTTTTATGCTTTTTTAGGAGTTGGATGCGTCAAAAGGAAGCCTCCAAGTACAACCTGTCCGCCAATTGGAGCATCCATAGGCAGTACGTCCCTTGATGACATCTCCACCGCAGAGGGGGCACTTTTGGGGAACGGAAAGGGCCGCAGGATCTTGCTGTGAAGAAGATACGGGGGCAGCCAAACTTGGCTGCGACTGGGGAACTGAAGAAGCAGGCTTTTTGGGCACTGACTTTTTGGGAGTGCTGGATTTTTTAGGGGTAGTGGCTTTCTTGGATGCTGCAGCTTTCTTCTCGGATGCAGCCTGTTTCTTCTCCTCCTCAGGGTTGACGTAAGCAACTTGACGGTTGGACTGGTCAGACATGACACTATGGATGATGTCTACAACCATCTGCTTGAGTTCGGAGATAAACACGCTGGCTTCGTATTCGCCACGCTCGATCATACGCAATTTGCGTTCCCATTGTCCTGTCAGTTCAGGGCTTTTAAGCAATTCCTCATGAATGACCTGAATAACGTCGATGCCCGTTTGGGTGGCAATCAGATTCTTCTTATCCTTGCGAATGTAGCGTCGCTTGAACAGCGTCTCGATGATGGCTGCACGCGTTGAAGGACGACCGATACCGTTCTCCTTCATGGCTTCGCGAAGTGACTCATCCTCACATTGCTTGCCTGCCGTTTCCATGGCACGAAGCAAAGTGGCCTCGGTGTATGGCTTGGGAGGTTGTGTCCACTTTTCGAGCAGCGAAGGCGTGTGCGGTCCACTCTCCCCTACAGTAAAATCGGGCAAGATGGATGCACCTTCCTTGTCGTCATCATCGTCCTTTTCTCCAGCATAAACAACTCGCCAACCCGGGTCGACTATCAACTTGCCAGTGGCCTTGAATTCGACCTTCGAAGCCTCGCCCAAAACAGTGGTCGTATTGAACTTACAATCAGGATAAAACACAGAAATAAATCGACGTGTCAAAAGATCATATACCTGACGTTCCTGAGCACTTAGATTATTTGCAGGGACACCGGTCGGAATGATGGCGTGGTGGTCGGTAACCTTGGAATTGTCGAAGACATTTTTCGACTTCTGGAGTTTCTTGTTCGGTTCAAGCAGCGTGGCAGTCAACTGCTCGTAACCACGCAGTCCTCTAAGGATATTCGGGCACTTGGGATAAACGTCATCAGGCAGATAAGTGGTATCGACACGAGGATAGGTGGCTACCTTCTTTTCGTAGAGGCTTTGGATGAGTTGGAGGGTCTGATCGGCACTGAATCCGAACTTACGGTTGCAATCGACCTGTAAGGAGGTGAGGTCATAAAGTCGCTTGGGACTCTCCTTACCCGACTTCTTCTGGACGTCGGTGATGGTGAATAGACTATCCTTGATGGCCTCAAGTGCAGCCTGAGCCTCTTCGATCTTGTCGTAGCGTCCTTTGGTGCTGTTGAAGGTCACATCACGATAGAGAGTCTTCAGTTCCCAATACTGCTGGGGGACAAAGTTGACAATCTCGAAATGACGCTTCACTATCATGGCCAAAGTGGGCGTCTGGACACGACCGATGGAGAGCACTTGTCTTTGGCCCGTTTGGCCGTAACGAATGGTGTAGAGACGGGTGGCGTTCATACCCAAAAGCCAGTCTCCGATGGCACGACTGAGGCCAGCCATGTATAGACGATCGTACTTTGCCTGAAGTTCAAGATGCTGGAATCCTTCGCGAATGGCTTCGTCGGTCATCGAATTGATCCACAGGCGATAAATGGGAATTTGTCCAGTATGTTCACGTTCGATGGCACCCGCTTTCTGCATAACCCAACGTTGTATCAATTCACCCTCCTGACCGGCATCACCGCAGTTGATGATGCACTCGGCATTGGCATAAAGGCGACTGATGATTTCGAACTGCTTGCGGACACCGTCGTCATCCTTTAGCGTAATGCCGAACTTCTGAGGAATAATTGGAAGCCAAACGATACTCCAAGTCTTCCATTTGGGATCATATTCGTCGGGGTTCTTCAGTTCACAAAGGTGACCGAACGTCCACGTCACCTGATAACCATTGCCTTCCCAGTAGCCCTGACGTGGGCCTCCCTGGTTAGCTCCAAGGATCTGTGCGATGCTCTGTGCGACGCTCGGCTTCTCGGCGATACAAACCTTCATATTGATGTTGGCGGATATTGCTAAAATAAATTAAATAGATGTGATGATTGCCAAAATAGCTTGTTTTGGAAAAAATCGCGTGCAAAGATAAAGATTTTTTGCGAAAGTTATCCTTTAATTCAGAAAAAAATGTTATCTTTGCGGCAAATTTAGTTTTAAAAACCGTAATTTATGAAATTCACTGAGCTTTGCGATGGCATCTTCAAACGCTCCATCGCCGACTATCACAAGACCGATAACGTAGATACCCCTATCCACAATCCCTACGAGAAAGGTACTATCGAGTTTTTCCTTTACCTGAAGAATTGGATTGACACCGTGCAGTGGCACTTTGAGGACATCATCCGAGACCCCGAAATCAATCCTGAGGCTGCTCTTGTGCTCAAGCGCAGAATCGACAAGTCAAATCAGGATCGTACCGATCTGGTGGAAATGAACGACAGTTATTTCCTTGACACTTACAAGAACGTAGATGTGCTGCCCGATGCCACCATCAACACTGAGTCGCCGGCATGGGCCATCGACCGCCTGTCAATCCTTTATCTGAAGATCTACCACATGCAGGTTGAGGTAGATCGTACCGATGTATCGCAGGAGCATCATAACAAGTGCGCCCAGAAACTCGATGTACTCCTCACGCAGCGCATCGACTTGACGACGGCCATCGATCAACTGCTGGATGACATCGCTGCCGGACGTAAGTATATGAAGGTGTACAAGCAGATGAAGATGTACAACGACCCGAACCTGAACCCCGTGCTCTACGGCAACAAGTAACACAATGAAAACCTTCCGGAAAGTATTGGCCATACGCTTAAGTGCGCTGGGCGACATCTGTATGACGTTGCCCGTGCTCCACAGTGTATCACGAACCTATCCTGACGTGCAGTTCACACTGCTGACCTCGAAAGCAGGGGCCATTGTCATGGAAACGATGCTTCATCAGCCCAACCTTTCGGTGAAGGTCATCAACAAACGTGACTATAACGGCATCGCTGGGCTCAATCGGCTCTACAAAGAACTGAAGGCACTGGATGTCGATGCTGTCGCCGACTTGCACGATGTATTGCGTTCTCAGTGGGTCGATCTGCGTTTCTGGCTTTCAGGAAAACCCGTAAAGAGAATCCAGAAGGGACGTAGCGAGAAGAAGGCCTTGACCACGGGAGCCATCCATCGGCAACTCACGACCAGCATCGAGCGATACAGACAAGTATTCGCTGCACTGGGATTGGACTTCACCATTGATTACGACGGAGCTGCACACGCCGCCCTACTTCGACAGAAATCCTGCACCGTGTCTCCAGAGACGCTTTCGGTAGGTATTGCCCCCTTTGCGCAACATCGGGGCAAGGTCTATCCAGAAACATTGATGCGGCAGATGCTGAGCCACCTTGTCGAGCAGTTACCGAAAGTAAAAATCTACCTTTTCGGTGGACCCAACGAACAGGAAGTACTCGACACATGGGCAGCCGATCATCCCGAGCAAATCTTGAACTTAGCAGGACGGCAGACCATCGAGGACGACCTGCGCTGCATGGCCAACCTCAAGCTGATGGTGTCAATGGACTCCGCGAATATGCATCTCGCATCATTAGTGGGTCTGCGTTGCCTCTCTATCTGGGGTGCCACGCATCGCTATGCAGGCTTCCTGGGCTACCGCCAAAACGAAGACGACTGCATCGAACTGGAACTACCCTGCCGGCCGTGTTCAATCTATGGCAATAAACCTTGCAAGTACGGCGATTACCGTTGCCTGACCAAAATCGAGCCCAAGATTGTCGCCCAACGCATCAAGGATATTCTCACCCAGTGACACCAATAGTTTATGCGGATATTTATAGCCGAAGACGAACCTCTGGCTGCCCAGAAACTGCAACTTTTCCTACAAAAACTGGGAGAAGAGGACACGACCGTGTTTGACAATGGCACAGACCTTGCCGAAGCCCTCAAGACCTTGTCTGCGCCCGACCTGCTCTTCTTGGACATCCAAATGCCTGGACTGACCGGTATCGAAGTGCTCCAGCAATTGCAGACGCCAGGACAGTCATCGGGGAAAAAGAATCTCAAGGTGATTATTACCTCGGCCTACGACCAGTATGCCATCGACGGATTCAACTTCGGCGTAGCCGATTATCTGCTCAAGCCATATACCCTCAACCGCCTGCGGCAAGCTCTTGACAAGGTTCGTCCTGAACCCTTTGTAAGCATTCGTGTGGACGGACGAACCGTACCAATCCGTATCGTCGACATCGTTAGTCTGGCAGCACAAAAGGACTACACGGAGTTCACACTCGCCGATGGGCGAAAACTCTCAACCATAGGCACCTTGACAGGTTTCGAGCAACAATTGCCCGCGATGCTCTTCTCGCGCATACAACGTAGTTATCTGGTGGGTCTCAAGCACGTCAAGAACTACAGCGCGAGCGTTGTGTCACTAACCACCGGCGAGGAGTTGCCTATCGGCCGAACTTACCGCGATTCATTCAGACAAGCACTTAAGGCTTTATTATAAAATCTTACTGAAAACCATGACTTGGATTGACGTCTTGACGTTGATTGGTGCCATTGGCCTTTTCCTTTACGGACTGAGGTTGATGAGCGAAGGTCTGCAGAAGGCTGCTGGCGACAGCCTCCGTAAGGCACTGTCAGCAATGCGTAGCAACCGCTTTGCCGCGATGCTGATGGGCGTTCTCATCACGGCCCTCATCCAATCTTCGTCGGCTACGACGATGATTGTCGTTTCGTTTGTCAATGGCGGACTGGTATCGCTCGCCCAGTCGATGGCTGTCATCATGGGAGCCAATGTGGGCACGACGCTGACAACGTGGATCATTGCACTGTTCAGTTTCAAGTTCAATATCGCCTTCCTCATTTTCCCGCTCATCGCGCTTTCGCTTCCCTTTTTCAATTCGAACAGCAGCCGCGGTAATGCCTGGGGAGAGTTTATCATCGGCTTTTCGCTGCTCTTCCTCGGCTTGGAGGAACTGAAGCACCTTGTGCCCGTCGTCTCGCAGATGCCGGCAGTGATTGACGTGCTGCGCGATTCGAGTGCGATGGGTTATCCCTCGATTCTCATCTTTCTGGTGGCCGGTATGTTGCTCACAATGGTTGTGCAGGCTACAAGCGCCACCTTCGCCATTGCCTTGCTGATGTGCGTCAACCAATGGATCTCGTTCGAGATGGGATGTGCTCTCGTGCTGGGCTCCAATATCGGCACTTGCCTCACCCCTATGCTTGCCTCCCTTTCGGCCAACACCATGGCCAAGCGAGCTGCATTGGGACACCTGCTGTTCAACGTATTAGGCATGGTCTGGGCATTGGCAATCTTCTATTACATATGTGACGCCATCAGCTACCTTTGCAGCCACATCGGACTCGGCGATCCCCATGAGGTCGATAATGTTGCGATGGGACTTGCAATGTTTCACACCGTGTTCAACTTCATCAGCCTCTGCCTGATGCTGCCGCTCACCACACAGATCGCCCGCCTCCTGACGCGCCTCATTCCCGAAAAGGAAGACCTGGAAAAGGATTTCAAACTGCAATACATCAATACTGGCTTCATGACTGCATCGAGCGAGATGGCCCTCGTGCAGGTACAGAAGGAAGCTTCGCGCTATGGCGAAGAGGTGTACAAGATGTTTGGGATGGTCCGGACGATGCTCGATGAACAAATGGGTTCGGAAAAGCAACTCGAACTGAATCAACGCATCCGTCGCATGGAGGAAGACAGTGACAGTGCAGAACTCGAAATAGCAAAATTCCTCAATAGCGTTTCACCCAAGACTCTCTCCTATTCAGGTGAGCAATTGAGTCGCAACCTCTACAAGGAGGTGGACGAACTGGAATCGATAGCCGATGCCATCTGCCACATCTCGATGGTGCTCTATCAGAAGTATGAGCAGCGTGTGCGCTTCACTCCCGATATGAACAAGAATCTCTCTCAGATGATGTCGCTCATCGATATTGCCCTGGCTCACATGCTCAAGGTTTTAGCCATGGATCAGGTGCCGCAAAGCGCTCTCAACAAGGCTTACAACCACGAAGACGAGATCAACAACCTCAGGAATCAGTTACGTAACGAAATATTCGACTCACTCGACCGCAAGAAGATCGACTACTATCAGCACTCCTTCTTCATGCACATCATCAACGAATGCGAAAAAATCGGAGACTACGTGATTAACGTCATTTCAGCAGCAAGCGAATAAATAAATTATAATATAATGTATTTAGAGAATATCCACCTACGCCAATGCGGAAGCATTGAAGTGATTTGCGGCTCGATGTTTTCGGGTAAGACAGAAGAACTCATCCGTCGCATCAACCGTGTGAAGATTGCCAAGCGCAAGATACAGATCTTCAAACCTACCATCGACAGCCGATATAGCAAGACCGACATAGTCAGTCATGCCAACAGCACGAGCGAAGCAATCCCCGTGCAAAACGCCCGTGTAATCAGCAACCTGGTAGAGGCCGACACTGAAGTTGTTGCCATCGACGAAGCACAGTTCTTCGACGTGAATGTGCTTGACGTCGTACGTGAACTGGTTGACCAGGGAAAGCGAGTCATTATCGCAGGCCTCGACATGGACTACCTAGGCCAGCCTTTTGGCCCAATGCCCGACCTGATGGCAATGGCCGACGACGTCTATAAATGCCGCGCCATCTGCATGAAGTGCGGTCATCTGGCCAACTTCTCGTATCGAATATCCAATGCCAGCCAGCAGGTGATGATTGGTGCCAAGCAGGAGTATATGCCCCTGTGCCGCTGTTGCTATGCCGAAATGATGCAGGAAAAGAAGTGAGACACATCATCATCTTTCTCGGATACAATCAATCGCGTATCCAGCATCCCGTCTATCGCAGGTTCATCCAGGCTTCGCTCGTAGGACGCAACACGACCTTGCTCTTCCAGTCACACCAACTGGAGGAGCGTGAGTTTGTGCATGAAGTGAACGAGCAGCAGCGCAGAGCTGGTATGCCCAGCGAACTCGGATTCCACATTTGCGCTACGCTCGACGAACCTATGATGGGCCAACAGATCATACAAGCCATAACGATGATACGTCGTCTGTACGATGTTCCATCCTATGTCTATGCCCTTTTGCCTGACCTTGACACCTGCTCTGCAATCCAGAAGAAGAATGCGTGGAACAGCCTCGTAGCCATCAACAACGGCATCAACGATTATCCCGACGTACAGCTCATCTCCCACTGTTTCCTCTATCACGATAGTTCCCAGGTGTCGCTGGCGCATTTTCTTTTCGACATCACACAGGAGAGTGAGGCACTCGACCTGGTGGAGCGTTACGGTTACCTCAACAAACTACGCCGGCCGAAAACCTACGAGACTGCCTTCGAGATGGAATTTCCGGCCATTTTCAGTTCTTTCAATGTCAGTGGCATCAGTTATCCCGACGACGAGATACGCCACTACATTCATCAGAGCTACCTAAACGCCTTGCTCGGACTGAGCCGTCCAAATGTCAATCCAATCAGTATGGAGCAGTGCAACGAACACGTTAGCGTACTTCTTTCCGACCTTCCCTTGTCGGAAGAACTCACCGACTTGACGGGCGACCACTTCCTTGCACTCAACCGTGCGTCGGGAGTCACATGGCTAAATGTCGAGAAATATTGGCAGCAAGCCGTGGAGCGCATCGTGCAGGACCTACAGGACAAACCACGCGACGAATGGGCCTCGCAGCTTCGTAACAATCTTGAAGTCGATTACCAGACCCGTTATCGAAATCTTGGCGTCGAATACTTCTATCGGCAGGAGAAAAAGAAGACACCCGACTATTGCCTGGCTCTGCTTTGCACATTGAAGGAAAAACTGCAAGAGATTCTGCTCCACTCAGCGTATCCACCCGAGACGGGTCAGGACATTGTACGTTCCATCATCAACCACCTGCAATTACTGACACTCCATTTCAGTCAACGACAGGCTGACCTTGGAAAAGCGCTGGAACATGCCGATGAAATGATCAAGGATTACATCCGTCGCTGGGAAAAATTCGGATTCTTCGACCGCATGCGTGGCAAGGACAAGTCGCTCTTCGACGACTATCAGTCTGCAATCACCATCTACTACATCCAGCGTACACAATACGAAGGTGCCGCCTTTGCCACTAAATTGCTCAACGAGTTCATTCCTCAGGTATCGGCCTTGTCCAGCCAGTCGGAACACCTTGCACAGGTTTGCCAGGAGGCATTTGAGACGACACAACAATATTTGAATGACAATCCACCCTCAGCACTTGATACAACCTTCCCCGTGCAGCCCATTGTCGATGCCGTAGAAGCAATTCGATTGGACACGACCCAGCTCCAGCACGATTACCTTGTAATATCGAAGATGCTTTACGGCGAGATGCCACCGCTTCATGCCGAAGACTTGCTACATCGTCTGCGCGACGGACTTAGCAACGACATCGACGGTTACATCCACCAACGCATCACAGACGGCACTTTGCCACCCATCCTCAACGTGAGCATCGTGGACCGTGTCGCAGGGCTCTACAGCAAAGACAAAGGTGGTCTGAAGGGATTTGTCGAACAATTGAAAAACGATACCGCCATCTCCCTAAAGTTGAAGGGAAATGGCGGACATAAAGAACAATACCTGTTGATCGCTCCAGAATGCGGGGGACAGTTGGGTCCACAAATTGTGGGGTCTGAGCCTTCGTCGCTCGAGATGCTGCATATCATAACGGGCATCTGTCTTACGGACTTAGATGGCTTCGCCGGTCAGCGCATGTTCGTCGAACCATCGATCTTTTAGATTTTCTACATTGCTCGGGTTATAGCAGCGAGCCAACATCTGCAGTTTGTGGATGGTCTCCCGACGAGGACCTGGTATTGATGATAGAAAGGAAGTAAATCTATGCTTCATAGGCACACGTTTTATTGGTTAGTCATTAATAAAACGTGTGCCTATGAATTTTATTGTATAAAGAGCAAAAATTATTTTCGAAAATATAGATTTCTGTTTGTCACGGTCGAACCGTCACATGGAAACAGGGCTGCTTGATTTCATATTTCACATAGCAATAACCCATCGCCTGCAGGTCGTAGAGCGCCTTGGCAAGGTCTTCCTTGAGTTTTCCTTCCCACGTTTTGCCATGAATGTCAAAGCGGTTGTAGGTGATGTCGAACGTCGTACCGTAGCAATGGGTTGAGTTGATTGTAGCATTCACATTCACACGGCTCAACTTCTGCACGTCACTTTGAGTACGCAACACGCTCGAGATGAGGAAGCGTGACTTTGTGCCGTTATATTCCTGCATCAATCGACCCAAGTCGGTCAGGAAATCAGCAGCACGAGGCACCAGATAGGGTGACGAACTGGTCAGCGGCAAGACTTTGAAGTAACGCGTGTCCTTCAATTCCACAAGTTCTTCCTTCATCTGAAACAGTATTTCCCGATTTTCGACAGGTGTGATACCCAGTTCTGTGGCTGCAGTGAGATGCACGTCGTTGACAAAGGCAAAGTCCCTAGAAAAGTTCGGCACACGCTTCGGATGACGTTTATCTTCGGGGACGGGGAATTCGGCATGATGTTTCGAATTCCAGCAGTATTCGTCATCGACCTCTTCTTCAAACAGTTCTTTGGCGTCGTTGAACACCGAGACAACAAACTCGACACAAGCCTTCACTCCACAATAGCCTCCATAGCAGATGCCAACTACTCCTGCCAGCAAAGAAAGTGCCAGCAGAATTCCTATCACATGTCGGGGCCAAAAGCTAAGTCTATAATATCTCCTTTCGAGCCAACTGAGAGCCCGAAACATTGATCTACTGAATTGATTCATTACTAATTATTATGGCAAAGGTTTCAAACCTTCCCAACGTACATTCCACTTACCATCCTTAGGCCAACCGGGATTCTTGCCCAGTTCACAGCCATCCCAACCAGCACACATCATAGCCACAGCCGTCAGCAGTCCGCCATTGCCTGGCAGATAGCAGCGCAGACGCTGGTCCTGAAAGTTGTGTCCGTTGGGCAGATAGGTATTTGTACGTTCCTTGTTCAAAAGAATTGATACGGCATCGTCCGGACGATTCAAACGGGCAGCACACATCGCTGTCATCGGGTAATCCCATCCCCAGGTATGGTTCCAGTTCCAGTTATCCATCACCCAAGAAAGCGTATTGCTCATGATGGTGTCGTTGATGAGACGCGAGTCAGGATAAATGCCGAGGGCACCAAGCACAGCCATATGGTCGCTGGTCAGACGACGATCGCTGTAAGTATCGGGATTGGTTTCACAGGCAAGATAGACCTTGCCGTATTTCTTGTTCTTATCTACGTTGAATTCCGAATTGTCGGCAGCGCCGTCCTTCCAAGCCAAGGGCGCGATGAGGTCGATGATCGAGTCCCAACGAGCCACGCGCTCCTCTCCCTTGATCTCACGCCAATGCTGGGCCATCATTAGCACCGTGCGCCACTCTGAAAGTTCATAAGGTGAATTCACTACCTCGGCAGCTCGAAGTGTCTCCTGTGCAGGGATATTGCCCTTCAGGACAAAGCGATTGTTCTCGGGCTCAAATACGGCAAAATCTCCCATGAACGTGGCTGTCTCCATCACAATGTCGTAATAACGATCGACCACCGACGGATCGTTGCGACGCAGAAGTTCGGCCAAATAGATAGGATGAGGCTGCTGCCAGATCAGGAAACTGCCCACCTTCGAAGGAGCCTCCATGCCGCTTGGGTCTGTCATCTTCATCCAACGCACACCCTTATAGCCTTGTCGCTCGGCAATCTCTTTGGCCAAAGCGTGTGGCTCGGGTTGCTTGTACCACGAAAGGGTACGGTCGAGCAGTTCGCCATGTCCCCATAGCGGGAGCCACGCCTGGTGCCAGTAGATCATCTCGAGGTGGAACTTGCCGAACCACGAGTTGTAGGTCAGGCCCGTCTCCTGTGGTGGCGTATGTCCAGCGCTGTTGATGGCCAGCAGATATTGGCTGAGCAATACGCGGCGCTCCATCTCCTTGGCACGTGGGTCAGTGCAGTCGCTGAAATCGACGGCAGCACCTTCGGTCCAGAATGTTTTCCAATGTACTTCACTGGCTGCAACGACATCGGCAGCATTCATCATAGCCGAAACGTTTTGAAGCGTGTCGGGACGCCAGCGAAAAGTCAGGTCATAGCGACCTGCCTCGTTCTTTCGAGGTTTGATGAGAACCTTATTGTTGTCAATCTGCTCAAGGGCGCAGCCGTCCCCTCCCTCGATATCGATGGTGAAGCCGTAGGGCACGATGAACGACTTGTCACGCAGCAGACAGTCGGGCGTATTGAGCCAGTCGCTTGCATCGTCGGAATGCTTGCCTGTTGGACCAGGGATGCGCAACACAAGTGGCATGGGCTGCTCGGCTTCGATGGTCACACCAATGACGTCTGCCTCGGGAGCACAGGCTGTAACAACATGCATGGGCATTCCATTGAATTTGTAGTCGGAAGTAATGGTGCCCGTCAGCAAATCGAGTTTCTGGTTGATATCAGTAATCTCGGGGTTCTCCCCTTCATCGATGAAGAGACCCAGGTTACCTAAGTGAAGACGATGCGGATTAGCGCGCAACCAGTCAGAGGCAGCAGCTTTACGGGCATCCTTCTTCGGATTCACCTGCTGAGAGTAGAGTGCCTCCTTGCTGCCCGTACCAAAGTCGTAGGCAACAAGCACTTCTTTCGGGTCATACTTCTCTGGATTGTCAAAACTATGCCATCCCCAGCTCGACATGGTGCCGAGGGGCACACCTTTGCTGTATTTCTCGGGAAAAGTCTGCAGGCCGGTGACATCGACTGTCATCGCGAAGTCTCCGTTGCCTACTGTCAGCGACGCCATGGTGTCGATAGCTGTTACGACGGGGTTGTTGCGCTCTAGAAGAGCCACTCGGTCGATGGGCGCATCGGCCTTCCTATTGCACGAAACGAGCACTGCAGCCATTGCTGCAAGTCCCATTAATTTTGCGGTAGTGACATTTGAATTTTGCATAACTTCATTTTTAACGGGTGCAAATATAGGAAATTAATTTGACAAAAACAAAATCATCGGCAAATATTTGTTTTTTTCGTGTAAAATTACTACATTTGCACCGACTATAAGGTCAGTACATATAATTAATATGAAAGAACTCGAACTCAAATACGGCTGCAATCCCAATCAGAAGCCGTCACGAATCTTTATGGAGGGCGACAAGGAACTGCCCATCACCGTTCTCAATGGCCGTCCAGGCTACATCAACCTTCTCGATGCCTTCAACAGCTGGCAGCTCGTCAGCGAGCTTAAGGCTGCCACCGGCCTTCCTGCTGCCACCAGTTTCAAGCATGTATCGCCTGCCGGTGCTGCAGTAGGTCTGCCCCTCAGCGAGACATTGAAGAAGATCTATTTCACCGATGACTATGAGCTCACCCCATTGGCTTCGGCCTATGTCCGAGCCCGTGGTGCCGACCGCATGTCTTCGTTTGGCGATTTCATCGCCCTCTCCGATGTGTGCGATGTGGCTACTGCCCGGCTCATCAACCGCGAAGTGAGCGATGGTGTCATCGCCCCAGGCTACGACCCCGAAGCCCTCGCCATCCTCCAGGCCAAGCGCAAGGGAACCTATTGCGTCATTCAGATGGATCCATCCTATCGTCCGGCTCCCGTCGAGCGCAAGATGGTCTATGGCATTACTTTCGAACAGGGACGCAACGAAATCAACCTCAACGACGATGCGCTCTTCGCCAACATCCCTACCCAAAACAAGGATCTTCCCGCAGAGGCTCGTCGCGATCTTGTCATCGCGCTCATCACGCTCAAATATACCCAGTCCAATTCGGTATGTTATGTGAAGGACGGTCAGGCCATCGGCATAGGCGCCGGTCAGCAGAGCCGCATCCACTGCACTCGTCTCGCTGGCAACAAGGCTGACATCTGGTGGCTGCGCCAGCATCCCAAGGTGATGGCTCTGCCGTTCAAGGAAGGCATCAAGCGTGCCGACCGCGACAATACCATCGACGTTTACATCAGCGAGGAGGAACATGACGACGTGCTGCGCGAAGGCACATGGCAGAACTTCTTCACCGAGCGTCCCGAGGTACTTACCTTGGCCGAAAAGAAGGAGTGGCTCCAGAAACTTTCGGGCGTCTCCTTAGGCTCCGATGCCTTCTTCCCATTCGGCGACAACATCGAGCGTGCTCGCAAGTCGGGTGTCCAGTACATCGCCGAAGCCGGCGGTTCGGTACGCGACGATAATGTGATTGCTACCTGCGACAAGTACGGCATGGTATGCGTCTTCACAGGCGTTCGTCTCTTCCACCATTGATCAGCATTCAAAATCTGTATTCAGAACAAAAACTATAAACCAAAAACATTACTTAAAATTTATTTTATGGAAGCAACAGTTGAAAAAAGCGCTCTTGAGATTGCTCGCGCTGCTTATCGTCCCAAGATGCCTAAGGCCCTCTGCGGCCCTCTTACCATCGTAGAAGGTGAACCCACCGAATCTGCCGACAATCAGGAGGAGATCAAGGAACTCTTCCCCAATACCTATGGTATGCCTTACGTTCACTTCGAGCCCTCTGAGGGCGGCAAGCATTCGGCTTCGCTCAACGTAGGCGTTATCCTCTCTGGCGGCCAGGCTCCTGGTGGTCACAACGTTATCTCTGGTCTCTTCGACGGCATCAAGAGCCTCAATCCCAAGAACCGTCTCTACGGCTTCATCCTCGGCCCTGCCGGCCTCATTGAGCACAACTACATCGAGCTCACTGGCAACATCATCGACGAGTACCGCAACACTGGTGGTTTCGACATCATCGGTTCTGGTCGTACAAAGCTCGAGAAGAAGGAGCAGTTCGATAAGGGTCTTGAGATTCTTCAGGCTCTCGACATCAAGGCGCTCGTTATCATTGGCGGCGACGACTCCAACACCAATGCCTGCGTGCTCGCCGAATACTACAAGGCCATCGGTGCTGACGTGCAGGTTATCGGCTGCCCAAAGACCATTGACGGCGACCTCAAGAACAGCGAGATCGAGGCATCGTTCGGCTTCGACACCGCTACCAAGGTTTACTCTGAGGTTATCGGCAACATCATGCGCGACTGCAACTCTGCCAAGAAGTACTGGCACTTTGTGAAGCTCATGGGTCGTAGCGCCAGCCACGTTACCCTCGAGTGCGCTCTCCAGACTCACCCCAATGTTACCCTGCTCGGCGAGGAGGTTGAAGCTAAGAACCAGACCCTCGACGACATCGTAACCTATATCGCTGAAGTCGTTACCGACCGTGCTAACCTCGGTATGAACTATGGCGTAGTCCTCGTTCCTGAGGGACTCATCGAGTTCATCCCAGCCATCAAGCGACTCATCGCTGAGCTCAACGATATGCTCGCCAAGAACCAGGCCGACTTCGACCTCGTTGCCGACGACAAGAAGATTGACTACGTGCTCGCTCACCTCTCTGACGAGAACGCTGCTCTCTTCAAGTCCCTCCCGCTCTCTGTAAGCCGTCAGTTGGCTCTCGAGCGCGACCCACACGGCAACGTACAGGTATCACTCATCGAGACCGAGCAGCTGCTCGCCGAGATGGTTGCCAAGAAGCTCGCCGACTGGAAGCGCGACGGTATCTACACCGGCAAGTTCGCTACCCAGCACCACTTCTTCGGATATGAGGGCCGCTGCGCCGCTCCATCCAACTGGGATGCCGACTACTGCTACAGCCTTGGTTACAACGCTGCCATGCTTATCGCTGCTGGCAAGACTGGTTACATGTCGTCCATCAAGAACACCTTCCGTCCTGCCGACGAATGGATTGCTGGTGGTATCCCCATCACCATGATGATGAATATGGAGAAGCGCAATGGTCAGATGAAGCCTGTAATCAAGAAGGCTCTCGTTGAACTGTCGGGCAAGCCCTACAAGTACTTTGTTCGTCATCGCACCGAGTGGTCGCGCAACACCTCGTTCGTATATCCTGGCCCAATCCAGTACTTCGGCCCAACAGAGGTTTGCGATCGTCCAACTGCAACACTCACCCTCGAGCAGAGTGACAAGCTCTGATGCAGCTCAGTTTTCGACCCTATCCGCTGCATTTGCAGCATACATTCACAGTGTCTGGTTGCTCACGCAGCCAGACACCTGATGTTATTATAGCCATCACTCATCAAGGCGTAACCGGATATGGCGAGGCTTCCATGCCTCCCTATCTTGGAGAGAGCATTGAGTGCGTCTGCGCCTTCCTCGAGCGTGTCGATTTCAGCACGTTCGACGATCCCTTGCGTACCGACGACATCCTCTCCTACGTGATGCACCTCGACGATGACGAACCTGGCGTCCACAACTTTGCAGCCAAGGCAGCCATCGACATTGCTCTCCACGACCTTGTGGGACAAATGCTCGGTCAGCCTCTATGGCGCCTTTTTGGCCTTTCGTCCGAACGTTGCACTTACACCACCTACACCATCGGCATCGACACTCCTGAAGTTGTCAAGCAGAAGGTACGCGAAGTGGAAGGGCGTTTTGGCCGACTGAAGGTCAAGGTGGGTGTCGAAGGCGATCGAGAACTCATCAAGTCCATTCGCGAGGTTTCCGACCTGCCGCTCACCGTCGATGCCAACCAAGGATGGACCTCGGTCGAAGAGGCGCTACGCCAAATCGAATGGCTCCAGACACAAGGTGTTATCATGGTTGAACAACCATTGCCAAAACACAATCTGGAAGGCTTGCGCTGGCTCGCCGAACGCTCGCCACTTCCCATCATCCTCGACGAGAGTGTGCAAGGGCCCGAGGATGTTGTCCGACTCAAGGGTTGCTGTCATGGCATCAACATCAAGCTGATGAAGTGCGGTGGCCTTGCCCCTGCCCGTCTTATGGTGCAGTTGGCACGTATGCAGGGCATGCAGGTGATGCTTGGCTGCATGACCGAAACGACGTGTGCCGTCACCGCAGCCGCCCAACTGGCCCCTTGCGCCGATTATCTTGACCTCGACGGCAATCTGCTCATCTCCAACGACCCCTTCCGCGGTGGCATGCAGGTCATCGACGGCCGTGTTACTTTACAGACAAAACCAGGCTTAGGCCTTGTTCCAGAACTCCGAGTACTCTGAGTCCTCCGAATACTCCGAGTATTCCGATCACTCCGAAAAAACAACAATGAATAAGAATCGACGCTACACCGACCGTGCCCAACGTTCCGATCAGGTCCGCCCCATGTCCTTCGACGACAAGGTGCGTGCCAAGAAAAACCTTGGCCAGCACTTCCTCACCGACCTGTCTATCGCCCAGCGCATTGCCGACACGTTGGACACCCACAGCCAGTTGCCCGTGCTTGAAGTAGGCCCCGGTATGGGTGTGCTCACGCAGTTTCTTATTCAGAAAGGCTGCAACCTGAAAGTCGTCGAACTCGATGGCGAATCGGTGTCTTATCTGCGACTGCATTATCCCAGTTCACTCGACAAGCGCATCATCGAAGCCGACTTCCTCAAGTTACCGCTCGATGGCCCCGAGGTTTTCAATGGCCAGCCTTTTGCAGTCATCGGCAACTACCCCTACAACATCTCTTCGCAGATCTTCTTCCGCGTCGTTGATTATCGCGACCTGATACCCCTTTGTTCAGGCATGATTCAGAAGGAGGTAGCCGAGCGTCTTGCTGCAAAGCCAAGCTCGAAGACCTATGGTGTGCTCTCGGTACTCATCCAGGTGTGGTACGACATCGAATATTGCTTTACCGTTCCTCCTGGAGTATTCAATCCGCCTCCGAAGGTGCAGAGTGCCGTCATCCGCATGACACGCAACAATGTCAGCCAACTACCTTGCGACGAACACGACTTCCGCACCCTCGTCAAGAACGCCTTC
>JAZQBS010000201.1:0-6045 GCA_045545875.1 Bacteroidales bacterium
CCTAAGACCGCTTGGCCTCCCGACTTCGAAGATCGACCCATGGTTCAACGAAAGGATGAAGAACATCGCCGATTACAAGCACGTGCTCGAAGGATATACTTCGCCCGACCAACTTCCTGCCGATGTATTGACCAAGGCCAAGGTGCTGGGCTTCTCGGACTTCCAGATTGCTCGCTTCGTGCTCAATGCACATCAGGGCAGCAACATGGAGAAGGAGGTGCTTGCCGTACGTGCACTGCGCAAGAAACTCAACATCCTGCCTGCCGTGAAGCGCATCCCAACAGTGGCTTCCGAGCATCCCGACCTCACCAACTACCTCTATATGACCTACGCTGTGCAGGGTCACGACGTGAACTACTACTCGAACGAGAAGTCGGTGGTTGTGCTCGGTTCGGGCGCTTACCGCATCGGCTCGTCGGTAGAGTTCGACTGGTGTTCGGTGAATGCCATCAATACGGCCCGCAAACTGGGTTACAAGTCGATCATGATCAACTACAACCCCGAGACCGTTTCGACCGACTACGATATGTGCGACCGTCTCTACTTCGACGAACTTTCGTTCGAACGTGTGCTTGACGTGATTGACCTTGAGCAGCCACGCGGCGTGATTGTCTCGGTGGGTGGACAGATCCCCAACAACCTCGCCATGAAACTGCATCGTCAGTCGGTGCCCATCCTTGGTACATCGCCAGTCTCGATTGACCGTGCCGAGAACCGCAGCAAGTTCAGTGCCATGCTCGACAAGCTTGGCATCGACCAGCCCAAGTGGAGTGCGCTGACTTCGATGGATGACGTACATAAGTTCGTCGAGGAGGTAGGTTATCCTGTGCTCGTTCGTCCTTCGTATGTGCTTTCGGGTGCTGCGATGAACGTCTGCTACGACGATGCCGAACTGAAGCGCTTCCTCGAGATGGCCAGTGAGGTTTCGAAGGAATATCCTGTGGTGATTTCGCAGTTTATGACCGAGACCAACGAGATCGAGTTCGATGCCGTTGCCCAGCAGGGTGAGGTGGTCGAGTATGCCATCTCGGAGCATATCGAATATGCCGGTGTGCATTCGGGCGACGCCACGATGTGCTTCCCCGTGCAGAACATCTCATTTGCAACCGTTCGTCAGATCAAGAAGGTTTCGCGCGCCATCGCCAAGGAACTCAACATCTCGGGCCCATTCAACATCCAGTATCTGGCCAAGGGTCGTGACCTGAAGGTGATCGAGTGCAACCTGCGTGCATCGCGTTCGTTCCCATTCGTTTCGAAGGTACTGAAGCGCAACTTCATCGATACGGCAACACGTATCATGCTCGATGCTCCTTACGTGAAACCCGACAAGAGCGAGTTCGACATCGACCGCATCGGCGTGAAGGCTTCGCAGTTCTCGTTCGCACGTCTGCAGAATGCCGACCCCGTGCTTGGTGTGGATATGAGTTCGACGGGCGAGGTAGGCTGCCTGGGTGATGACTTCGACGAGGCTCTGCTTAATGCCCTTATCGCCACTGGCTACAAACTGCCTTCGAAGGATAAGGCCATCATGATTTCGTCGGGTGAGACCAAGTCGAAGGTTGCTCTGCTCGATGCAGCTGCCGAACTGGTGAAGGCAGGTTATACCATCTATGCTTCGGCTGGTACTGCTCGCTTCCTCAACGACAACAATGTGAAGGCTACTGCAGTATATTGGCCTGATGAGCAGCCCGAGTCGGAGTTGAACGTGATGAACATGATCGCAGCTCACAAGTTCGACCTCATCATCAACATCCCGAAGAACCATTCGAAGCGCGAGTTGACCAATGGCTATCGCATTCGTCGCGGTGCCATCGACCACAACATCCCGCTTATGACCAATGCCCGCCTGGCAAGTGCGTTCATTGAGGCATTCACCCAGAAGTCGCAGGAGGATATCCAGATCAAGAGTTGGCAGGAGTACGAGTAATCCCTTCATATCCTTTTTGATAAAATGAGCAAACTTATTATTCCTGCTGATTATAAGCCTGCCCTCAACCTGAAGCAAACCGAACAGGCGATCAAGAATATCAAGGATTTCTTTCTGCAGAGCCTGAGCACCGAACTGCGTCTGCGTCGTGTCACCGCCCCCTTGTTCGTCTTAAGGGGCCTTGGCATGAACGACGACCTGAATGGTGTGGAGCGTGCCGTGAATTTCCCCATCAAGGATATGCAGGAGGCTCGCGCCGAAGTGGTGCATTCGCTGGCCAAATGGAAACGCAACACACTGGCTGAATACAGCATTGAAGAGGGGTTCGGCATTGTCACCGACATGAATGCTATTCGTGCTGATGAGGAACTCGACAATACCCATTCGCTGTATGTCGACCAGTGGGACTGGGAGCGTGTGATGCGCAAGGAGGATCGCAACGTGAAGTTCCTGAAGAAGATTGTGCGCAAGATTTACAGTGCCATTCTTCGCACGGAATTCTACATCTGCGAGACCTATCCCACCATCAAGCCGTTCCTGCCCGAGGATATCTTCTTCATCCATGCCGAGCAGTTGCGTCAGATGTATCCCAATCTGGACCCGAAGGAACGCGAGAATATGATCTGCAAGAAGCATGGCGCCGTGTTCATCATGGGCATTGGTGGCAAGCTTTCCGACGGGAAGGAGCACGATATGCGTGCTCCCGACTACGATGACTGGACCACCGAGAACGAAGAAGGATACCTTGGATTGAATGGCGACCTGCTGGTGTGGTATCCTGTACTTGGTGCAGCCATGGAACTTTCGTCGATGGGTATCCGCGTGGATGCCGAAGCCTTACTGCGACAGTTGAAACTGACCAACAAGGAGGAGCGAGTGAGCCTTTACTTCCACCATCGTCTGCTCGAAGGCGAACTGCCACTGTCGATAGGCGGCGGCATCGGACAGAGCCGTCTTTGTATGATTCTGCTCCACAAGGCGCATATCGGTGAGACACAGTCGAGCATCTGGCCCAGCGAGATGCGCAGCACTTGTGCCCAGGCCGGTATTCCTTTGATTTGATATTATCTCTTTAGCCTCTCCTGTATCATTTATAGGAGAGGCTAAATTCTTTCGCATTTTCCTCTAATACCCATTGATTCCCTTTTTTCTTTTACCTGCTGCTGGCTTTTGATGCCACGCATTAATCCCCTTTTTAAACTTTCCACTATCTACTTTGTCCAAAAGTCGAGAATAAACGAAAAATCATTACTAACCACTAATACATAACGAGTATGAAAAAGATGTTTGTAACCCTCGCAATCGCCTTGTTGGCCATGAGCCAGGTGTTTGCAATGTCTCATAGCCAGATGCGTGAGACTGCTCGCTTCCTCAGCGATCGTATGGCATGGGAGCTCGACATGACTCCTCAGCAGTACGACGATTGCTATGAGATCAACTATGACTTCCTTTTCGCCATCAATCCCATCATGGACGATGTGTGCAGGGGTTATCTGTCGGCCATCAACATGTACTATACGTTCCTTGACTGGCGTAACGACGATATGCGTTTCATCCTGAACGCTGTGCAGTACAATCGTTTCCTCCAGCTTGAGTACTTCTATCGTCCTGTATATACCTATCGCGGACATTGGAGATTCAGAGTATATCAGATCTACAACAACCCCAAGTTCTACTACTTCGATGCACCCAGCATCTTCAAGGTTTATGTAGGTGGACACAGCCGTAATCACTACTCGGGTGGATTCTATGGCCAGGGCAACAGATATAACCACAAGGTTGAACCCAAACCCCATAATATCCACGGCTCGTCCCACGAGAGAGATCATTCGCGTCTCGACTTTGGTAACAACCGTCGCGAAGAGGGTGCAAGGCATCCTATGAACGGCTATAATAACCGCAATCAGGACAATCGTGAGAAGGACAATCGTTACCAGGATCAGCGCAAGGGCCAGAACAAGAATACCCCGCAGATCAACAACCGTAGCACCACGCGTGGCGCAACCAATGCTCCTGCCTCAGGCAGCAGCTCAGCCAAGCCCAACAACGGCAATAGCTCCAAGCCTACTGGTGGTGGCGGCATCGTAAGCGGTAGCGGTCATTCGAGCTCCGGAAGGAGATAAGATCTCTGGGATTCTAAAGGATATTAAGGGAATCTAAGAGATATTAAGGGACATATGTTTATTGAGTCCAAGTATTATTCAGACGAATGTATCGTCCCTTAAAATCCTCAAAATTCCCTTCAAATCCCTAAGTATCCCCCAAAAATATCCCCCGACACTTGATTGTGTCGGGGGATTGTTTTGATTATTCGTCTTTCTCGAAGATGACCTTGTCGTCACTGGATATGGTAGATGATGAATGACGATGAATGATGCCAAGGGCCAAGAGTTCGTGAATAATTGAACGTTCCTTTTTGGAATGTGCATGTTTGCCATGAGCAAGTTTGTAAACCTTTTCAGGCCAAACGAGATGTTTCCACGCCAATTTCATATAGGCTTGACGATGACGTGCTCGAACAAATTTGAACATAATTTATGAATAATATTTGATAGTGAATAAAATATAATCTTATTTCAGGACTGGTTCATATTTTTCGGCCAACAACGATGCCATGATGTATGGGCCGACACCCTTCGGGTCGTTATCACGAATGATCTCATTGATGTAGTAATTGTAGTCGCCACTGCGATAAGGAGTGCCACCAAGACCTGCAACGCCACAGATGCGAGTCAGGCTGATGGTGCCAGTTGGATTGCCTTGTCCATCGACATCTTCGCAGATGAAGTTCTTGTTCAATCCTTCCCATGTCTTGTAGCCTTTTTCCCAATATTCAGCAGGAAGAACACCTAGGAGCGCACCCTTCATGAATGTGTATGCAAACATTGCTGTGCACGAAGCCTCGTCGTAGTTGCCTTCACGACCAGTTTGGTCGATGACCTGCTGCCAAGCCATCGACGGCTGTTGGTAGGTGAGGAGCTTTTCACAAAGGGGCTGGAGCAGCGAGATGATGCTGTCGCGACCACTGTAGTCGGCAGGAAGGAATCCGAGAACATCCACCATCGCCATGGTGTACCAACCCAATGCACGACCCCAAACGTGAGGAGCCTGACCTGTCTCCGGATCAGCCCATTTCTGCTCGTGCTTCTCGTCCCAAGCGTGGCGATAAAGACCATTGGCTGGATCGTAGGTGTGACGAGCCACTACCATAAACTGGTTGACGACATCGGCATAAGCCTTCTGCTGGTCTTCACCCTTCAGGAAACGCTTGGCATATTCAGCGTAGTAGGGGGCCTCCATATAAATGCCGTCGAGCCACATCTGCCAAGGATAGGCCTTCTTGTGCCAGAAGCCTCCTTCGCTCACACGAGGATGACTCTGCAACTGCAGATAGAGTGTGTCGAGAGCCAGACGCATCTGTGGTTCGGGCCACTTGTCGTAGGCCATCATAAGCATCTTGCCTGCGTTGATGTGGTCGAGCGTGTAGTTGCTCAGCTTATAGCGCTCGATGCGACCATCCTTGTGGATGATGGTATCGACATAATGACGCACATAGGGATCAACCACTTCTGCCAACTCAGGATACTGCTGGGCTGCCATCAACATAGACTGCATCAACAGTCCGTGGGTGTAGTTCCATTTCAGCTGGGTGTTGTAGTCGATGGTTACACAATCGGGATTGCGAGCAATTTCGGAACGAACCATACGTACAGAGTATGGTTCAGGTTCAGCAACCTTGCTGGTACAACTATTCAAGGTCGGAATAATCAAAAGACCTAATAGCGGAAGAATCTTTTTCATTATTGTAAAAGGTATTATATAATTAATCTTGCTGAAAATAGTAGCTATAGTAAATATAGTGACGATAGGAATTCTAGTAACTATATTAATTATTTTACAGGATTCCAGTTGTCGTAGCCTTTCAAAACTTCGGCAGCAGTGAAGCGTTCTGCCATATTGCTGGTGAGCTGCTTCGACCAAGCGACACGCTGCTTAGGCTGTGCTCCTGCACCCTTCGAATTGTATTCGGCATAGAAAGCTGTGGCTGAGCCATCAGCACCAGTCTCCTTGTTGGGCCATGTCTGCCAACCTTGTGGGCGCACGCATTCGTCCATAGT
>JAZQBS010000202.1:0-2062 GCA_045545875.1 Bacteroidales bacterium
TAGCCATCTTTATTGTAGATGGAAAAATCAAAATTATTCTTCTCCCGATATACTTCCATGCCATCTTCTTGAATTATATTAAATCCACTCATTATCTTCCAAAAAGCATCCGGTTCAGCTTTCCACAGCCAATACAGGAAGTTGGAATGGAACAATTCTTTTGAACCCAATGACAGCTGGAACATCGGGGATTCCTTAAGTTTTTGTAATCTAATACTATCCATATGATTTTTATTAAGATATTGACACTTCAATCAATTTCTCCCATACTTTTACCATCGCCCAGGTGTCGAGTTCGCAGTAGCGGAGGAGTGACTCGCGGGCGGCTGCGGCTTCATCGGGTGGCATGTCCTTGATGCGGGGGAAGATATCCATAGCCTCGCCGCCGTTGTGTACGCTGCCAGTAAGGTTGTGGTAATCCAGATTCCGGTCATCGGGGAAGAGCGACGGGAGTACACGCTTGATGCTGAACGAGCCGTTCATCTCTGGCAGATAGAGCATCTTCTTGCGGAAGGGTTCGATAAGGTCTACGATATGGTCGGCAATGTCCCGCAGATGGTCAGCCAAATCGGGGTAGGCATCGGCCAACTCGTTCAGACGACCGCATTCGAAACCCTTATTATAGGCCGTGGTGCAGACACCCATCGGAATATCTCTGCAAATCTGCTCGGCCAACGCCCGTCGAGGGTCAGTGCCCGACTCGCCAAGAAACTCCTTATGTTTGATTTCCCCACCCTCATGCTCGATATAATGCAACGAATACTGGAATGTTATCTGCTGATAAGGTTTTGTCCCCGGAAACTGTGGCACGACATCCTGATAAGTTTCGAAGTCGAGGAAGTAGAGCGGATAACTCAATCGTCCGAGAAACTGCTGGATGGCATTGGCATCAACCAATTGTGTCCCATTAAGATGACTCTCCACCTGTAGCTGCTGCATTTCTGTCAGCTGCTCACCACGCAGACTCTCATAGCCCACCTTGCCCTCGCGGTACAGAGTACACTTCTTGTCGAAGTTCATGCGGTAGAGGTCGAATACATTCGGCGCCTGCACCTCTCCGAGGCAGTACTTAAAGAAAGCACATGAATAAGGCTTGTTGCAATGTACGTCAATGTCGGCATCGGGCATGTCGGCACCTTGCAGGATACGCTTCGCAATAGGCAAATTGGATGGTACCTTCAAGTACTCATTCTCCATCAGTTCTGCAACGTCTTTGATATGAAACAGGCCGTGCAAGTCAAGTTCTTCACCCCGCACATAATTGCTGTCGAGCCGCACAAGGTAGGTGCCGGTGACCTTCACTCCGCATTGCTCCAGCACATATCGCTGATAGGCAATGTCCTGCAGATAAACCCGCAAAGAGTCTTCGGTGTCATCCTTGTCGCTCTTATAGGTACTGCTCTTCACCTCATAGATAGCCCAGCCGCCGTTCTCACGGCGCAGCAAGTCAACAGCACAATAGCACCCATCGTAAGAAAAAGCCGCTTCGGCGATACATTCTGCCCCATCGGCCATGCATTGCTTCGTCTTTTCAATCATGGCCGCCAAATCAAGCCGGTCGCCATCGTGTGTTGTAACATCAATAGTGTTGGGAAATATTTGTTTGGCCAATTCCCCTACCTCGGTACCCTTCTCGAAACGAGCCTCCGCAGAGTCTTCAACCTTGGCCAATTCGGGCTTGTACACACCCAACCACATATTGCGTGGACATTGACAGAAAGCCGTGTAGCGTGATTTTGACAAGTTCTTCTTCATTGTCGTATATGATTTCTTTCGATTTGCAAAGATACGATATATTTTTGGAACGACAAAATTAATTTTCGCATCATTTCTAATGCCCACATTCCTTTTTTATTGTGCCTGCAGGAAAACAATTCTCGCATTTCCGCCGAAAACGGCAGCACCCCCAGCGATGGGGGTGCCCTAAATTCCAGTTACAAGTGCAACACTGAGTAGAAAAAAAGAGCACCAAAAATTTGGTACTCTCAGGTAAAATGACTACTTTTGTGTTGTCTTATGAAAAAATATCACCATCTTACCAAGGAGCAAAGATACACAATTT
>JAZQBS010000203.1:0-2911 GCA_045545875.1 Bacteroidales bacterium
ATCATGGACCATTGCTCGTACGTCGCCATTCGTCGCGAAAAGGCAGAGGCTGCCTTGGCCAAAGTGAAAGGCCTCAAGATAAAGGGCGAAAAGACGCATTATCTGATCGTGACGGGCAGTTGACGGCATTTTTCGGCAAAGGAATACAATAATTTGACGTTTCGCACGTTTATTTATCTAACGCGAATTATCGCAAATTGACACGTAATTTTTTTTGAAATATGGAAAAACTTGTTGAACGATTCATCAAATACGTGAAGGTATTCACGACGAGTAACGAAGAGAGCGGTGTGACCCCGAGCACACCCGGACAGATGGTTTTCGCCAAGCAGTTGCGCGACGAACTCGTGGAACTGGGTTTCGAGGATGTGGTTCTTGACGCCAATGGTTATCTTTATGCCACACTTCCCTCCAACCTCGAAGGCAAGAAGGTGCCCACCATCGGCTTCATTGCCCACATGGACACAGCTCCCGATGCCAGCGGCGAGAACGTGAAACCACGCATCATCGAGAAGTACGACGGCAAGGACATCGTCCTCAACGAGGCAACAGGCGTCGTGATGAAGACCAGCGTCTTCCCCGAACTGCTCAACCACGTGGGCGAGGACCTGATTGTCACCGACGGTACCACCCTGCTCGGCGCTGACGACAAGGCAGGCATTGCCGAAATCATCACCGCGATGATGTACCTGCGCCAGCATCCCGAAATCAAGCACGGCAAGGTGCGCATCGCCTTCAACCCCGACGAGGAGATTGGCCTGGGTGCACACAAGTTCGACGTGTCCCTCTTCGGCTGCGACTTTGCCTACACGATGGATGGTGGCGAAGTGGGCGAACTGGAGTTTGAGAACTTCAATGCCGCTTCGGCAAAAATCACCTTCAAGGGTTCGAATGTACATCCCGGCACCGCCAAGGACAAGATGATCAACGCCTCGCTGCTTGCCATGGAGTTCCTGGAGCAGTTGCCCGAAGACGAGCGTCCCGAGCACACCGAAGGCTACGAGGGATTCTACCACCTCACCTCGATGTCGGGCACCGTGGAGGAGGCTAACCTCTCGTTCATCATCCGCGACCACAACCGCGAACTTTTTGAGGCACGCAAGGAGAACATCCAGCGCATCGTCGATAACATCAACGCACAGTACCCCTGCACCTGCACAGCTGTGGTGAAGGACCAGTACTACAACATGCTCGAGAAGGTGCAGGAGGCCGATGCCGTGCTTTCGGCAGGCGGACGCACTTTGCCAAATGGCCAGCCCTACAGCATCACCGAGATTGCCAAACAGGCCATCCTCGACGCAGGTGTTGCACCCAAGGTACAGCCCATCCGTGGCGGCACAGACGGTGCACAACTCTCGTTCAAGGGTCTGCCCTGCCCCAACATCTTCGCCGGCGGCATGAACATGCACGGCAAGTTTGAATATGTGCCCATCCAGTCGATGGAGAAGGCGATGATGACGGTGGTGAATATCTGCCGAATTGTGGCGGAAGCGTAAGATTCAAAGGGATTCTAAGGGATTTTTAGGGATTCTAAGGGATTTTTAGGGACGTTACTGAAAAGGGACGAAGAGTTCTGATAGGTCGATAGGTATGCGATATATTGTAAAGGCACCGGATTTGCTCACACGGCGTTTATGTGTTGGGCTTCCTGCATCGAAGAGCCTCAGCAACAGGGCGCTCATCATGCAGGGACTTTGCCGTGACCATTGCCGACTCACGAACATCAGCGACTGCGACGACACGCAGGTTATGCTGGCGGCTTTCGACAACGATGCCACAAAGTACAGTTTTGCTGACGACGGGGCCCGCATCGTCGATATTGGCGCAGCAGGCACTTCGATGCGCTTCCTTACTGCATTCTTTGCAAGCCAGGAAGGAGCGGAGGTCGTAATGTCCGGTTCGGAGCGTATGAAGCAGCGCCCCATTGCCCTGCTTGTCGATGCCTTGCGCACACTGGGGGCACAGATTGATTATGTCGGGGCCGAAGGTTTCCCTCCTTTGCGCATCCATGGACGAAAACTCGAAGGAGGCACCTTGACCATCGACGGCAGCGTTTCGAGCCAATACATTTCGGCCCTGCTGATGATTGCCCCCACGATGAGCAAAGGCCTGGCGCTGACATTGAGCGGACATATCACCTCGGTGCCCTACATCGAGATGACCCTCGGGATGCTCAGGCAATTCGGCATCACTTCGACCTGGGACCATTCCGCCCAAGTAATCAGCATTGCCCCACAGCCCTACAAGGCGCTCCATTATCACGTCGAAAGCGATTGGAGTGCTGCCAGTTACTGGTACGAGATTGCCTCGTTGGCTGCCAGCAGTCTTCCGAGCACCATCACCCTGGAAGGACTGCACGCGCAGAGCCTTCAAGGAGACGCTGCCATCGCGAACTATTTCGAGGCATTGGGCATCAGGACGACCTATCGAGACGATGCCGTGACGTTGGAATCCTGCGGCATTCCTTCCGAAGCCCGAACCCCACTTGAAATGGACCTCACTTCGCAGCCCGACCTTGCACAGACCTTGATCGTGACATGCTGCGCCCTGAATGTCCCCTTCCGCATCACGGGTCTGCATACCCTTCGCATCAAGGAGACCGACCGCGTGGCAGCCCTCGAAACCGAATTGAAAAAACTTGGTTATGTAATCACAGACCAAGAACTTAACGGCTCGGTGGAAATGCAATGGGATGGCACCCGTCGCGAAGCCGAAGCCGACCCAGTCATCGCCACCTACAAGGATCATCGCATGGCAATGGCTTTTGCACCAATGGCGTTTGTCCTGCCCTCGCGCAGCATCCTCATCGATGACCCCTGCGTGGTTTCGAAATCCTATCCCAA
Organism: Bacteroidales bacterium; assembly: GCA_045545875.1. Classification (GTDB taxonomy): domain Bacteria; phylum Bacteroidota; class Bacteroidia; order Bacteroidales; family UBA3663; genus Liminaster. The sequence continues at coordinate 2,844 of JAZQBS010000203.1, forward strand.
CTATTGGGAAGACCTTCGAAAGGCAGGATTCAGCATCAAGGAGTTGTCATTTTAACCACCCCTCTTAA
>JAZQBS010000204.1:0-8305 GCA_045545875.1 Bacteroidales bacterium
TCAAGCCGTATCGTCTTTTCGAGCAATCTCTATGTAGCTGGACAAACGGCACCTGGCGAAGGCGTGACCATTTATGGTGATGGCGTTTCGTTCTCAGGAGCTTCGAATATCATCTGCCGCTATTTGCGTGTTCGAATGGGACATAATGGATCGAATGGTAAGGACTGCGCTGGAGTGGCCAATGGTACAAACATGATTTTCGACCATTGCTCTTTCTCCTGGGGCTTGGATGAGACATTCTCCATCAATGGATTTGGTGCGGCTTGGAACATCACTTTGCAGAACTGTATCTTTGGCCAGGGACTCATGACCCACTCAGCCGGTGGATTGATGCAAGCCGATTCGATCACACTTTATAGAAACCTTTACATAGACAATTCCACACGCAACAACAAGGTGAAGGGCACCAACCAATATGCCAACAATGTGGTGTATAACTGGTCAAACGGTTGCTACATCATGGGTGGTGATTCGGAAGGCTCTTCTTATGTCAATATCGAATCCAATCTCTTCATCAATGGTCCTTCGGGTGGAGGAAATTGCTTTGGAGGCGCAAATCAGGACTTCCATTGCTATGGCGTCGATAACTGGCAGGATGCTAATCGTGATGGTGTGCTCAATCCTACCGAAGTTACCAATTATTCTGCTTCGGATCATCGCACGACCGACCCTTACGATTATCCCGCCCTTGAACTTTATCCAGGCAATGAACTTATCACAAAGAATATACCTACCGTAGGTGCATCTCTTCCTTATCGTGACCAGAGCGATTGCTATCTGATTGACGAACTGATGTCATTCGGTCTCAAAGGTGCTCTCATTTCGAACGAAGAGACTCTGCCCATCGGTGCACCAGACACATGGGATTGGTTTACTGGCTCAAAGCCAACAGATACTGACAATGATGGTATGCCTGATGCTTGGGAGAACGCAAATGGAACCAATCCCAGCGCCAATGATGCAACTGTGAAAGCATCAAATGGATACTTGAATATCGAGAACTACATCAATTCAATTACTGTTGCCGATCGTCAATTCTTCTTGCGCAAACCCATTACGCTAAGTGCTACATCTACGACAACTACTTTGACAATCAGCTGGCGTGACTATACCTACGATGAGGAAGGATTCGCCATCGAAGTGAAAAAAGATGACGCATGGGCAGAAGTTGGTCGCACCCAACCCGATGCAACTTCTTTCACCCTCACAAGTCTTGAACCTGGCACAGGATACGAAGTGCGTGTTCGTGCTTTTGGACTTAATGATGGCGCAGAAGAATATTCAGATTATACTTCGGGAACCTATAAAACGAAGCCTGTTGAAGTAGGTATCATTGACATTGACACTTATATGCCCGATGTGACCAACACGTTGGATGGTGTCGAAGGCAAGAAACTTCTGCTGCATACCGACGATGCTCTTGACTTCACTCTTTCGTCCAACATTTCCCCCGAAAGCGTAGTGGCTACCGGAAAAGGTACGATTACCATTTCAGGAAACTGTGAAATCAGTGGAGAAGGAACCTCGGTAAACAAGGGTGATGAAGGAACACTTTTCCTTTCGAATAAGAATTCCTATACAGGTGCAACCGTGCTTCACGAGGGCGTCCTTTCATTTAATTCCATTGCCAACGGTGGTGAGAAATCTTCTCTCGGTGCTAGCCAGGAGTTTGCTCAAAACTGGATTATGGATGGCGGCACTTATCGATACACTGGTTCGAACAATGCTACCAATCGCTCGGCTCGTCTCACCAATCCCACCACGTTGGAGATTGAATCAGCCACTTTGACCATGAACGGAAGTATCGAAGGAACGGGCGACAATGCAGACTTCATCCTCGACGGCAACGGACAACTTAATGTTGGAACTACATCCTTCTTCAAATACACTGGTACAACCACCATTCAGGGAGGCACACTCTATCTCTCTACCACCGATATTGCAAAAGCAGGCATCGGCTCGTCGTCGAAACTCATTCTTGCAGGTGGCACCTTGAAGACAAAGGGTGAATCGTCGAACTACGAAACCTACTCCTTCCCTATCGAAGTTCTTGAAAACACTTACAGCATTTTCGCCCCCAATCGAAACTGCTACATGAACAACACTTTGACGGGAGCAGGTACTTTGGAAGTGCAAATTCCTTATCTTCGCGAATACTTTAATTTCAAAACCTCAGGCTTCACAGGCCGTCTCGTAGCCAATGGCGTAAGTACAGATTCCGATGGCGCATTGATGCTTAAAGAGAGCAGTTATAATATCCCGACAACCATTGTAACCCTCAGAGGAAATGCCAAGCTTTGCTGCTGGGCCACCACTTCCGACAACTATCTAGGTGGTCTTTCAGGAGACGATGGCACTTACCTGATGTCAACTTCGAAGCAGACCGATGGCACGTCAAGTACTTGGACCATTGGTTCTGCCAATTCTGACGAAACCTTTGCGGGCATCATCAACAACCGCTGCTGTGCGGCCAACCATTATGCCAAGAGCAATAACATCAACAAGGTCGGAACAGGCACATGGCGTCTCACCGGTAAGAATGTCTATGCTGGTACAACTAATGTCAAGGAAGGCACTTTGGCGGTGAATGGTCAACATATAGACGATACGAATCGTTATGCTCAGTCGCATGCGACAGGTGCAACTGAATATAATGTATTCGCCGATGCAACGCTTTGCGGCACTGGTTCCATCACCAAAGCTTCTACCATTAACGTTCAGTCAGGTGGTACACTTCGTGCAGGCGATGACCTTATTGCCAAGAAAACCTTCGACATAAGCGGAGCCACTGTAACCTTGAAGGCTGGTTCTCTACTTTGCATTCCGATTGCCTATGAGAACGGTGTTGCACGCAGCAACAACTTTAAGGTTGGAACGATGAATATCGAAGCCGGGGCTATTCTTCAACTTGATATGCAGGTTAGCAGCGCAGGAATGCCCAACGATACGAAGTTTATAGCATTCTCTGGACTTTCTTCCATCAATGGCACCTTCGATTCCATCTTGCCCGCTACTCCAGGCGAAGGTCAGGAATGGGACCTTACCGAACTTTATACCGATGGTATTATTTATGTGCGCGAACTAGGTTATTCTCAGCACCAACCTACCTATACCGAAGAGCAACTCTTCGGAACCACTGGTAAAGTTGCGGAAGACGGCTATTACTATTTCACCGCCGAAAACACCGAAACAACTAAGCAATATATCGACAACGGAGTAATTCGTTTCGACGAAGCCGGCAAGGCATCAGTTGCCGAAAACTATACGACAGACCTACAAACAGGCGCCATCAAACTCAGTAAATCGGCAGAACTCACATTTGTTTTGGATGGTGCTGTGAACAGTTTGAAGCTAGCGCTCTATCGTGCTTCGGGCACCGATTGGGGATACGTGTATGGCAGTTACGATGCTGAGGATTGGACTTTGCTTGCCTCTTTGACCTCCGATCTTACCTTACGTCAAACAAATTACCTCGATTTGACCACCGAGAAGATGTACAAATCAGATTATCGATACATTCGCATCACCCAACCGAATGGTGCTGCACCCACTTACCTTTGTGGCATTGCTTTGACCTATATGCAAAAGCATAATCCCGAAGAGGGCATCTCAAAAATACAAGCTGACCCAATTGCTACTCCCTGTTATGACCTGCAAGGACGAGCTGTAAACGAGGAACAGAAAGGCCGTGTCTTTATTAAGGGCGGTCGCGCAGTTTATTCGACCAAATAATTAAAACCAAAATAAAAACAAACATGAAGAAATCATTGTTACAACGGAAAGGAGCCCTCCTCGCGATGGTAGCGATGCCGATGTACCTGCTGACCTCGTGTCAACAGGATTTGGCGGATAGCGACCATTACAAGGCACCCGACTTCCTTGTGGGCAATGCTATCGAAGTGTTGCAGAATGATGGAAACTATTCCACCTTCCTGCGAGGCATCGAACTGATTGGCTATAATGATGTCGTCAGTACCCAGCTGCTCACAGTCCTGGCTCCCACCGATGAAGCGTTCCAGCGTTTCCTGTCGGCCCGAGGCTATTCGTCGATTGACGACCTTTATGCCGCCGATCCCGTGTTCGTCAAGGAGTTGATCACCTACCATCTCATCTATTTTGCCATGGATTGGGACAAGATGGTCAATTTCCGTCCTTCCGATGGCGATGGAGCCACCGAGGCAGACAAAACCATTAATGCAGGCATGTACAATCGCTTCCGTACACGTTGCCAGAAGGACATGACTACAGAGTACAACTCTGCCGCCTCCGTTCGCGACAATGTACAGGTTGTGCATTACGACCGCTATCTGACCGTATTTAGCGAGAAACTGTTTGCTACCTTAGGACTCGATGCAGCCACCAACTACAACTATTTCTTCCCTGGCAGTACATGGAATCCCAACCATCTTAGCAATGGTTTCAACGTGATGAATGCGGCCGTGCTCGACACGGAAGCTGTGGTAACCGACAACGGCTACCTCTACCATATCGACCAAGTGATCGAACCTGTCAGCACAATTTATGACGAATTGTCGAGCCGACCTGACTATCAGATGTTCAGCAAGCTCTTCAATCAATATAAATATTATTCTCAAGACATCACCGAGTCAGAGAAACGCGGTTTCCCAGTTTATAGCACACATTTCAATTCGTTGCCTGATATTGCCAACGAGTGGGCATCGTCCTCCTTCCAGGACTACACACAGAATAGTTGGGTTTCGTACAACATCATAGCTCCCACCGATGCTGCCATGAACAAGATGTTCAGCGAATATTGGGAACCTGGTTGCGGATACTCTTCTGTCGAAACACTCAATCCGCTTATTCAGCTGATTCTGCTCAACGAATGCCTGATGGAAAGCGATGTCAATGGCGATGGCAGCAGTTATCAGGCCTACATGTGCTATCCATCCTTCATTGACAACGGACGTGCGCTTTCTGCAATGGGTACGCTTATAAACCTGCCTTCCACAGAATTTGACAACCGACTGGTTTGCAATAATGGTGTCATCTTTGGTGCTACCTCGATGTCGGTACCTGGTGTGATGGGCAGTGCCATCGGCCCTGCATTCAAGGACGTACGATACCTCAACTATCTTTATACGCTCTATGGCTCGAGCCTTATCGGGAACTATTCGAGCAATGCCACCAGCCACGTGACGCTCATCCCCGATACCGCACAATTCCGCGCCGAGCGTATGCGACTGTTCCGCGAGACTGTCGATGGCGTTTCGGAATATACCCTCCAGCAGTGGAACGACGAAGCTGGCGACTACACCAATATGGGTGGTGTCCTGATGCGCAACATTGTCAATATGAATACGGCTGACGAAGTGAGCGAACTTCCTTCCACAGGTACAGCTGTTATCGAAACCAACGTCTCGTACAACTATTGGTTTATTCGTGATGGAAAGATAACAACCAATGCTCTCTTCAACCAACAACTCAATCCAACCTTCACCGACGAAATCTGGTATCCATTCCAGGAAATCAAGCGAGGTGGCGGCCAGACTTGGAGCAATGGACGTTCCTACGCTTATAGTTATCCCGGCATTTATCAACCAGTAACTGCCGAAAGCCTGGAAACTGAACTTTCGCAGAACAACGACCGCAACTATCCCTACTACTGTTTTGCCCAGTTGCTTCGTCTCTCAGGTTTGTCATCCGACGGCGCATTTGTTACTACAGGAGCCAACACCGTTCGCATCGAGCAGGACATGAACGACAATCGTTTCATCGCCTTCGTTCCTACCAACGATGCCATTCGTGACAACCTCAAGTCACTTCCTGGTTGTGCTAACCTCAATATCGATCCGAATACCTACGCTATCACAGGTCGTGCCACACAAGCTCAATTGGCAGCTTATCTGCTGAGCTATTTCATCGTGCGCGACCGCAACTCGTTTACGGCTTATCCTTATGTGGGTTCGTCCTGCAAGGGCCAGTTTGAAACGGGTGGCACTTTTGGGCTTCGCGTCAACGACAATGGCACATCACTCTCCATCAGTGCCACTGGCGAAGGAGCCGAGGGTGTAAGTGTTCCCGTGGTCGATAAATACTATTACCTGCCATTCGCATTCAGTGACGGCGCATTCCAACTTGTTGATGGAGTGTTGAAGTGATTGTAAATCCAAGAAAGTTATGAATAAATTCAAGACTATACTATTCCCCCTCCTCTCGCTGATGACCACAATGGTCATGGCGCAGCAGGCAAGGACACTGACGGGTGTGGTTATCGACGACTTCAATGAGCCCATTCCTGGCGCAAACATTGTGGTGTCGAACCAACAGAACCGTGCCTTGAAGGGAACCGTTACGGATATCGATGGTAACTTTGTGTTGACAATGCCTCCAGGCGAAAAGTTCAACATCCAGATATCATATATCGGTATGAAGACCCAACGTATCGAATACAAGGGTCAAACTACACTCAAAGTGAAGATGTCGGAAGACAGCCGTATGTTGGCTGGAGCCGAAGTTACTGCACAACGCGTTGAGCGTTCGGAACTCGGTGTATCTTTCCGCGAACAGACATCAGCCACGCAGAAAATCTCCATGGTCGAAATCACTGAGGTTGCACCTGTGGCTTCCATCGAAGAAGCACTGCAAGGTCAAGCTGCCGGTCTCGACATTGTGTTGGGCGGTGATCCTGGTGCAAAATCCTCGATTCGCATCCGTGGTACCAGCACGCTTTCATCCAACGCCGACCCGCTTGTCGTCATCGACGGTATTCCTACCTCGACCAGCTTTGGCGATGACTTCGACTTCTCGAACGCCAACGAAGATGACTTCGGCGCACTCCTTAACATTTCTCCTTCCGACATCGAAAGCATCGAGGTACTCAAAGATGCCGCCTCGACCGCTATCTACGGTACATCGGGCGCCAATGGTGTACTCCTTATCACTACCAAGCAAGGCAAGACGGGTAAGACCAACTTCAGCTTCACGTCGAAGTTCTCCATCAAGGAGGAGCCTGATCCCATCCCGTTGCTTAATGCGTCGCAGTATATCGCAATGATTCAGGATGCCGTGTGGAATGCAGCCAACGCAAATGGCCTCGGCAATTCGTCGGCACTTCTCGACCTGCTTTACAACCGCGATGAACTTCTACAGCGTCAGTCGCTTTCGGAGTTCAAGTACTACCGCGAATATGCCGTAGATACCGATTGGCTCGAAACAGTTAAGCAGAACGCCTGGCAGTGGGATAACTCATTCTCGGTAAGCGGTGGTGGTGACAAGGCTACCTACATCCTCTCTCTCGGTTATCTCGACGACGTCGGCACAACCATCGGTACCGAACAGAAGCGACTGACCGCCAAGTCACGCGTGACTTATAAGTTCTCGGACAAGTTCCGCGTTTATACCGACTTCAATTTCGTCAACACTGACAAGTATGCAAACTACACCGATAACGATGGAAATTTCTCGGGCGTTCGCGCTATGGCACAAGCCAAGATGCCTAATGAGAGTCCTTATCTGATGAATGACGCAGGTCCCACAGCCAGTTATTTCCAGCCATGGGACGGATGTTTCCAAGGCACTTTCAACGATGGCGGCAACTACAATCCTTTGGCTATGGCGAACGAAAGTTACTATAACACCAATGTACGTCAGGAAAAGATGACCATCGATTGGGAATGGCGCCCCTACAACTGGTTGCGCTACGAAGGTTGGGTCAGCATGGATATGAAGTCTCAGGTCGTCAAATCATTCTTGCCTCAGGTGGCTACCGGTGTACTTTGGACAAGTACTTACGCCAATCGTTCTGCCGAAAAGTCGACCGATAATTTCCTGCTTCAAACCCAGAACAAGATTCAACTCATCAAGACCTTCGCCGAAAAGCATAGCATCGTGGCAACGGCGCTTGTCAAGACATCACATTCGAGTTCAAGTTCTTCAGTCGACGAGACCTACGCCAACGTGTCGGCCAACCTTTCTGATCCCGTTGTGGGCAGTATCGTTGCCGCTGCTTCGAGCGGAGAGAGCCAGACGCGCAAGGAGCAGTTCACCGAATCTTTGGCATATACTTACGACGGTCGTTATTCGCTCAATGCGAACTTCAACACCGAAGGCAACTCTGCAATGGGTAGAAACAAGCGTTTTGCAACATTCCCATCGATGGGTGTAGCTTGGAATATCTCTGAGGAGCATTGGTTCGACAACTACAAGAAAGTTTTCACCCAAGGCAAGATACGTTACTCACTTGGTTGGTCAGGTACGGCTCCGTCGAGTGGTTACACCTATATGGGCGCCTATTCGAGCCTTGGCAACTATATGGACATCAAAGCCATTTACCCCAACCGTA